>JAQUUX010000023.1 GCA_028693705.1 Lachnospiraceae bacterium | reverse complement strand
CCCTGTAAAATCCGTCCGAACTGCTAAAGTACATGTTGCTTTGTCTTCGGGAGGCACTGGGAACTGCTTGTTGGATTCGAATTGGATTTACTGTGAATAATCCCTCCCACGCACTCTGTGCATCTCCAAGTTTTGCACATGCTTCGATATAACGGATATGCGCATGGGTATATTGCAGGCTAATTTCACGACCGACATTTGCCGCTTGTTCCGCACGTTTGAAGAGCTTGCTGATTCCTCCACTGTAATGGGCCGGTTTATTCATCAGACGCACTCCGTCGGGGAACTTTAATTCCCTATGGATAATATCCATATTGTTGTTCGCCTGAAACGGCTCCACCAACTCAGCAATAATACTTCGTGTCATTGGAATCAGGCGATAACCGATGTCTGTTTCCTTATCCGAGGGATGAAGGATATAGGTGAAGCCTTCTTTTTCCTGCCTTGCAAATCCTGCTATCACTCCGTCCTGTATTAATAGTGACGAGAAATCCCTTCTTATGAAAGCGGCACGTTCAGACAAAAGCGCTGAGAAGTCTATGTCAACAGGTCTGATCAACTGACTTAGACTATTCAGGGTTTGATAAGCCAAGGCAACCGTCCAGGAACTGATCAGATGTTCTTTCATGGACGGGTCAGCCGGTTGTAGCGTATCGTCCCAATCACCACCGGCATAGGTTAGAAGTCCGCTATTATTAATAAATCTCTTTTGAATTGCCGAAAAAGCTACTTTAATATGCTGCAGCAAGGTTTCTTTTCTCTCTTCTCCTTCTGCATATGGTATCCTTTCCTGTAGCAAAGAATAGTCCGAAGAACACTTTATATAGTCTCCGATACTTTTTAAAGGCCAGAAAACAACATCTCCATGGCATTCTCCTGCATCCTTCTGGTAACGGTCAAACATAAACCACTGTGGCCATTCCCCAGTGCCACTATTTTGATGGGAAAAGATATTTAACAGAATCTTTCCGGCCAGTTCGTAATTTTGCGTTGCCAAAAAATATTCCATGGGCCCCTGGCATACATCTCTGGTTCCCCAGGCTGCTCCACCGGGTTGTTCCAACCCATGAGGATCGGCAAAATGAACCATCGCATTATGGCTATACCACCAAGCCGTCTGGTTTAATATTTCAAGTTGAGTCTGTAGACTCTCCTCCGAGGACTTGAGGTAAAAGTTCCGGTTTAATTGTTGATAAAAATCAATATATAAATTCTTTTCCTTTTCAAAGGAGACATAGGAGCTGATAGAAGCCGGAGCCTCCTGTAAATGACCGCTAATGATACATTGGAAGTAGCTCTGACCCGAAAGGGAAATTGTTAAAAAGGTTTCATCCTTAGGAGCATCATCGGTAAAAAAGATACGATCGTCGCTGATTACATAAGGAACCTCCGGTATTTGCAGGTCATAATGAAGACCGGGGTATTCCTCACAATCGATGTCAAAACGTAACCCCTGTTGGATCTCGATTGCATGAACTTCCTTAGTAAATTCAAATTCACCAAGTACCAGTTGGTTCGTGAGAATGAAGTCATAGGCGATCTTCTTTTGGCTCGCCACCTCCAGGATCACTTTCGTATCCTGTGCAACCGTAAAGGAAGTAATAATGATCAGATCCACTGGTAGCACGTAATACCATTTGGAATAATTCATTCCCATTTCATAAAGTGCCGGCATCGTGAGTAGACGGAATTTCCCGTCCAGTTTAACATATAGATGCTGCCCGCAGTTTTTTTGTATATTTAATAAGCCTCTTTGTAGCTTTGCGCGCAAAATGCAAAAATTTTTCGCACAAAATGAAAAAACCACTTTCTTTCAGATATTAAAAAAGAACGCTTAAACAGTCTTTGAAAACCATTTAAACGTTCTTTTTTGGCTTTTAATTTTGGCTATCTTTCGATTTCCTATTTCCATGCTCTTCGAGAATTAAATTTCTTCCAGTCCTTTTCTTTTCATTTGGTATGTATTCCATCAGATCAGATATTTCACAATCCAGAACCTCGCATATCTTGTCAATATGTTCTATATTCGGTCTCTGTATTATTTCATGATACCATTCGTTAATAGTTGAAGCTCTGATACCTGTGAGCCTCGCCAAATCTGACTGTGTCCATCGCTTTTCTCCGAGAAGCCTTGACAAATGAATTTTAACCATAATCTTCATGCCCCTTTGTGATATTTTACCATTCGGGGTCTGATTAAGTATTATTTTGTTAGATTATAACGTAATGCGTTATTTATAGCCTAAAAAAATAATGCTTAGAAGTTTTTGATTACAAGCTCTTTGTATTCTTCTGCATTGGTTTTATTTGATAGATTACTGTTTCTACTAATTCCTACTATTTCAAAATCCCGGTACAGTTCTCGGATCATCTCATCATCATTGTACGATAATATAAATTTTCCTTTAATACCTTTTAAAAGGGTATTTAAACGGATGTGGTCATCTGTACCAAATCCGCTATCGTAGTATTTCTCCGTTCCAACATATGGTGGATCAAGATAAAACAAGGCTCCCGGTCTATCGTATACCTTTATCAAGCTTTCAAAATCTTTATTCTCAATCACTACATTTTTTAAACGATCTTTAATCTGCGGAAGGTATTCTATGGTGTTCGCAAGATTTTTCTTATTTGTTCCAAAGGTTCTCCGATCTGATCCAAAGCTGATCTTAATAATAAATAAGTATCTCGCTGCTCTCTGTATGTCTGTCAAGCCTCTTGTATCAAGCTGATTCTTGCAGTCAAAAAACTGCTCTCTTGAAATCAAAAGCCAATCCAGCTCCTCCTGCAGAGCTTCACAATGGTATTTTATACACCTGTACAAGTTAACCAGATTACTATCCACATCATTATATACCTCAAGATGTTTACTCGGCTCCTTACCAAATAATACCCAGCCAGCACCTCCAAACACTTCGATATATCGGTCGATTTCCTTTTCTTCTGGAAACATTTTAATAATATTTTTTCTAAGCAGCTTCTTACCGCCGATCCACGCTATAAAACTATTCATTTAATTATCCTCCTAAATAATGATGAAGGGGCATTATTATTATAGGAAAGCCGGGAGCTGTTCGCCCCCGGTAAAATCCATCTAATTCAAAAATTAAATAGCCTGAAGATTGGATGCGTTCACAGCAGCTGTTACCGTACTTCCAACACCAATCACAACTCTGTCACCCTTTACTTCAATCACATCGTACTGATCATAATAGGTAACAAATTTAGAACCATTATAGGTCACCGCATTTATTACCTTTACTTTTCCACCCTTAACGATGCTCTTTCCTGAACCTCCACTTCCAGCAGATACTGCGTTCCCTGATTCTGTGGTAATAAATGCATCATACCCTTTTTCTTTCAGGCTGTTCAACAGGCTTTCAGCGTTTGATTTCTTTTTAAATGCTCCAACCTGAACTTTGTATAAACCACCCGATTCTACTATATAGGTATCAAAGCCCCCGGAAGTTAATCTGGCAGCCAAGCTATCGGCATTGCCTTTTACAGAGAACGCTCCTGTCTGCACCCTGTAAAGCTCTCCTGTTTCTTCAGCAGAACCAGAAGAAGAATACATGGCATTATTTACATCACTTCTAAACTGATCCATAGTTAAACCAAACTGTTTCCAAATGTGTTCAACATCACTATGATTGGAGGCAATACCTCTTTTGCAGCCTTCACTATGACTTATAATAACTCCATCGCTCAAAGGATTAAGAGAATGCATTTTACAAAGATATGCAAACAACTCAACCGCAGTACGATAGGTTCCCATAACGTGGCTCCTTGTATTTGCCCCGTCTGATGCTTCTTTCCAAGAAGCCCCTCCTGTGTATGTGATAGTGGAAGGCTCTGTCATTTCTACTCCGATATGGGTATTATTGCAGCTCCCGCCTCCATGCCAGCCTCTGTGATTCCAAGGAAGTGTCTGATATACATTGCCATTTGGTTCAATAAACGCATGAACGCAAGCCCTGTCATAGCTTTCTTTATTCCACTGGTTGATAAACACTTCTGCAGAAGGCTGTGAACACCCTACGCTATGAAGCATCAGTCCTTTTACTTCGATTTTTTTTCCTGCCTTATAGCAAGGATTTTTTGTCATGATTCTTTGACTAAGATTCATCTACCTGTCCTCCTATTCCGTTCTTGAATCCCTGATTTTTGCAATAAGCTCATGCACTCCTGTAGAGCCCGATGACAAAATCAAACCAGTAAATACTTTTGCCACAATTGGTATGTCTGCCGGATATCCCATCAACTGAAATAAGTCGATTTTAAATACCAAGGCAAAAACGATACCAAATGCCAATGCCCACACAGGAGCTTTGACATACCCCATCACCTTCTCTCCTGCGATCTCCTTCACTCTGTCTACGCAGAACTGAATGAGAATTGCAAAAACAATGATGATGGCTACTGCATCCGTTGTACTCGTTACCATGCTGCATCTCTCCTTTTCAATAAATTTTTCTATGTAAAAAGGGCTTTTAAAAGCCCTTTAAACAACAATTTATCCAATTAAAAAGAAGCTCTTTCAAGCTCCTTTCAATTATCTATTCTTCTTTTTCTACATCATCAGTATTAATGATTTTTCTGCAATGGAATTCTGCCACATCCATCTCTCTGTTCGTCTCTCTAACCCGGCTCCGATAATCCTTCTTTAACTCCTCGGATATCTGCTTATTATGTTCAAGCTCAAGCATCAAACCTTTTATGATTTCCGCTTGTTTTGTTGTTATTTCACATAACATATCAATGATCTGTAGACTGCTCATTTTCCTCATCCTCTTTTGAGTTTCTTTGTAACACATAACTATCAAAAAACTTTTTCCTTAAATTGTAACTATTGCAATGCTGCATCATACCCTTGTAGCTGGCTACCGTTTCAGTTACCTTTGCCAGTTCCACCTGTCCGCTTTCATACTGTCTTTTCATATACTGCAGCCTTCGTTTCATCCGCTTCATGGTTGATTTTCTTAGTTTAATATGGGTATTCCATACCTTATAACCAACAAAATCAATCCCAAGTGTGACTGGTCTTATACAAGTCTTGCTATTCAGATCAAGCTTCAGCCTTTCATTTAGAAATAGCTCCACCTTCTCCTTTATCTCATGTAACTCTATTTTGCTGTTTGAGAGGATTATCATATCATCCATATACCGGATATAGTAATGCACCTTCAATTCCCTTTTTATATACTGGTCAATCTCATTCATGTATATATTGGCAAACATCTGGCTGCTTAAATTTCCGATAGGCATTCCTCTGTCAAATAATCTCTCTTCCGTTTCTTCGATTCCCATTCCCGGTGGCAGTCCAAATGCTGTATTTTCCGAATTTATAATCTCACCCAGCAATGCCATTACTTCCTTATCCGCTATCTTTTTATGAATAATATTTAATAACACCTGATGATCTACCCGGTAGTAAAATTTTGATACATCCAGCTTCAGGAAATAATACTTATCCTCTTTCCGGTGTACTTGTTTTAACCAGTATTGCAGCCGTTTTGTGGCTGAATGAACTCCCTTTCCAATAATGCAGCCATAACTGTCATTTATGTACTGCCTCTTAAATATAGGATTAAGCACCAAATATACTGCCCAATGCACGACTCTATCCTCAAATGGAAGTGCCATAATTAATCTTTCTTTAGGATCAACAATAACAAACTTACGATACTTCCCGGTTTTATAAGTATGCTCCTGCAGCTCCTTCTGAATTTTTAACAGGTTTTCTTCTAAATTGGAGGAGAACCTTAGAATTTCCTCTCTATATCGTTTATTTTTCCTAGCATTCAAATACGCAATGTAGAGCGTTTCAAAGCTGCAGATTTCATAATAAAGATTTGTGATTGGTTTCAAAGGCTTCCTCCTTTCATTGTGCGTTACGGAATTCGCTTTCGCTATTATCGGTATTCACAACAGTTCATGTTTTTCGCTTTTCAGCGTGGAAGTAAATCCCTTTATCCTCCCTGTACTGGAAATATACCCTTGGGTATATTACATCTGACGATGAGAGTAAAGCGGAGCGGAACCCGACATTGTGATTCGAGTTCGACCGGGGGTTGTTCAAATTCAGGGCGAACACACCAGCTTGCAAACCATTGTTCCAGCTGCCACCACGGATAGGCAATTGCGACTTACTCCCAAAGTTTACCTTTGTGCTGACTTAATCCATCCTCCAATCATTTTTCCTATTTCAACAACCATTCCTGACCATATCTCATATTTCTTCATAGGCAGGAAACCTAAATCATAAGAAAGTCTTAAATAGGCTTTTAACTTGGTAACTTCCACATCCAATTCCTGAAGCGTTGTCTTTTTGTAATACTTTTTATTTGCTTCGATAACCCTTTCTAAAATCAGATGCATACAATGTTTTATATCAGCAACAATAGCGAACTTTTCACTTTTGGGGAACTGTTGGAGAGCTTGATATCCGTACTTCATCATATCAAAGACTTTTTGAAGTATCTTCAACTCCTCCATTTCTAACCTCCCTCTTTTTGTAAGGGATTATATCATTTGCGTGATAATATATCATAATTTTGTTAGATTATAACGTATTACGTTATGACTCAATTTTATAAACTAACTCCCAGCTATCGCTGGGAGTATCAGAACACAGGAACCAGATTACAGATTAACAAAAGCGGAGCGGAACCCGACATTGAGAGACGAGTACGACCGGGGGCTGTTCAAATTCAGGGCGAACACACCAGCTTGCAAACCATAGTACCAGCCGCCACCACGGAGAGGCAAGCGTTCTCCATTGTTTCTTGCCCAAAATCCGTCTCCACCATGATCGGTTGAATATGGGAAAAGTCCAAGGACTTTCATTATCTCCGGAATGGTTACTCCACTCTTTGCTGTCAATGATTTAAACTCCGTATACATGCTGGTAGTATCATCAACTCCCTGATTCGTAATTGTTGTATTAATCACTGATGCACCGCTTCCATTGGCTCCAGCTGCGTCGACTTTCAAAGTTCCTGCAGTTCCCGGAGTAACTAATGTTCCATCAGGTTTTATTGCTTTCCACAACGTACTGGTTGCCGAATCATCTACTCCTGCAGCAGCGTTATTGTCCGGGATAATTTGAATTTCTCCATTAACCAAGCGCATTCCGGCAACTTCCTCCCATACATTTCCGTTCAGGTCAAAGATACCAGCATTTGTACCATCATGAGCCCACGTTACTGCTCCTGATCCGGTTGCTACTCTTCCATTGACTCCATTATCATATGTATAAGTAACCACACCTTTTTCATGGGGATAAGAAATATCTCTGCTATAGTTATTGTTTCCTCTTGGCATAAATCCATTTTTCAGACACCACATGGCAATTGCTGCCCATTCTGCATTTGTCATCCTATGCCATCCCGCTCCCTTGTTTTCACAATAAGCCTTTGCCTGATCAGCGGTCACATATGCCCTTGGGTCTTGCATTGGTAAGCTGTAAGCCCTGTCATCAATAACAATATTGTGATATTTGCTTATGTATATTTCAGGAACCTCCACTCCGTTCACTACGAATGCAGGATGCACAGAATTTGAGCCACCTTCCAGCACATCAGAGATATTAAACTTAGGTATCCTCACCATAATAGATGGAAGTCCTCTATCATCATATAAAACCGTATTATTCGGCATGGTTGCTTCAACCGCCAGTTTCATTGCATCAAAGTTACTCATCTCTTATACCTCCACATTCCATAATGTCAAAACAACATTATTCATATCCAATGGCAACGGACTTTTTGTAATTTTATCTCTGCCATCTTCATCCACACCGTCAACAACATCTTCATACTGTCTGGCTGGGATATCAATTTGAGCCACGTAATTATTTACCAATCCCATTGCAAGGCATTTGTTCGCATCCATACAAATATCAAGATGCTGTTCAAAATCCCTTTCGTACTTTTGAAGATTTACCATGAGTTCATCGTTAAAAGTTATCTTCCCATTGTTCTCCTCATACGGAATTACTCTTCCTTCATTTTTACTTATGATTTTCATTGATACAAACCTCCTGATATAGAATACTTTACTACTGCGCTTTTTGCAGAGCCTTTCAGCCTTATTTTAAAGCCGTTTAACTGCTTATCATACACTTCAATTTCTTCCACAAACCCACCAGAACACTCCATGACCTCTGTATGAACTTCATAGTTAAGTGATGATCTTAAATTATTTATAGAGACCGTAGCAGCTGCTCCGGGGAAAGGATAGTTCCTACTGTTCGCCAGCTCTACCGTTCCTATCTCCCCCTGAAGCTCTTCATCGTTCCTTTGAAGCTGCAGCACCTGTTGCTGTACAAAAGCTACATATGCACTATTGGCAAAAATGCCTGTCTCCATATTATTGTAATTCGGAGCATTTCTGGCTGTACCTTGCTGAATGATTCTGCCTTGTGCCTTTTCAATCGTCTGTGTACCGTCTCCATTGTCAATCACTTTCCTGCGGTTCGGGTATTCTGTTACATGATCCAACCATCTGCGGATATCATAAAGTAATCCCACTTTACTCCACCTCCTTATCTTCAAATTCAAAGGTCAGCACATAAATACCACCCTCTTGTAAGGGATTGATTTTCAGCCTCTTTCCCTCTTTTTCAACATTTTTTAGAAACAAATTTCCCGAAGTATCATAAAGGCATACTTCGCTGATTTCCACCTCCGTATTTACCGGAGGACTGATAACCAGATAAACCTCCATTGTACTTGGAGTATTCTCAAGCATTACAATACGGTCTATTTCCGCTTCATAATATGTGCTGCCAATTTTATATTTTGCAGATGCTATTGTCCGCTTAGTATGCTTTAAATAACTCTGCAATGCACTTTCTGTCAGCATTTCGACACCTCCTATTCCTCTCCGCAATAATCATCATCACTGCAAAACTGCAGTTCATAATGAAATGCAGTTGCTTTTACCTGTGGTGATACCATGCTCTCTGTTTGACATCCAGCTGTAGAAACATTGGGATGCTCTCCAGCCAATTTATGATATACAATATAGGCAGAACCTTTTTCCATAATGTCAATTTTCTGTTCAGCCAAGAATCCTGCAGTTGACAAGACTGGCTCTTCTCCTGTCAACATCTCTCCAGGCATTTCTTTTATTACTTTAAAAGCCTGTGATCTATGGCTAAGTTCTGCCACCTCACTTTTCACAATGCCGACAGTGGATAAATAAGGATATTCCCCTGTCATATCGTGATGGATAATATAACCTGAAGCGTCATGGGCAACAAGCGCACCTTCCTGAACAACCTTTCCGACCGTTGAGGTATAAGGCTCCTCTCCGGCATATCCGCTTCCACACAAGTCCAATGAGTAACGGTAAAACTTTCTTTTTACATTAATCCCTATTATGGTCTTGTAAACATAATAGATATTAAATTTTAAATGTGCCGGGATCAGGTCATTCAAATACTTTCTTAGTTTAGGCAGATTGGTTTGCTGTCCAGAGTTTCTGCTTACCAGAATGTCTATGGTAACACCATCTGAATATTCTCTAACAGTGCTGGGATTATTGGAAACCATTGTTGCTATATATTCCGTATTTACCTTTGTCATGGGCAAACTGTTAATTGTTGCTGCTTCTGAAATCATATCATTTATGATGCCGAGAATAGTGTTTAATATAAATTGTTCTGCCTGAAGCAAATCCTCCATCTGATACATTTTCCTGACACGCTTTGGCAGCATTCTTTCATCATTAACTGCCATGTAACACCAGTCCCTTCAAACTGAAATATTCATCATATCCAGCAACAATGGATTCCTCTCCACCATTTAGCGTGTAGTCCATAATTTCTGATACTCCTGCTATTTCACTGATGATAATTCCAATCCTGTGATAGTTAAGGGCTGTGGTATTCTTTTTAAAAGCCATTTCTGTGAAATATTGCTCAATGCTCGTTTTTGCCTGTGCTGTTATAGTCTCAAGATCATATCCGTCCCGGACTTCAATTTCTCCGCTGATATGAATATCAATTGCTGAAGCAGCTACTATGATAGGTATTGCCCCCACAGGTCGTTTTGTTTGAATATAGGCTTCCACCAGCTGTGCAATGCTTTCGCTTGGAGCATCTGCAGACATAGAAATAAGAGCAACATAAACAACACCAGAGCCATCTCTTAAGCCGTAAGCCCTTGCATTCCCTACTACTTTTTTATTGTTCTCATCTACTACTTCCTTTGCCCATTGCACATAATGCCTTTCATTTCCGCTTGTGACAGTTTCGTCTTTTCTATCAGCAATCTCCTGTTTTAAAGGATCAATCAGCATTGCATTGAAGCGAGCCAGTTCTTCGGATACAGCCTGCAGATTATCCATTGTAAAACTTCCTTCAATCCGGCTGTCTTCATTCGTTAATTCCTGTTTCATTCGTTCCAAAATTCCACTTGCTGTAAAATCCATTATGTACCAACTCCTTTCACTACAAAGCTGATTTTCTCTTTCCCGTAAATACTGGTACAGGCAAACGTGATACCTGTACCGCTTTGCTGGGGTTCAAATTCAAATTCATTCAGCTCCTGAATATATGGATTTACCATTAATGCCTCCACAATATACCGCTCTAGTTCCAAGGTTGCGATATCCTCGGAAACCGACTTTCCCACAAGATTATCTTCTATCTCATTTCCGAAATCAGAGCTATATGCGGTAAACCGAAACCTTGGTGTTGTGAGAGCTTTCATGATCCATATCATCAGTGCCTTATTTCCTTCAACAAAGAATGTCTTGCCTGTTTTATCAAGAAGCAGCTTGTTTTCTTCAAAGTCATAAGCATACTCCTTAAATAAAGGAAGCTCATTTGAAGATGAGCTATCTGCAACCACCTCCGGATCAATAAATGGGAAAATACTCACGACACCTTCACCACCTTTTCTGCCACATAAAAAGAGATTCCAGCTTGCACTACAATCACTGTATCTCCTTTTTTCAGTAAATAATTTTTATGAAATACTTTCAAGAAATCAAATAACACCTTTGGAGCTGGTGCATCGGCAAACAGGCTTTCAATTTTTGCCTCTCCTCCTGAAGCCTCAAGCATATAGGCAGGATTGATATAAATATTTTTTGATATGGAGCTGTTGCTGGTTTTCAGTACCAAAGGAGAAACGCTTGCAATCTCAGCCAGCATAACTCCACTATCTGCAGAAGGGTTTTTGTTTCCACCCTTAAGCAGCTCTACCATCTCAACAATACTTCTTTCACTCATCCTTTCCCTCCTTATCTGTTTTTTCAATTTCTATTTCATCCATCATATTTTCAAAAGCCAATGTTAGCTGCATCTCCGCTT
Source organism: Lachnospiraceae bacterium (assembly GCA_028693705.1). Lineage (GTDB taxonomy): Bacteria > Bacillota > Clostridia > Lachnospirales > Lachnospiraceae > JAQUUX01. The sequence continues at coordinate 29,222 of JAQUUX010000023.1, read as the reverse complement.
TTCCGTTTGTGAAGGTATGGGTATCACTTTCAATAAAAAAGGCTCCATACAAGCCTGTATCCGGTTCCTGAATTACAAGAGAATATCCGGACACCGCTCTGAAATCATTTGGGATGCCATTAACGGATGCGGATTGTTCGGTGGTTTTCAGTAGGTTCTTAGCCTCGGCTGTTGCATCTTTCCCATCTTCTTGCTTATATACCTTCTGTACGGTGCCGTACTTGCTTTGTGAATCCCTGTCCTCAACGGTATTGACTGCATTCCCATTTTTATCAGTTATGATAACTTTGTTCACCAGGCTTTGCAGAGAACTTTTATAATTGGCATCCGTCAAGTTGTAGTCCCCACTCAAGATTACACCGCACTGTGTACCTTTTTCTACCACACACAGTTTATTCACTTTTTGTATTAAAGGAATGTACTTTTTGCCATTTTTCCGACTGGCTGCAGTGTATGCCATCATAATTCCTTCATATGCCTTTTTACCCAAGCATGGCATATATACACTAACTCCAGTTGCTACAATTTCTCCACATTCAATCCCAAGCTCTGCAGCTATTTCCTTTGTGATATTTTCCGGCAGACCTTCATAAACCTTGCTGACATCCGAGTTATTCACATAGAACATCAGGTCAAAGGCTAAGTAAGTAACTACATTGGAGCTGGCAGTCTTATCAATATCAAATATAATTCCACCAAATATATTTTCATTTGAGTCATTGCGCATGATGATCTCATCCCCTTCATTTATGACAACTTTAGGGAAACTGGCATCCTTGCTGTTTTTGGCAATCGTAAAATTTATTTTTCTTGCCACCTGTTTTGTATCTCCGCTCCAGCTTATGCTTTCGACTAACTCACTGATATCCTTTCCTCCGGTTAACAATTTCATAACGCTCCTCCTATCCCGGAATGGTTAATACCTGTCCGGGATATATCAGATTCGGATTCTTGATTTTATCCGTATTGGCATTATATATTTTGGTGTACTGTGAACCGTTTCCATAATGCTTTTTAGCAATCGCCCAGAGAGTATCACCACGAACCACTGTATGTGTATTTCCTGCTCCTGCAGTGTTCGGTCTTTCTGTTAAACCATTACTTTTTACCTTTGTGTCGATTTTTACAGAAGGCACATTGAGCGTTCTGTATTCTGACAGGTCAATCTTATAATAAATATCTTCATCTCCTTCGTTCATGCTAAACGAAAGGTTATCTATCAGCATCGCCATATTTACACCCATATCAGTTACAATTACCCTGACTACCGTATTATTGGTTTTCCACTTCTTCAGCAGCTCCACATACTCTTTAGGCTTCTTTTTGGCATGTTTATAAAATGGAGATTTTTTGGAAGGAAAGAAGCTTGACAGGCTCGTGCCTGTCAAACCTCTATTACCCTTTAAATTTGCCTCCCCTATGTTTAATAGGGTTATCTTCTGGTTTAGCTGTGCTTCCGTAAATTCAACCGTTGTCGGGTTAATCGGAAGCACAATCACTTCTTTCCGATTATCTGCACTAAGTTCTATTTTTCTATTCTTCATGCTTCCCTCCTATGGCATATTTACCGCAACCTCTACCACCTTTTTCGCCACCGCATTTGCTAATTTATCAATATCAGCTTCTTCACGAATAATAATCGTATCTGCTATTTTAGCAATCGTAAGCGTAATGGCACTGGCTATCCTTTCTTTTGTCAGGCTGTTCTTCTGAGCAGTTCCTGCAGGAATACCTATTGCTTCCTCCCTCTTGGGAATCTGTTGTACTGCAGCTTGTGAAGCAGATGCCCGATACCCTTCTTCCTTTTGAGTAAATATTCCTGCAATTACACTGACATACTTTTCTATCCGGAATAAGATTTTATTATCTTCATTGTCCTTCCTTGAATCCGGATTCATCGCAACAGCCTTCACAGGAGAACCTCCTGCAGATGAGCGAGTCACTTCTTTGGTAACAACATTGGTTGCGCTGGTGTTTGTGACGTTCTTCGCATACGAAACGCTTTCCTTATTTGGAAGGATTCTTGAGCCTTTTGGCAAGTCAACCAGCTCCGCTCCGTTTTCTCCAACCCAAGTCAGACCGCCCTTCCAGTTGTTATCACCGCTTGCATTCTTTCCGACTGAATCGCCCTTCGGACTTTCTCCAGTCACTTTTCCAACAAGCCAGCTCCAGCCATCGGAAATGGTGGACAATGCCCCTCCGATGCCTTCTACAATTGGTTTAATAATTCCCCATACTGTCTCAACAATAGATTGAATGCCAGGGAATACTTTTTGTACCACCGCAAAAACCAATTTAAATGCATTAATTGCGATATCCATTACCGGAGAAATTACTCCCCATGCTGTACTTAATATGTCTCCGATCAAAGGTGCTGCCACTCCGATTACCTCTTGAATAAATCCCATTCGCTCTCCGACAAACCCAATAACACTTCCAACCTTTTCTCCGATGGAAGAAAATATTGTCTGAAATATCGGTGCCAGCGTAGTGATCACCGTTCCAATTCCCTGAACCAGTCCGGCTATGACCGGAGCTGCCTGTGCGATAATATTACCAATGGTAGATACTACCGTTTGAATAACCGGAAGGATAACCGGGAGCATCGTCTGCACTGTGGAAATAATACTGATCAGAGCTGGCATACACGCAGTAACCACCGACTGAATAGTTGATATCATTCCTCCACCAAAAGCCGTCAGCTGTGGAAGTACCGCTATGAATGCATTTCCCAAACTTCCCATGCTGTCAAAAAGCGTATCAACCATACCCCCCATAGAGGACGGTAATATACTAATCATGCCAGCCTTAAGGCTTTTTATAATTCCTCCACCAGCCTCCTTAATTTTAGGAGCAGCATTTGTAATTCCGGTTTTTACTACCTTTGGCAACGAGGAAATTACACGTCCTATCATCGGAACGGCATTCTTAAACAGGAATGTAGAGGCAGTATCTACCAATGACTCCATAGAGCCTGTTACATCTCCGCCTATAGCCATGTTTCCTAAAAGGTTTTTTGCCGAGGCTTTCATAGCTGCAAAGGAACCGCTGAATGTTTCACTTGCCTCTTTTGAAGTAGTTCCTGCTACTCCTAACTGCTCTTGTACTGCATGGATAGCGTTATATACATCTGAGAGGTTATCCATATTGTACTTAACACCTGTGAGCTTACCAGCATCCTTAAGGAGCCTCTGCATTTCCTCCTTAGTACCACCATAACCAAGCTTCAGGTTATCCAGCATAGTATAGTTTTGTTTTGCAAACCCTTGATATGCGTTTTGAATAGAGCCAATATCTGAGCCAAACTTATTAGCATTATCAGCCATATCAACCATAGCCATATCTGCCACACCAGCAGCTTTAGCGGTATCTCCTCCTAAACTGCCCAACAGAGATGCGGAAAAGCTAGTTACCTGCTCCATATATTCATTTGCAGATAATCCAGCCGTTTTAAATGCTGCATCTGCATTCGCCTTTACAACTCCAGCATCTCCCTTAAACAGTGTTTCCACACCGCCTATACTCTGCTCCAGGCTTGCACCTTCACTAACAGCACCTCCAACCACTGCAACGGTTGCAGCTGTGGCTACGGCTGTTACTGGGATAACCACGCTCTTTGTCAAGCTTTTAAGCTTTCCTCCAATGGCTGACAGCCCTTTTGACGTGGCATCCTTCAGTTTTATGATTGGAGAAAAAATCTTCCCTCCGAAGGCTTTCAGCTTACCAGTGACCTTGGTAATCATGGCACTGGCTGAATCCTTGAGTTTAATAATGGGAGTAGTAACTTTCTTCGCCACTCCACTAATTGCACTCTTTATTTTTGTTACCTTGGCAGTAGCTGCATCTTTTACATTGACAATTGCGGTAATTCCCTTTTTCAAAGGATTTACCTTTTTCTTTAATTCATCGACATTTTTTACTGCCGATGCAGTGTTAATCTTTGCCTCATACTGTTTATCCCAAGTTGAGGTAAGCTCTTTCTTGGTTTTCTTAACATCTTCTCTGAAAGCGGTCTGCTCTTGCCTGACGTTTTTCAAAACAGAGGAAGCATTATCTTTAATACTAATTGAGCCTATAACACTCATTCAATCACTCCTTTGTATGAAAAGTACCGCCGTTGCTCCTCCAGAGCCTTCTCCATTGATGCTATGTAAAACATTCTTTCCTCCACTCCCAACCCCAAAAGATAATCCAGTGTGAAACCTCTTTGAGTATAGTGGTGCAGAAAATATGCCTCCCCATCTTGGGTTATGAGTTTTTTAGTTCGTCAACAACCGTTACTTTCTTAGCTCCGATCACACCGGACAGTTTCATAATTTCTGTAGCAATATCCGTTATTTCACTCATTTCAAAGATATCCGTTACTTCGGTATACTGTAAGATCTCCCCGGCTTCCTTCAGCTGCTTTGCTACTTCCTTTAAATCCGGCTCGACCACTGCAAGATATACCGAATATTTATCTCCGGCATTCGGATCGTTTTCATCTTCAATTTCCGTACACTCTACAACCTCTGGATAATCAAGATTCCTGATTTTGATATCTTCATCAATACTTGGAACATGTAATGTCCGGTACTTCCTAACCTTTTTTTCCTGAAGCCTTTTGATTGCTTTTTGTGTAAACTGCTGAAAAACCGTTTTCTTATCTACTGCCATTTACTCTACCTCCCACGCTACGCTATTTTATCAAGGCACTGCATATCACTCGGTGTGAATCCAATACCTGTTTCTTCTTCAATGATTCCACCCTTTTCCCAATTTACAACAGGCAATTCATTGTGCCATACATTGTCAACCGCCCAGCGTTCTATCTGTTCTCCGACAGCATCCGGATCGCCTAATTTAGCAATGATCTGGCATCGCTTATCTTTTCCTTTATTCCAGCTATCAAGAATATCTTTGGCTCTTGTGTAAACCTTCTTGACCGTATATGAGCCTTCGCCCTTCAGGCCAGTCAGCTTACTGTCCACATCCATCCCAAGCTGAACATCTTCCCTGTTTGCAGTAACTTTAAGCTCAATCTTTGAAATCTCAAAGACCTTTACTCCATCAATCCAAACTTCGCCCCACGTTCCCGAAAGCGTTTTATTGCCTCTGATTGTATCTGCCATTCTTCATCCCTCCTACATATTTACTTCCATGTTCAAATCTTCCATGGCATCCACGAATTTTACATTGCTGCTGATAAACACCTTTGAGCCTGTATTAGCTTTTGCAATGGCAGCATCGTCCATTTCAGAGGTGTCAGTTCCTCTCGACTCAAGGTACGTTCTCTGTGCTTCTACATTTACAGCAACCGCATTGTCATAGCTCCTATCCAGAACATTTCCAAGAAGCTCCTTGTGATAAGAGCCAATTGCAGCCACGAAAGACTGCTTGTTATCATAATCATTAATTACTTTACCGACATAATAATCCTCATAGGTTCCTCTGATATCATCCTGATACAAGTCCATGCCCTCGACAATTTTAATCTTTCGGACATCCTCGTTCTTTTCTGTGGTAAAGGTGGTAAGGCTGTTAACCCCTCTGCCGATTTTATATTTTTCACTGTCAAATACAATAATCAGCTCCCCGGCATTGATACGCTCATCTGGATCGTCAGGCACATCTGCAGAAGTGATATCTGTTAGCACATAATAAGTGCTGCTCCGCTCTAAGGACAATCCTGCCAACACACCAGCGATTCTTGCACAGTATTCAGATGCAGTGTGTGTCTTTCCTGTAATGGTGGAAACTACGGAGCTGGTAGTTAGATTGATAATCCCCTCATGATCAGCTGCGCAATTGGGAAGCACCGCTTTAAAGGTTTTCTTACTCTGCTCCCTCTGTTCTTTAATCCACGCAGAAACGATAGTTACATCTGCAGGAACAATCCCCGGTATGGTAAGATAATTCCATTTTAAATCCTTAATCTTCTTAAGTGCTGCATTGTAGTTTTCAGAGGAAGTGGCAAGTTTTACTACCACCACCTTAGTAGGGCTTCCTTCATAAATCAGTTTCAGGAAATTATAGTTGTCTTCTGTAAAATGGGTAAAATCAATGTCAGCTACGCTTTTATAAACCGTAACCATCTGACCGCCAGCCGTATCATCTTTCAATACGCAAACCACAATGCCCCTTGCACTTCGTTCTATGGCAGTGCTGCCTTTTGTCTTAAAGACTATATTAATCTCCGGTAAGCCTAAGCTCATTTCTCTCACTCTCCTTTTTTCATAATTGTTTCAAGTTCTCCCATCAGCTCATACTCTTGCGTCTCCTCCCGGCTATCCCTAAAGCTGATAGAAAAAGAGTAGTGCAGAACATGATCCACTGTCTTAGAGCTTGCATCTTTTACTGTAATATTCCTGTTTCCAAATGAGAAAACAGGTCTTATCCGTTGATCCAGCTGATAAGACTTTTCTAAATAAACAGAATTCAATTCACTTTTATCATGATAGGCAATGTCAATGAACACACTCCGATCAGTAAAATATCTGTCAACGGTAATGCTGCCTGTGGGAATTATGTCAATGAAATAATAATTCTCTGCATTTAATCCCTGTTCTGCATCTTCCGTTTTTTTAATTTCTTCAGCAAAAACGTCCACCGAAGGATCAAGTTCCTTCAGTAGACGTATAACTGCATTTTTAATAACCGTATAGGCATTATCCATCTTGCATACCCCCTTTAAATTTCATGGGTATTCAGGAAATCATTAAGCCATGTTCGTAGGTAATCAGGGAGTATTTGATTAAGCTCTGCCATAGAAACTTCCATCATATGTTTTCCCTTAACAAAATTCTTGCCTCCAGGAGTCCTGTGACCATGTTCCACATGCTCCACATATTCGGTGTTATTGTAGACCTCAATGTAATACTCATCGCCCTTTTTAATAATATCACCGACATACCACTCTCTACGGAGCGTTCCTGTTTTTACAGGAGTATGCTCTCTTACCCTGTTTCGGAGCTGGGCAGCAACATCCAGTACCATTTTCTCAAACTCTGCTGGATATTCCGTTGCAATTGCCTTACTTAAGGCTTGTTCCCATTCTTCAAATCCATCGAAAGAATAGTCTGTACTTCCCATAACTACACAACCTCCTTTTCTATTTTGAGAGGTATGTTGTTGTGTGATGGAAGCCTTGCTGCACGTCCGGCTACCGCCATAATATTCTTACCTAAATGCGAAATAATGAGATGATCATTTGGTTGTATATCAATCTCTGGTCTTGTAAACAGCGAATACTCTGTAGGTGCGCTTGCCGTTGATGCGGTCTGATTTATTTTTCCACCTGACTGACTGGATAGGGCGCATTCCTTATCCGAATAGATAACCTTTCCTTCAAAACCCTCTTTGAAGACGCTTTCACCGGATGGTAAAGTATCTTTAAATGCCCGGTAAACGGTAACCTTATCTTCATAAGTCAGTGCAAGGATATCTGCCTCACTCATTTTTTCTGTCCTTTGGGAGATTTGGCTTTTTATACCGGATGAGGGTTCTTTCATAATCCTTCATAAAATCAACCGCCTGTTTCGTTGTTGTACTGTCATCCTTGTAGGAAATGGAAGTGTCACCACGAGATATGCTTTTCACTTCCTTTTCGCTTGGTTTTACCAAGTCAGCCTTCAGCATATCCTCGGCAATCTGTGCTGCTATATCTTCCAAAGGCTCCGGGAAGTCCTCCCGGTTACAAAAGAGCAGTATTCTGTTTACTGCCCTTTTAACATAGCGTTTCGCTGTACCGCTTTCAGCTTCTGACATTTTAAGACTGTCCATTACCTCCGCTGTTATCCTCTCCAGCAGCTCCTGATCCATCTCCATCGCCCTCCTCTTTTTTATCAGCCTCCGGCTTCTTATCTCCATTTTTCCCATTCTTTTTACCAGCTGGTGCCTTTTCTTTTTCAGCTGGTACCTCTACTTTTTCAGCTGGTGCCTTTTCTTTTTCAGCTTCTTTCATTCGCTTAAAGCCAAGTTCTTCTAACTTTTTGGCTTTCTCCTCGCTGTCAACCTCTTTTACTACATTCAACCTCTGCAATTTAATAGTCATATCCTACCTCCTACAGTTCCTGCTTTACATTTGCAAAGCACTGTTCAATCTTCTTGTTTGTGATCCACAAATCATGATACTTTCTGTAATCCATTGCCCATGCACGCTTTTTCTGATAGGTATCCGGATCGAAAATACGCATCTTATCGGTTCTGGACACTGCAATCGGTGCTGTTCTCGGAGTAATTAACCAGTTGACGTCCTTGGCATTGGCAGTCGGAGCGAAACCTCCGGCTTCCTGCCCTGTGGTTCTTCCGTCTCGGAACAAGTATTCCGTCTTCAATCTGCCAGAGCCTACTGTGATCAAGGGAAACCTTCCATCAAGGCTCTTAACCTTTAAATTGATGTCTCCCTGTTTAAAGTCTGTCACATCAAATTTCTTTGACAGCTTTTCAGACATAGCAATCATAGCTGAGATCATAGTGCTTATCGTTATAACAAGAGGTGTTTCATCACCAATGATATCCTGAACACTTGCGATATCGTAATAAAGCCTCTGGAGAACAGTTGCTTCATCCGGTGTATAGCCTCCGGAGGCTTTGCTTTTCGCAATACACTGTGAGGAAATGGAGCTATATCTATAAGCGTCAATTTCCGGGATTACCTTTTCACGCTGGAATTGTCCCATGATGGTGGATGCCGTCAAGACAAAATTTGTTTCGTTCACGTCATTTTCATCAATCGTGAACAATCGCCCTCTGTCCTGTGTCATGGTTTTGGTCTGATATTTAAAATCAACATCGCCGTCTGCAAAGCCGTCCTTTCTGTCATAATCCCCAAGACCATCCATATCCAGATCAGGAATCTTTACATCTGATCCTCCGCTGTACTTGATCAGCTTGTCATTTACCTCCATCCATCCGGATGTGGACTGCTCCACCGCTGCTTTATCTAACTCTGTCTGAAAAATCTGTGCATATTCTACTGTGTTTGCCATATTACATCATTCCTCCTCTGATATTCTTTGCAATCTGATCCTTGATCATATTTTCTGCGGAAGCAGCTCCTCCAAGCCCTTCCGGAGTTTTACCCTTCAGCCTTGTTTCAATAGCCACCTTCAGGCTATCCCGGAACACATCCATTGTACCCTTCAGGCTCTTCTCCATATTTTCTTTACTGGAATAATCAAGTGTTTCTGCCAATTTTACTGGAAAACCCTCTTTATCAAGAGCACTGACCGCCTGTTCCTTTAAATCCCTTTGGAGAAGCTGGCCTCTTAAGGATTCCAGCTCCTTATCCTTTTTCTGCTGTTCTTCCTTTTCCTTTTCTTCAGGAGACAACTTGCTGATGCGCTCTGCCTCCTTCTGTTCCTCCAGCCATTTCTGCTTTGCGCTTTCAACTGCTGAATTCACATCCTCCTCTGAAAAAGTCTTTTTTTCTGCTTCCTTGGCAGAATCCCCTTTATCAGCAGCTTCCTTGGTGGTGTCCTTTTTTTCTTCAGCTGCAGCCTCTCCATCTGCCTTTTTTCCAAAAAGCCCATCAATGAATTTCTGAAGGGCACTTACCTTTTCCGGTGTGGCTTCGGCGATCTGCTGTTCTGTAGCTGCGGTTGCAGTTGTTGTTTCCGTCTGCTGGGTTTCTGCGTTCACATTTGTTTCATTTCCATCCATGTTACTTTCCTCCTATTTTTTTGTATAATAAAAGCACCAAATACGGTGCTTAAATCACTTTTTTTCTTTGATATATCTTTCCTTCCACTCCTGAAATTTCACATTTGATGCGAGTGGATTGGCATCTGGCTTTAACTTGAACATATCGATTTTGTGTACTGACTTAGTGGTGCATTTACAATTGGGATGTATCGGAGGAAGATTGATGCCAGCCACCGCCTCTGAAACCTTAAACTTTAATCCGTTTAAGGCTTGGCAGTCCTCACAGCCAGCTCCCAAAAATTCATATTCCTCTATACCCATTTCCTGGTAGGATATCATTTCCCCCTGATTCGCAAAGTAGCTGCACTCTGTCCTGACTAATCGTGTAGCTGCCATGGTTCCTTTTCCCATGATGTCGTTAACTTCCTTCGCCATTTTCTGAACGCTGCTTCCATTAATGAATCCGATAGTTATTTCACGTTTTGCCAAGGCTGCTAGTTTATCCGTATTATCCCATAACGTTTGAGAAAAAGTTTTTGTTGACCAGGGGAATTCCAAGACCTGTTTTAATCTTTTTTCATTAATCTTTTGTATATTAAAACCAATCCCAATTCCTTGTTGTACGTTATAGCAATTCCGGTAGTAATTGGTTTCAAATAAATCACCAAGAAGCTCGGAAAGCTTCGTATTGCTGTCATTTGCTAATGTCATCATGTTTTGATAGATATTTGCCAGAAGCTGCTCTTTCCTGCTGATCTGGCTTTTAGCAGAAAGTGTATTCAGTTCCAACAGGGTTCTTGAACCTCTTCCAGCCTTTGTAATGTCCTCAATATACTCCTCAATGGACTTTTTCCACTGGCTATGTTCCTTACCGGATAGCAGTTTAGAAGCCTCCGCATTCGTAAGCTCATTGTCTTTGGCATACTTTGCATACATTGATGTAATCTCTGTTTCAATCTGATTTGCAGATTCATCATATAAAAAAATCAATTCTTTTTCATAAGAATCCGATGCTTTGGAATTAGCAAGAATCTTTTCTTTTGCCTGTTCAATCCAGTAATTACGATCTCTTAAGCTCATTCGTCTGCACCTGCCTTACTCTCCTCCGGAGTTTCAGCTTCAGCTTCAGTAGTCTGAAAGATTTTAGCAAAATTATCATAAGAACCAAAGTCCTTCATATCCTTGTTTTTTTCCTCCTCCAGCTTGTCAATTTCATCTCGGACATTTTCAACTGTTGGAAGCATCTGCAGCCTTGACTCTCTAGAAAGATCATTTGCCAGCATTGTTATAATCTGCGCTATTTCAAGAATATTCTGCGGTTTGTTTCTTCGGAAATTCGGTATAATATCCCGGTAGTCATACTTGCGCCCCATAACGTTTAAAATGTTGGTTATCAGCTCAATCCTACGCTGCAGACCACGTTTAAACTTACGCTCCTTTATAGCGCAAATCTGCTCTAGTCCCCATAATTTATATGAAACAGCAACACCGCTTAAATTGTTTCCGAATGCCTCGTCAGCCATATTGGGAACATTTGCTCCCAAGTGGATATTTTTTTCCAAACGGTTTTTATAATTTTCCAGTCCTGTATCATCTATGGTTTTCAGCAGCCATGCAACATCTCCACCATCTTCCAGAATGATTGCTCCTTTTTCCTTCATGTCGGCAATATCCTGCGAAGTAACATCTCCGAGTTTTGTTACCTTTAATATGGCATCATCGTTATACTGAAAGTAGTTTGCCGTATTGCTCTGTACCTTGTTGTATGCATCTATTTCACTGATAACCCCTTCAAAGTCTCCAATTCGTTCCTCATTGTTGATGTACTCAACAAAGGGTACGTCATGCCAATAATGTTCTGTAATACTCTCAAGGTTAAGATAACCACCATTGACTGACCGGAAATATAGAGTTTGATACGCATTCCAAAACTCTACTTTGCGAATCAGGTTGTTATTCTTATCCCTTGAATGAATTGTGCGGATTGCTGCCAGCGGAGTAGTGAATCCTGTTTCTGTTTCATAGATCATAACGAGGTCACCGGCTTTTACTTTTGCAAATCTGATTTTGCAATCCTCATCAATATAAAGCATTTCAAAACAATTCCCACAAATACTGCACTGCTTTGCCAGCTCCATGTTGTGATCCTGTTCATCGTTATAATCGAAAATATCTTGAATTTCCTGCAGAAACACATCATTATCCGAATTATAAATAACAGGCTTACCCACAAAATACCCGATAGCTGTATCTGTTATGTACTTTGCCATGTTATTGACCAGCTTATTATTTGGAGCAGTGCTATCCTTTTTCGTTTCGCCTAAAATGGAATGCTGCCCAATATAATAATCATTCAGCTTTCCATATTTCATTCCGATTGTATTTTCTTCTATGATATCCCTGATATCCTGCTCCGTCAGGGATTCCACAGATGATTTTTCCATATACAAAACGGGCATCTTACCACCTCCTATACTCCTAAACTGCCTTTATCCAGTATCCTGAACCGTTTTGTTTTCTTGGCTATGGTTCTACAGCCCTCAAGCGCATCCACTCCGTCATCGTAAGCTCCCATCGGGAAATGGAACATCTGCTCCAGCAGTCTTTTATGTCTTTTATTGAATTTGATGTACTTATTTTTCACATCGGGCTGCAGAGTCTGAATACGCATGGTTTTATCCGTAGATTGGGGAACTTCCTCAATTGGGAGATACAATCCTGCTTTTGCTGATGCCTTTGCCAGTTCCTCCTTCAGGAACCACTGAAACTGTACGGTCTCTGCACCAAACTTTTTATATCCTCTTCCATAATCCCTCCGCAGCCATTTTTCCTTCTCCAGTACATCTGTTATGATCTTATCCGGATGCCTTCTTTCTATATCCGCATCCATGACAAACATATAGCCTGACACCTTATGTTTTGCCATTGTAATAATCGCAGAAAAGTCACTCTTCTTTGTTTTTCCAAGTGACGGATCAACAAAACCAAAGAAAAGGAAGTCTCTGTTATTAAAATCAATTTCCGACTCGTTATAGTAATCAAACCATTCCTCATTGAAAATACAGTCTTCCGGATTGATCGGCTCGTTCTGTTCTTCAGAGTTAAAGGAAGATTCTCCTTCCGTTACTTTCATGACCATTAAATCATAGTAAGAAAGTTTTTCCTCCCACAACACCTGTGTTCCTGCAAGCATCTTCTCTCTATTCGCTTCAAAGAAAGTCTTTGCATCAGCCTCATGGTTATCGTTGGAAAGGTCTGTATATATCCCCTCCCATTCTTTCCATAAATCCTCTTCCGAGGAAAAGGAAATAACCGCCCTGTACTTGATCGCTTTGTATCCCGGATTATTGAGCGTTTTTGCCAGTAAGCTGTCATAGTGTAGGAGTGTACCAATATAAATAATGTCAGTATAATCATCACCAGATTTTGAAACTGCTTTTAAAAACCAGTTTTCCAACTTCTTGCGTTGTTCAGGTGTACGGACATTCTCATCATTTTCAATATCATCCAGAACGAGCAAATCCGGTCTCCAGTTCCGGTGCTTCCTACCTCTGATTTTTTTTCCAGAGCCGATTGCTTCCACCTTTATGTTTGTGCTGGTTATAAGTACATTCGATCTCCATACCTTTCCGGCTAAATCTCCAAAGTCCTCCCGGAGAGCTTCATTTTCTTCAAACTCCACTCTTATGTTATCAAGGAAGCCTTCTGCCTGTTCCGAGCTGTCAGATATAATAATGGGGTAATGCTTATATTCATAAACAACGGCATGTATAGTACCTTTGAAAGTCAGGCTGGTACTTTTGGCATGACCACGAGGAGCTGCCACCACTCTTTTTACACCGTTCATTCTGCTGATTTCTTTCACTGCAGACGGGGTAACCGGGAAACGGTCTTTCAAAACCCCCTTGTGCCATATGGCATCCAGTTCTCTGTGAAACTCAGGAGAAGGTCTTGAAAAATAATGTGGAAAATAAGCTCTTCCAAAGAACTCCATGTCGATTGCTCCAAGCCTCTGACGGATTCCACCTTTTCCGGTAAGTGGTAATCCTGCTTCATAGTCCTGACGGATTCTCACTCTTTCCGGTTCTTCATCTTTATATAAAAACTGCTTTAAAAGGCTTTTAAAATCATTTAGAACGCTTTCGGTTTCATCGTAGAAAGATTTGCTCTCGGCTTCCGTCATGGCTCCGATCAGAGCGTGTATGCTTTTCTTTTTTCCTTGCCTCAATTCCTCACCTTCTTTCCCATTTATTTTCATGCCCTGTTTTTTCCCATACACGCAAAAAAGAGCCGATATGATGATTTCCCCCACTTCGTATTTTGAAACGGTTTTAAAGGGGTTTTACGCTTTTTTAAACGGCAATAGAAAAGGAACTGCACCGGGTATCTGATTTTAGCAAGGCTACGCCACCTGACCTTATCATTTTCCGCTCAGTTCCTTTTCCTTATGTCAGCTTCCATTCCGTATGGAGACGAATCAATCCACGCTTCAGAGAAACCTCCTATTGTTCCAGCAGCTCTATGCCAAGCTGCACTTCTTTTACTTCATTACAAATTGTTAATTCAAAGGTAGCTTTTCGGCTGTGCTTATCAAACTTGATAACCCTGTTGGCAAATTGTGCAAGAATGCCTTCCACGATTTCAATCTCGCCATTTTCGCTTTCCTTAACCTTTGTAGGTTCAATAGGAGTTCCTCCTGATCCAGATAATATCTTTATCCACTCCGCTTCCAAATAAGTCAGCGTTGATGGATGAGAGCTTTCTCCTAAAAATCTTATTACGCTTGGTATTTTTACAACCTTGTAATAATACTCCGCATTGAAATGGATATTTAAAAAAACATAACTGGGAAACAGTACATATTCCTTCAATGTCCAGCTTCCGCTTTTTCGTGTCGGTCGGTTTTCAATAGGAACGGCAGCTTGAATATTCAATTCTTGCAGTTTCTTCATGACCGACACTTCATCTCCTGTTTTAACCTGAATGACATACCACATAACAGCTTACCCCTCCAATCCTTCCTTTTTCTTCTGATTCAAATAATTATTGACTTCCCTGTAAAGCTCCGGCTTTTCCTTTGCCATAGCTTCAAATACAAGGCTCTTGACTGCCACCAATCCTGCTTCATAATTATCCTGGTTCTGCACCTCAATCCGTTTCTTATAAGCAGCTGCTCGGATAAGTCCGTTTGTTTCTTTTATGAGCTTATCAATCGGCATTTCTTTCATCTGCTCCTCATCAACAGACGTCAGCGCATTCATGACATGATGACTTGCCAATCGGATCAACGCTTCCGAGGTGTCAAGATCTGGATAACGATTCATCTCATCCATCAGCATGGAAAAATTGCTTTGTGCCACATTGATCATTTCCACAGTAGCCAGATACTTTCTTGCGTAAGTACACACAGCCATCTGTGACATTTCCTCTCCGTTTTCTTTCAGAAATGTAACAATCTCTTTGTAGGTGCACCCGGTAAGAAGCATCTGTTCAACGGTATCTTTCAGCTCCGCTGGAAGCCTGTCAACCTTTCCTGTACTTCGCTTCCGTTTTTCCATATCAATCACCCAAATCTACCATGTTATCATTGATGCCTCCACCAAGCAGCCGGATTCCCTTTCCAGTGATCTTTGCCTCCAGTGTCGAATAATCATAGTCAGCAAGGTTTGCCTTTTCCCGGCTATCAATTTCTCTTAAGTCAATATAACCTTCCTCTGCAAGGAAATTCGCACTATCAACAAACTCCTGACGGCTGATCCCTTCGCTTCTCACACCTTTTTCAACACTCCTTAAAGCGTTGTATTTTTCTCTTAAAAGGTTGATGGTCATCAGTACTCTTCCGTTATTGACCATGAATGCCCCAGCTCTTAATTTTCTTCTTTCCAGCTCTCTGTCCATCTGTTCTATACTCCTTTCCCTTTAAAGGCTTCCATTAAAATGTTTGTAATGTAATCCAGCTTTCTATCCACCTTATTTAATTCCCTATAAAAATCCTCTTTCATTATGTAATCAGATTTTATCTGCTTAATTTCATTTTTACATTCATCAAAATCTTTTTCGTGAGTTTCCTTTGGTGTATAGTCCTCACGAATCTGCTTGATCTCAGATTTAAGTTCTGAAATATTTTCCTTCAGTTCCGGTTTCTTGATGGAATCTTCTTTCAACTTACCAATTTCATCCTCACTCTTATCTACCCGGCTCATTGTTCTTTTTAGAAAATAGGTTATAGCTCCAATTCCAAGTGTAATTGCCGTAGTAATTGCCCACTGTTCCAACCCTCTCACCCCCAAAAAACATAATAAAAAAGAAGATATCCTTGCTTCTAATAGCAAGTTTATCTTCTTTTTCATAAGAGATACACATAAAGTGCTTTATTCATTTTCTTAGGGTTTTAAATAGTCATTCAGGTTCATTTGCCCTTCAATAGGCTTCTTTTTTATCTCTTCGGCTTTATCATAAACTATAGTCCGAATCCAAACTTCTGTCAATCCGTACTTTGTTGCCAGCTGCGAATAATTGCTGCCATTGAATTCATTTCTTATCTTTTCATCCCGGCTTTTCCTCTGTAGTATCTCCTCTGCTTTGGCGATGTAGATAGAAGTTCCTCCAAACCTTTTGGTAAGCATCAAATAAGCCTCAACTCCAATCACTTCCGCTATCTGCTGTTGTTCTTCCCTTAGTTCTTCAATTTTTAAATCCATCTACATCACCTCAATTCTTTTTTGCATGATTGACATATTTTTTTAGAATTTCAATCAGCTTATTTCCTGCTTTATAATCAAGCCACACAAATGGATTCTTGGCTTTGCTTTCAACCTTTAATTCCTTTTTGATAATACCACAAAGCCTGTCACCAAGCTGTGCAGCACTTTGTTCTTGATCCAGCTTTTTAAGTTCATACATAAGAGCCCATATTTTCTTTTGCTGCCCTTCTGTAATTCCTCCCGGAACCGCTTCATACTTCTTGGTGCTTTTTTTCTTAGGAGGAGCATTGTTGCCCTGCAGCTGCTCCAGCCTCATAATAACCATACTGGCTTCTTTGTAAGAAAGCTCCTTTACCGAATCCTTTCCGGTCGCACCGCCAATCAGCAGATGCAGTTCATCTTCGGTATTGCCCGTCTGCACCATTCCGAGGGCATTACCGATGGCATAAATCTTTTTGATCTGGAATGCCTCAATCTTTTGCATATGCTCCTCCTTTCGTCATTCTTTTTCTGATTCTACTGTAACCTTGATTCCCTCATCCACAATAATGGCTGCTTTGATAATATCAATGGCTTCCTGTGGTGTACCTTTCCATTCAGCAGACGCAAGAATCTGTATCATCCACTCCCAATTAATAATCTCTGCAGCCAAGTATGCCCAATCACTGGCTTCTGCTTCTGAAAGTCCTGCAACCTTGGCAAGAGTGGCAGCATCCTTTTCATATTTCCCTTTCAGCTTCTTTTTCAGAGTGCGCTGGATTTTTTCATCCGCAGTGATAGCCTTTATCGTGGCATCAAGACTTCCTTCGGTATAATTTCCCATGAACATCATAGAAAATAATCGCTTACATGGTTCCGTCATTTTGTAGGTGGTTTCCTCCTTGACAAAATCCCCAAATACATCTCCGAGCATCTTTTTGATCATAGTCATGGAAATAGGCTTAACTGTTTCGCTATTGCCAACAATGACTTTTGCGCTTTCATTCCCCCAATACTCCGCTGTCTTTAATTTGGTATCCCGGAGATCTTCCACCGCCATTGTTTCAAACCATGCCTTGATACTGTCAATTTTCGCTTTGATTTCACTCTGCTGTTTTGTCAGATCGGCAAGCTCATCCACCTTTGCTTTAATTTCATTCGTCTGTTCCATCTGTAAAACCCTCCAGTAATGCCTCTGCACAGCTTTTGCAGATTTCAATTTCAAAACGTGAGATAACATCATCTACAGAACCGCAATGGAAACAGGTGGCAACGTGCTTTGTAATATGTATCCCAGCTTCATCTGTGATAATATCAACCGCCGTTCCCGGAAGTATTCCTGCTCCCTGTCTGACTGCCCTTGGTATTGTGATGCCACCGCTTTTGGTTACCTTTTTATGAGTCAGCATTCTCTCATCCTCCTTATTCAATTTTCAAGGTGTCCTCACTCTGCATTTCATGGGCTTGTGACCATCACCAATGGTGGCTGCATTAAGGTGGGGCAAGATGCCCCTACTCATTTTTTCTTCCATATCGCCATTTATCACTATACTTTTTCACTTTACAAACCAGTGTAAATACAGCTTTTATTTTATGTACTTCCTCGCAATCATCACTGGAAAGCTTATATATAAACAATTCCTTTCCATTATCCCGGATATAGACCGTTTCTTCTGAGTGTTGTTGAAGCTCCGGGGTATTGTATACCTCTCCATACCAGCGAATATTACCACTGGAACCTATGCAACGTGGTTCAAAGTAAAATTCATCTCTTAAAACAACCATTCACAACCTCCTGTTCTTTAAGCAATTACACTAATGCGCCTCGAATATACTTAAATTTCATTCCGCATTGAGGGCATTCCTTTGGTATGGTTATACTGATTTTTTCTTTATCATCTGACGTTGTATGCCCTATGAGACAACTACAATTTTCGCATCTTATGGCAGCTGCACTTTTATCTCCATGATGCTTATTTCCAAAATCAATGCCGATAGTTATAGAGACTTCTTTGTATACACCTGTCATCAATCCACCTCCGATTTATAGATTTTTTTAGTTCGGATCGTCTTAGTGCGTATCCTTTTTAACTCCATACGGCTCACGATCTCCATATACTCAGTTGTATCCTTTACAACGAGCCAGTTTTCAGGCACATAGCCTTTGCTCTTCATGAGTTTCTTTTGTGCCAATGTAGGCTTTTTCCCATTCTTCATTTGCCACCTCCGCTTTTTATGCATTCTGCAATTTTCATGATTGCTTTGGAATAATCCGTTTCATATCTTCCTTTTTTCCACAATCTTGCTGCCCCATTTTCTCCGAGGTTGTATGCCATAAGAGCCATGCTGGTATCTCCAAACTTATCAAGATGAAGTTTTATGATATGTATCCCAGCTCTTACATTTTCCTTCGGATTTAAGTAATCTGAAATGCCAAGCTCTTCCTGAAGCCATTCATGGTTACACCTGTTTATCTGCATAAGACCGTAATCATTCGTCTTGCTTACCACGTCTGCCCTGTAGCTGCTCTCATGATCAATCATGGCGAGTATTAGTTCCATTGGCACATCGTTTTGTATGCAAAGCTCACTTATGTACTTCTGAAGCTCTGAGTCCAATGGTACATCGTAAGGGATAAATTCATCTGCAGATAACTCCGGCTCCTGTGCTTCAGGTTCCAAGCTCTCTTCTTTTTCCGTAGAGGTATGGCTTATTACCGGATGGGAAGCCAATGTTGTTATAGCACTTGGTTCGACCGTCACATTCTCTAAACTGCGCTCCGGCTTTGGGATTCCTTCTCCTACGCTATTCAGTGGGATTCCCCAAAGCAAGGCTGCAGAGATTACAACACAGCCTACTACTGTCCTTTTTCTCACGTTGACCTCCTTTATATTCAGTTGTCATGCTACCTCACTCTGCATTTTATGGGCTTGTGACCATCACCAGCGGTGGCTGCATTAAGGTGGGGCTTACAGCCCCTTTTCCTTTGTGACGCATCTGCAATTTGGATGCATTGGAACTCCTACTTCCAAAGCTCCATCAATTCTTCCTTCCCGGTATCCGTCCTCCCATGCTTTATTGTACTGACAGGAAACCTTTGCCTCTTTTCCTATGTACCAGCCAAGGATGTACGTTACCAGCATCACCGCTGATACAATTAACATTCCGGTCAGTCCTACCTTTTGCCCTACGATCAGGCTTGCCATCAATCCAGTTGCAGCTAATCCCAAAACAAATCCAATAACCATAACCTTCGATCTTACGCTTAAACGCTTCATAAAAAATATCCTCCTATTTTTTCTTTGATTTCCCAATGAGAGCCAGTACAATAATTGTAAAACAAATCATTCCGGTAATATAAACTGCTTGCACTCTTGCCACCTCCTTAAATGAACCGAATTCCCATAGTGTTTGCCATCTTCTCAAGTCCTTTTAATGAGATATCCTCATTATTAACTGCATTGTTAAATACATTTACCATGCCCCGGATTCCCCATTTGCTGTGGCTGATCCGGTAGAGATATGAAATTTCCTCTTTCATTTCCCTTTCCTTCAGTACAGGAAACAACTTTGTTACATCTTCCTTTAGAATGTCCGTTGTACGATATCTCCCATGCAGCCTTGAACGGTTGAACTGCTGTGCGAACATAGCTTCCTGTTTTCCTAGCATCCGGTTATAGACTTCCACGTTTCCAATTAGTACAATTCCGATTCCCGGCTTCCCGGTCATCATATCTTCATCTGTCCATCTGCTGATTTCCTCAAGTGCGGAAAATTTCAAATTTTGTGCCTCATCAATGATAATGATTTTATCCGTATTCTTTAGCGTGTCCTGAATGGTGAAGCTCAGGTCATCCGTTCTTTGGTTATCTGATAATTTCAAAGCCCTCGCAATATTCTTTAAAAGGCTTCTTAATGTGCCTGTGGAAGGGGATGCCTTTAAGTAAACAGTAGTGCTTGGATTGTCCTGCAGGAACTTGGCAGCTGCCTTTGTCTTTCCGATTCCGGCATCTCCGTCAATGACCACAATACCTTTTTCCAGTTGGCAGTAACGGATCAGCTTGTAAGCACCTTCTGAAATTGAGGTCGGTATGTAGTTTTGCATTGTCCGGTATGGCTCTGCCTTTTTCGTGTTGGCTTCCTGTTCTTCCTTGATTCGGAAGAACTCCTCCAGCTTTTTTTCCACTTCTGAAATATCGCCCTTTTCATAAATACTTCTGCGGTACTGGCTAAGTGTACTGGCACTGATTCCAAGAATCGGTGCTGCCTTTGCCTGACTTAAACTTTCTTTTTGTAAATAACTTTCAAGCTTTGCCTGTAGTGCTGCATTGTACTGTTTACTCATAATCAAATACCTCCTGTTTTTTAGCTGCGTTTTTATTCATAATATCTAGGTCAGCTCCACCGACAACCTTTCTAAACAAAGGCTCCTCCACCGCTCTCTGCAGCTCCACGACTTCCGGATTCGCTTTCCCTCGATATGCTTCCTTGTTTCTTTTGGCTTTCGATAATACCAGCTCCATAGCAGTAACCCTGTCACATTCACTGATCATGATATTTTCTTTGTATTCCTTCGCAATTTTTTCAAGCCTTCTGGTCTTTTGCATTGCTGCCTTGACATCATCTCTTCCAGCGTTGTAGGAAAGAACTGCTTCATTATCTGCAGGAACACTCATCACATAACGGTCTTCAAGGTCGTATATCCTTATCTCGCTTAAATCTTCCGGATCATATCGGTAATAAACCTGTTGACCCAGCATAAGATGTACAAAATCGTCATTCCAATAATCAATACGACCTCCGGCAATATCAAGGTGTACCCCTCTTCTGCCAACCTTTTGCGGTCTTGAGCTTCTCATGAGCATCAAATTCAATTCATCTGCAGAAGCTCTTCTCTGCCTTTCAAGATGTTCAAAAAATACATCCTGCTTAATTTTCCCTTTGTCAGCCGTTACTGCTCCGTTGTACTCTTCCATGTTGAAATACCATTCCACCAGCGATTCCACAATGTCTCCAAACTCTTCATCTGTGTATATAGCATCCTTTTTCAATACATGCTTCAATCGCTCCGGCTTTTCAACAACCGTTCCTCCGGTATAAGTATTAAACAGCCTTGACATATCATTTTTTACATCTAAGAACCTTCGTTCTATGATCTTTGCCTTGGCATTCCTTACAATGGCATTTGTCATCGTAATTCCAAGCCTCTTGAATACTCCCGGTGGCTCATATTTTTCAATGCCGTCCTTCGGTTTTTTCTTCCGGTGTCCAAGTCCTCCGATATCATAATTAAGGAACTCTCGACCGTTATCCACATATATATTTTCCGGTATTCCATGCTTTAAAATGCCTTTTCGTAGTGCGATTAAGGTCGCATCCGAACTCGGATTGTAAGTTACATGGTATCCGGTAAATATTCCTGATCTTGCATCCAAGAAAGCGGTTAAATACGGTCTATGCAGCTTGCCATCTTTGTCCCTGACAAATACGTCAAACGTATGGTTATCTGCAATCCACCATTCGTTGCTGTAAAGGTCATCATAAATACGCTTAATATACGGTGCGCATCTGTCTCTGAATGCCTTCTCCCCTTCTCTTCCAAGTACCTTCACACCTTCTAAAATA
The DNA here is from genome assembly GCA_028693705.1 of Lachnospiraceae bacterium. GTDB lineage: Bacteria > Bacillota > Clostridia > Lachnospirales > Lachnospiraceae > JAQUUX01. The sequence goes on along the minus strand of JAQUUX010000023.1, from coordinate 7,290 downwards.
TCTGACTGCACTCTCCTGTAAAAAGAGGAATACCCCGGTATGTCGGCATATAAATCTGGCTTTTTTTCTTGAGCCCATAACTTTGTATAATCAATGCATTTCTGAATCGGATGCTGGCTTTCGTCAAGATAATAGTATAAAAACGCTTGCCATACTGGATCAGGGATTGTACTCTTCCCTTTTTTCCACTTACCTCGTTTGTCAACGAGAGCATCCAAGTTATTTTCTTTTATCGCCTTCCATTTCCGGTACAGAGTGTCAACCGAAATGTTTTTATCTGGATATTCAAGCTTGCATAAGGCTTCAAAGTTGGCATCCACCGCAGTCTTTGATGTTACACCGGGCATGGCTCTGTAGTTTTGCCATTTCTCTACCAGTTCCATCCAAAAATCAATCTCTGCTCTTTCCTCATGTGAAAAGTGATCAATTTCCTTTGGAGGCTTCTCTGCTTTGGGTAACACTTCTGCTGCTTCTTCATCTCTGCTCATCAGGTACCATTTATATTGCATTTCCTCATCAAGCTCTGTTATTGGAATTAAATAGGTTTTACGATTTCTGTCATTCATTGTTTCTACAGCTTTTATTTTTTTCTCTGCTACAGATTTTTGAACATATCTTAAACTGCATCCTTTTATTTCTGCTACCTGTCTAACAGTAAGCATTTCCATGTCTAACATCACCACCCTTTTGCCTGTCATCATCAGCTGCAGGAGGCTATCCCTACAGGACGGAGCTGCTGCTCCGTTTCGACTAAATAATATTGATGTAATATGTGGTACAATCTCCATTTGAGAATGGTTTGTCTGCTAAAATCCAGTTTTTGATTTTTAAAAGTTCTGGTACTTTCCAAATAGGAAATTGATGAAATAAATCCACCCTAATTTTGTGACCCTTTCTGTGCTGTTTTCTATATCTCCCTGTGTTTGTACAATACTCTGTGAAAATTCTATATGACATTCGTAACCTCCTTTAAATGGCTTTTAAAAACTCTTTAAAATCCTCTACATCTCCACCAAGCTCTTGTATAATCGAAAGGATATGTTTATCGCCTGATGGCTTTCCATGTGTGGCTTCACTAATTCTTGCCTGTGGTATTCCCATTCTTCTAGCCAGCTCATTCTGTGATATTTCCTTTTTTACAAGCTGTATCTTTACCCAGTGTCTGAACTCTTCTAATGTATATATTTTCTCCTTCACTCTTTTACCACCTTCCTTACGACTTGGGTTAAATTCTTTGTATTAACGTTACAAAATAACATATACAGTTAAACCCCTGTGTGATATAATTTGTATTAATGTTACAAATAGTATATATCCTATTTTGGATATTGTCAATATTATTATGGATATTAATATTTATTTTTGGATATTTAGGAGGATTCAATTTTGCAGTCAATTGGAGAACGTTTAGCACATGTCAGGAAAAATATACTATCAATGAACCAAAAGGAGTTTGCTCAGTTGATTGGGATCTCTCAAGGAGCCTTAAGTGATGTTGAAAATAACAATAGAGGACTCCCGATGGAAGCAATAATAGAGCTAATAAAATATTCAAAATCGGATAATTCTTTTTCGTGTGACTGGATATTGACTGGTGTTAAAGATGAGCCAATACGACTGACTTCTGACGAAGCAGAGTTGCTTAAGACATACAATAAGTTAGATCGGCGAGGGCAGCATCGAGTTCATACGGTTATATACGAAGAATTGGATCGCAGCATAGCTGAAGAAAACAAAAAGGGAAATGTAGGATAGTAAAAAGAACTTCAAATATTGTTTACATTACTTTTTAGGAGGGTATATGGGATTATTCGATTTTTTTAAAGAAGCTGCCACCACTAGTGATGCAGCATCAGATATCACTGTCAAATTTAAAATGGATATTGAGGTTATGTCAACAAAAGATTCGGACACCGAGATCATAACAGACATGCTTGAGTTAAAGCAGAGATTATTTATGTTACATAGGTATACAGATGAGGAAAGAGAACTTTTGCAAAAAAGAGAAAAACGTGATAGGATACTACTTGATAAAAATGAGGCTGCTCTGAAATTAGAAAAGTCAGATGTTGATGGGGCTATTCTATTGTATGAAGAATTAGTTGATATGAATTATTCGCTCACTGCAAATCCTTATGAACGCTTGGCTATAATCTACCGAAAGCAAAAAAAATACGATGATGAGATCCGCATAATAAAAAAGGGACTAACCTTTCTCTCCGGGGCTAGGTTGGATTCTTTCTATCCTGACTTTGTTGATCGCCTTGAAAAAGCCATTCTTTTGAGAGAAAAAAATAAAAATTAAATGCGAACTCTTTAAAATTTTAAATTTACCGCATTTCCCCGATATTACTAGCTTTTATAGGATTTTTACGCATTGTGCCTTTGTTTTTTTCATTGTTCGCATTTGAATGATTTTTACTCTACATAATTGCTTAGAAATCTCGTGCGTTTTTAAACCTTTTAAATATAGCCTTTTAAATACCGTTCAATCCCGATAAAATCAATACTTTTAACTGATTTTATACTTTTCTTTAAAAGGGTTTTGAAAGGCTTTAAAAGGCTTTTTTATAACATTACTGCTAATTGCCGTTACGCTGTACAATCTGCGTTTTCTTTCATTTTTTTCTTTTCAAGTTCGCATTTAAATCCATTTATTTTTTAAGAGCTTTTAATGGTTTGTAAGACTAAAAAAGCCCTATTTTATAGGATTTCTCCTACTTTAAGGGCTTTTAAGGGGTTATAAAGGTACTTTGTTCGCATTATTCTCAGTATATACGTTAACTTACACTCTTGGAGCAGAAAGGAACTTATGAAAGGAGGTATTACCTATCGCCGTCTGTCCCTGGAATAGCCCCATCATATAGTTCGTACTAGTAATCAAATTACTATTCACTTCTTTTGTATCAATGCAAGTCGTTATGATGGTGCCATGAGGACGTTCTGTCATCAATTCCTTCTGCATCGTAACAATATGACTATGCTTGTCAGTGAAAAAAGATAGGAGCACGTCCTCTTCCTGCTCTTCTAGGATATGGTTTGGAAACAGCTCATATATCTCTTCTTTTTTTATTGCGATAGAAGAATACGTTTCCCCAAAGATATCTTTCACCTTTATTTTATCACAGGATACGAGTTCCTCCTCAACCAAAAGCTTAGTATAGCATTCTTTCATCCTGTCAAGGTTCTCTATCTCAGTGACGACGTCTTCATGATTCTCTTGAAACAGGCCATAAAACATGGCTTGCTTTGAAGAATCCAAACATATCTTTTCCGTTTGTAACCCAATATACGAAAATTCGAATTGATAATTGACATCCGGCAAATCCTTTGATAATATCTCCGGCCGATCGGTTGTTTTATAAGAGGTACCAAAAAACTGAAACCCGTCTGTGGAGTAATGAATCGCTTTTATTCCCAATGTTCCTTGTTGAATATAGGGGAACTTACCCTCCTGCTCCTGATTTTGTCTAGAGCAAACAACATAACCAGCCTCCGAAGGTAAAATGGTATGTCCCAGATATTGTGCTGTATATAATTCATTTGTTAATACATTTTTGATTGATGCATTTCCAATATCCTGCCCGTAGAGTAAGTCGACGACCTCTCCTTTACCGGATAATTCAATCTCCCAAAACCATAGCTTATCGGTGCCACGGAAGGTAACCTCATAGATAATGTCTTCTACTATTCCATAAGATACCAGTGTATCTTTACCCTTTTTTAGAGCGGAATGAGATCGAACTCCCAAGAGTGGATAAGCTGTAATGGTGTTCTCCTTATAAATGCGAAGATATAGATTGCTTACTGAACCATCCTTTGGATTTGAGCAGAATTGATTCATCATGATGTTGTCATATGTAAAATCAAAAATATCTCCGGTGGGCAGAAAGCGGTACTTGGTTTTATTATAATTAAACTCATAAAAATCATGAATTGGTTTCATTTGATGATCTTCCTTTCTTATGTGGTTAATGTATCGTTAGCTGTGATTCACAGAGAACACCTAGCTTCTCTTTGTCCGTTTGTTTCATAGACCTGTTAAGGCTATAATAAGAAAATAGGCTTTCCACCAAATAATCGTTATTTCTATTAGAATGTTATCATAAGTAGCAACCTCCTAGAATTACAAGTGGAAACGTTTTCACATTATTACAGAAAACAATAATTTCGTGAGGTTATTATATTATCAAACAGCTCTTCTGTCAACCAGAATAGATATTTTTATGATTTTTACTCGGTATAATGGGTATAAAATTACAAATATATAAATTTTTATCAAATATATCTTGACAATATGCAAAATTACCAGCTATACTATCGTCATATCTTATACAAAAACATGTTATTGAAAACGTTACCACGTATAATATGCACATATTTTAATATAATCCATTGAAAAATGTTTACTTATCGTACTGGTATCCTATTTAAGGAGAGGATCGTGCTTATGGTAAAAGCAAAAAATCATCTAAAAAGTATCGCTCATGAGGTAAAAAGGAAAAAGGTTTTATTCCTAATGTTGCTTCCAGCCTTGCTATTCTTTACCATCTTTTGTTATATCCCCATGCCGGGAGCGTATGTGGCATTTGTAGACTACAACATTAACAAGGGAATCTTTCACAGTCAGTTTATAGGTCTTAAGAATTTTGAATTTTTGGTAAAAACCGGCGCCTTATGGAGTATCACAAAAAACACGCTACTTTATAATCTCGCTTTTTTAGCCATCGGTAATGTGGTTCAAATTATCCTGGCGATTATGCTCTCCGAAATTGGTAACAAGTGGTACAAAAAAGTATCGCAATCCATTATTTTATTACCACATTTCATATCAATGGTCATCGTTGGATTTTTTGCCTACAATTTATTCAATTACAACCATGGTTTTATCAACTCCTTCCTTATTTCCCTCGGCTTCGAAAGCCATGACTTTTATTCAGATCAGGGGATCTGGAAGTATATTATCGTTGCATTTAAGGTATGGGCTGGAACCGGATACGGAATGATTGTCTATCTGGCAACAATTACCGGTATCAGTAAAGACATCTATGATGCCGCTTCCATCGACGGTGCGAAATTGTCACAAAAAATAAAATTTATTACGTTGCCTTTATTGAGACCAACCGTTGTATTATTATTTCTATTTGGCTTAGGAGGTATTCTGAAGGGATCGTTTGATTTATTTTACAATCTAATCGGCAACAACTCTGTTTTATATTCACAGACCGATATTATAGATACCTATGTATTCCGAAGCTTAATGGGTCAGTTTAACTTCTCCTTAAGTGCCTCGGTAGGTTTTTATCAGTCCATATTTGGCTTATTCTTTGTACTTGCGATTAATTTTATCGTTAAGAAAATTGAGCCAGACAATGCTTTATTTTAGGAGGAAGCTATATGCCAAAGCATAATACAAGAAAGAAAGACGGATCTTTCCTTAGATTACTGTTTTATATCGTGATTGCATTTTTTTCTCTCATCTGCTTATTCCCATTTGTATTGATGATCGTATCTTCTTTTATGAACGAAAAAGAAATTATTGCAGAGGGTTTTAAACTTTTTCCCAAAGAATTATCTACCAGCGCTTACGAATTCTTATTCCGCAATCCCAAAAAGCTAATGAATGCATACTCCGTAACCATACTGATCACTTTGGCGGGAACCTTCGGTGGGTTATTGATTATGTCCATGACCGGTTATGTATTAAGCAGAAATGATTTTAAATATCGTAACTCAATATCCTTTTTTATCTATTTTACTACCCTATTTAGTGGCGGACTGGTTCCAAGTTATATCTTAATGGTGAATTACTTAGGATTAAAAGATAATGTATTAGCAATGATCTTACCCGGTATGGTAAGTGCCTGGTCCATCTTTCTAATGAGAAACTTCATGAAAGCCATACCGGATTCCCTATATGAATCAGCCGCAATTGACGGAGCCGGAGATTTCAGAATTTACTGGCAGATATTCATGCCTCTGGCTACCCCTTCTTTAGCAACCATCGGACTTTTCCTTGCTTTGGGGTATTGGAACGAATGGTACAACGCAATGTTGTACATTCAGTCACAAGTTAAATTTCCTTTACAGTTTTTCTTGCAGAAAATTGTAACCCAAGCTAACGTTCAACTACTTGTCCAACAAGGTGCGGTAGTAAATACCTCGGATCTACCGTCCGAGTCAATTAAGATGGCTACCGCTGTCATGGCAATCGGACCGATCATATTGTTATATCCATTTGTACAAAAATATTTTGTATCCGGATTAACCATCGGCGCAGTTAAGGGATAACTGATCGCAGTATACGGCGATTTAGATTATAAAAATATTAGGAGGAAACAAAAATGAAAAAGATGAAAAGACTGATTGCACTTGGGCTTGCCACAATGCTTTGCGCTGCTTCTTTTGCAGGTTGTGCAAAAACATCGGAAAAAAGCTCCTCGACAGACAGTAATGTTACAGCAGAAACAAGCACCAATGACGAAAGCACCAATGAAGAAAGTACCGACGCGATCGACCTATCCGAAGAAGTAAAGTTAGTTTATTACCTATGGGGCGGCGAAGGTGTCGCAAACAAGGATATTTTAGCTGAAATCAACAAGAAATTAAAGGCAGATATCAATGCTACGCTTGAGATTAAGTACATAGATTGGGGTGATATCGGAACCAAATATCCTCTTCTATTTGCATCCGGAGAAAAGTTCGATATGTCTCATGCATCTCCAAATGCCGTTCTGCCCTATAGCACCATTGCAAACCAAGATGCTGCTGTAGATATTACAGATATGCTGGATACCTATGCGCCGACATTAAAAGCTGCAATACCTGAAGCTGTATGGGCTTCCGCTAAAGTTAATGGCAGAATATATGGAATTCCCACCTTATACAGTGAGTTTACACCCTCCGGTTTTGTTACCCGCAGAGATCTCGCTGAAAAATATGGAATTTCAGAAGTGAACTCCATCGAAACAATGGAAGCATATTTGGATGCTGCACTTGCCGAAGGAGTAACCGTTCCGTTAAACGGATCTTCCTCACTTTCAATGGATTTATACCGTTTATTCATTGACACTACCGGAACCTGGATTTCAGAGGCGCCTGGAATTAGTACTTCAGAGATGTTCCTTGCTGCTTCCAGCGCTGATAATTTCACCGATATCTTCCATCCTGCATTTACGGACGAATTCGAAGCCTTTGCTGTGAAGATGCACGAATGGGCTGAAAAAGGCTATTGGACAAAGGATGTTTTATCTTCTCAACAGAGCGCGAAGGATAATTTCTTAAACGGTT
>JAQUUX010000022.1 GCA_028693705.1 Lachnospiraceae bacterium | reverse complement strand
CTTTTTTTCTAGTCTTTATGAGCGGATCGTGTTAAAATATACTAAGGTGAATTATGGGAAGAAGTAAAGGATTAAGTTTTTATCGTAAAAGAAAAAAAATCAGCTCCGGCATGTTGCGGGAAGTATTTGGATGGGCCTTTGAGATTTTTGCAGCGGCCTTTATTGCTTTTGTTCTGATTTATTTCCTTGGCGTAAAATCCAGTGTGATTGGTGTTTCCATGGAGCCGGAATTGTATAGCAGTCAGGAAGTTTTGATCAACCGACTGGTCTATGAGATCTTTTCCCCAAAGCGGGGAGATGTCATTGTTTTTTTACCTAATGGAAATCAGAATTCACATTATTATATTAAACGTGTGGTAGGACTTCCGGGTGAGACCATCCAGATACAGGATGGAAAACTCTATGTAAATGGAGTATATATTGAAGAGGATGAAGCCTACGATAAGATGGCGGATGCCGGTATCGCAGAAAATGAACTGACACTTGGCGCAGGAGAATATTTTGTTCTGGGTGATAATCGTAACAATAGTGAAGACAGCAGGTCTGCCAATATAGGAGCCGTTTCCAAGAATACAATTGTTGGAAAAGCATGGTTTCATATGGCATCTAAACATAGTGGAATGGGGTTTGTAAAATGAATTATCAGTGGTATCCGGGACATATGATGAAAGCCAAGCGAATGATGCTTGAGAATATAAAGCTGATCGACTTGATCATTGAGGTGGTCGATGCCAGAATTCCGCTTAGCAGCAGAAATCCTGAAATCGATGAGCTGGGTAAAAATAAATCCAGACTGGTACTGTTAAATAAATCAGATCTGGCAGATCGAAAATACAATAAACTTTGGATGGAGTACTTTAAAAGCAAAGGAATACTGGCTGTGGAGATCAATTCCAAATCCGGAGCAGGAATAAAATCCATTCAGGGTGCCGTGGAAGAATCCTGTAAGGAGAAGATCGAACGAGACAGGAAACGTGGTATTCTGAATCGTCCGGTAAGAGCTATGGTAGTTGGAATCCCTAATGTGGGAAAATCCACCTTTATCAATTCTTTTGCAGGAAAGGCTTGTGCGAAAACCGGAAATAAACCGGGTGTTACAAAAGGAAAACAGTGGATTCGTCTGAATAAGAATCTGGAGCTTTTAGATACACCGGGTATTTTGTGGCCGAAGTTTGAGGATCAGGCAGTTGGATTAAAACTGGCATTTATCGGATCTATGAATGATGAAGTCCTGCATCTGGATGAACTTGCACTGGATCTGATCACTTTTTTGACAAAGAATTATCCCGGATTACTGGAAAAACGTTTTGAAATAACAGAATCGGAAGAATCTCTGGAAAATCTGAAGGCAATATGCGAGAACAGGCACTGCTATGGAAAAGGAGAATCACTTGACCTGATGAAGATGTCATCTGTTTTACTGGATGAATTCAGAAATGGAAAATTAGGATATATTACATTAGAATTTCCGGAAGAAGGCAATTTATGAAAGATACCATAAAAGAAATCTTAAATACCAGTTTGTATCTGCTGATCGTACTGGTGCTGACCCTGTGTGTTATTAAATATGTAGGACAAAGAACAGAAGTGAGCGGCTCCTCTATGGAAACCACTTTGTCGGATAAAGATAATCTGATCGTAGATAAAATATCCTATCGCTTTCACGATCCGGAACGTTTTGATATTATTGTCTTTCCTTTTCAATATGCAGATAATACCTATTATATAAAGAGAATCATCGGATTACCGGGAGAAACCGTCTACATTGATAATGAGGGATCAATTTTTATCAATGGAGAGCAGCTGGAGGAAAACTATGGTCTGGAAACCATTGCTGATCCCGGAAGGGCATCAACGAATATTACTTTAGCTTCGGATGAATATTTTGTCATGGGAGATAACCGCAATAACAGTTCTGACAGTCGTACAGAGGCAGTTGGAAATGTGAAACGATCCAGCATCATCGGGAAAGCCTGGGTTAGAATTTATCCATTTAATAAAATCTGTTATTTAGGTGATAAATAAGATGAAAATTGCAGAGATAAAGGAACATTTAAAGAATACAAAAGATGAAGCCTTACAGGAGTTTATAAATGCCTATGCTGACGATGAACGATCAGCGGTCAGAGAACTGGTAACAAAGGCTGAAAAAAAGCAGGCGGCATGGCAGGCAGAGTTAAAGCGGACAGAAGCCATGAAGCGATTTGAAAAAGAATATGCAGACTGTGAATTCATCTGCGGTGTGGATGAAGTAGGCAGAGGTCCTCTGGCGGGTCCTATTGTAGCTGGTGCAGTGATCCTTCCGAAGGATTGCAGCATTTTATATCTAAATGATTCCAAGCAATTAACCGAAAAAAAAAGAGAAGAGTTAAATGAAATTATACAGAGGGAAGCAGTATCTTATGGGATCGGTTGTGTAGGACCGGAGCGAATTGATGAGATCAACATATTACAGGCTGATTATGAAGCGATGCGGGAAGCTGTTTCTAAACTGACCGTGAAACCGGATTTATTGTTAAATGATGCTGTTACCATTCCTGATGTAAACATAAAACAGGTACCGATCATAAAGGGGGATGCCCAGAGTATCTCTATAGCTGCCGCCAGTATTATTGCCAAGGTACATAGAGATCATATGATGGTTTCTTATGATGAGTTATTTCCGTTATATGGATTTGCCTCTAATAAAGGGTATGGGTCGTCAGCTCATATCGCAGCTATCAGAGAATTTGGCCCCTGTGTCATACACAGACGATCTTTTATTGGAAATTTCATCTGATCCTTACCTGTAGATTGGAGTATGAATGTCTTTTTTATCCGGAATTTTCACACATACAGGTCAAAGTAATCAATCACCCGGGATTAGTGCAGAGGTGGTGTCCACAGATGCATCCGGAAATAAAACTGTTTCTTTACAAAATTTCTCAGCGGGACAAACATTTCGCGGAGAGATCATATCACTAAAGGGATCGGAAGTCAGCCTTCAGCTGGAAGACGGATCCTTTCTACAGGCACGCCTGAATCAAGGCATGAAGCTGCAGGTCGGACAGGACATGCTGTTCCAGGTTCGAAATCTTTCCAATAGCCAGTTATCCCTATCCCCACTTATGGAAAATATCAGTACAGATGAAACGGTATTAAAAGCTCTTAATGAAGCCGGTTTGCCGGTAACAGATAAAACGGCTTCATTTGTATCTTCGATGATGGAAAACGGGATGTCCATACAGAAAAATTCCCTGTTGGAGATGAGCAGACTGGTAGAGACTTATCCAAATACGGATGCGGAAATACTTGTACAAATGAAAAATATAGATTTACCAATTGACTCAGCTAATGTTGAATTGTATGAAAACTTCCTGAACCTGAAAAGTGCCATGACAGAAACGGTACTTGATTTGACGAAAGGTTTACAGTCCACGTTTACAGAAATCATGTCGGAACAAGGGACAGGAGAAAGTCTTTCTTTTTATAACCGGGTAATACAGATGCTGACCGACGATATGAATGGTACAGATAGTATGCAGAATACACTTTCCTCGGCTGAAACCGAAGTGATGCAAGGTGGAAATACTGTAACTGAAGCAGAAACTATGTCAACTGGAAGTGTTGTAACTGAAGCGGGAATTATGTCAAGTGGAAGTGATGCAACTGAAGCAGGAATTATGTCAAGTGGAAGTGATGCAACTGAAGCAGGAATAACGCAGAGCGTAGATACTGCGGATAATGGAGAAATAGTGAAAAGTCAGCCTGTAGGAAACATGCTTGAACTGACGCCTGATGAAACGATTACGTTACAGCATCAGCTGAAACAGCTTGGCAGTGCTTTTGAGGCTATAGCAGATGATCCGGGATCACTTACTCCAAAACATTTTTTACAGGCTGTAAAGCAGGCAATTACAGATATGCCGCAACTTGCAAGAGGTGAATTGCAGGCTGAACTTGTAAAACTTTTTTCATCCAGAGAATTTGGCAAAGTGATGGAAAATGAAATGCTGAATCAATGGACGGTAACACCGGGACAGCTTTCAAAAGAAAATGTGGCTAAGCTTTTGAACCGTATCAGAGAGCAGTCCAATCAGCTGGAACAGATATTGCAGCAAAGTGGCAAATCACAGGGAACACTAGCCAAGAGTGTAAACTCCGTTCAGAATAATACAAGTTTTATGCAGTCTATGAATCATCTCATGGGATATGTACAGGTTCCGTTATCCATGGTGGACAAAAAGGGCGCCGGACAGTTGTATGTATATAGCCGTAAAAAAAGTCTGGCTTCCGAAACAGATCAGGTGACTGCATTATTACACCTTGATATGGAGCATTTGGGTCCGCTTGATATATATGTTTCAATAAAAAATATGGACGTAAAAACTAAGTTTTATTTTCAAAATGACAGTATCCTTGATTTTATGGAAGCCAATATGCATATTTTGGATGAGCGGCTGCAAAAGAGAGGGTATCACCTGGAACATAGTATGGAATTACAAAAAGACGGCAATACCATTGTGAAAGAAGCAACAGGAGGGGCAGAAAAACATCTGCTTTCCCGGCATGCTTTCGATGTGAGGACGTAATGGATAAGAATAAACGAAAACAGGCAATTGCATTGGAATTTGATCCGGCAGAGGATGCCCCTAAAGTAATAGCCATCGGAACCGGTGCATTGGCGGAGCGTATCATTGAAAAGGCCAAAGAAGCCGAGGTTCCCGTGCACAGGGATGACAAATTGGCGGATACCTTATCGCGCCTTGATATAGGTGAATACATACCGCCGGAGCTGTATGAGGTCGTGGCAGAGATTCTTGTTTTTGTAGATGGCATGGACAAGATCAGGAGTAAAATGAACACAGCAAAATAGAAGGATTTCCTGATGCCTGGAGAGCGGAAGGAATAAATATGAATGATAGAGAACTTGGAACCAAATATGAAGAGGTTGCTGTTTCATTTTTGGAGAGACATGGTGTGCGGATTATTGAAAAAAATTATAGGACAAGACAGGGAGAAATAGATTTAATTGGTTTGGACCGGAATAAGATACTTGTTTTTATTGAGGTAAAATACAGAAAAAATGAAGCGGCCGGACTTCCGGAGGAGGCGGTGCAATACCGAAAGCAGCAAACGATCTGTCATGTGTCTGATATATATCGTATGAAACATGGTATTCCGGAAAGACAGCAGATACGTTATGATGTGGTGGCTATACTGGCGAATAAAATCAAATGGTATCCCGGAGCCTTTGAGTATTTTAGCAAACAGAAAAAATACTGGAGATAGAATAATGGAATTGAAAATTAAACGAAAAGGGAATCATCCTGTGATGGAAGTGAAGGAGAAATCCGGTGCTACATATCTGACTTTTCCCTCTTTGGAAAAGACTGGATTGGTAACACAGCTGTTTTCCACCAGATTAGGCGGTGTCAGTAAAGATATTTTTGCTACTATGAACGTGAGTTCCTCCAGGGGCGATGACAAAGAAGCAGTACTGGAGAATTACAGACGTATTGCTGTGACAATGGATCGGGAACTGGATCAATTTGTGGGTTCAGTGCAGACACATACTACCAATATAAGGGTGGTAACAAAAGCAGATGCAGGAAAAGGGATTATCAGGGAACGTGACTACGAGGATATTGATGGATTGGTTACGAATGAACCGGGACTTGTGCTATGTACTTTTTATGCAGACTGTGTTCCACTGTATTTTCTGGATACGAAAAAGAAAGTAATTGGTTTAAGCCATTCAGGCTGGCGAGGTACCGTGAACAAAATGGGGGCATGTACTGTGCAAAAGATGACTGAAGTGTACGGAACAGATCCTAAGGATATTGTTGCCTGCATAGGTCCTTCTATTTGCGGCAGCTGCTATGAGGTTAGTGAAGACGTGGCAGAAGAGTTCAAACAGGTATTTCCGGCAGACGTAGTTGTACCGGAATATAAGGATGGAAATTTAGTAGAAGGCAAATATATGCTGGATCTATGGAAAGCCAACCGGTATGTGATGTTAGAGGCAGGTATTCCGGCAGAGAATATTGAAGTAACGGATATTTGTACCTGCTGTAATCCCGAATTATTATTTTCTCACAGAGCAAGTCATGGGAAACGAGGTAATCTGGGGGCATTTTTATCATTAAATCCATTAAAATGAGGCTTTTTCTGAGTTAAGAAATTCTTAAAGAAAAACCAAATGTTATGTTAAGCTTTTACTGTTTTAATTAGTATTAGGAGATGTGTTTGAAAAGGAGAAAGTATGTTTAATATTCTGGTGTGCGACGATGACAGGGAAATCGTGGATGCAATTGAGATTTATCTGATGCAGGAAGGCTATCAGGTGTATAAGGCTTATGACGGTGATGAGGCAATCCGGATGCTGAAAACAAATGATATTCATTTGCTGATCATGGACGTTATGATGCCTAAGCTGGATGGCATTCATGCCACATTGAAGATTAGGGAATACAGCAGCATTCCCATCATAATTTTATCTGCGAAATCAGAGGACACGGACAAGATCCTGGGACTCAATATCGGCGCTGACGATTACGTTACCAAGCCGTTTAACCCACTGGAACTTGTAGCCCGGGTAAAATCGAATCTTCGTCGTTATACCAGCCTGGGAAATCTGAGTGTGGATAACAATATGCTGTATCAGGTTGGCGGTCTTGTCATGAATGATGAAACCAAGGATGTAACGGTTGACGGGGAACTTGTCAAGCTGACACCTATTGAGTATAACATTCTGCTGTTGCTCGTTAAAAACCAGGGAAAGGTTTTCTCTATTGACCAGATTTATGAAAGTATCTGGAATGAAGAAGCTATCGGTGCTGACAATACGGTGGCAGTACATATCAGACACATCCGTGAAAAAATTGAAATTAATCCAAAAGAACCACGTTATCTAAAAGTCGTGTGGGGCGTTGGATACAAAATCGAAAAGCAGGCATAGCTGAGGTGTGTGAATGAAGCAGAAAAAACCCATTTGTAAATGGAAAAAATTTTTATTACTGGGATTACAGCAGGTGTTTCTGGTTGCGTCTGTAATCTGTATTACAATAGTCACCTTAGGCTCATCCGTGAGTATAGTGACGCAAAATGCCAGCTGGAGTAATATGATTACGCCTTGGGACATGAGTGGTTCCTATGAAAATTCAGAAATATTTTCTTCGATTTTAAGGGAAAATGCATCTGATATTCTGCGTATGGTGGTAATTAGAAAACAGTTGGAATCAGATGGTGTTTATGATGGAAAAAAAGTAATCGATGTTACTGAATTTGCTAATCGATACGGCAATCATGGTTCAGGTTCAGAAATAAGTGCTGAATACTATTTGGAAGATTTATTAAAGTGGTCTAAATACGGTTTTCAGTATTATACAAAAGGTGCGTCAGATGGATACCCGTGGGGAACAAAGTTTACAGAAAAAAGTGCTGTTTCTGAGAAAATCTCCGGTGCTGAAAATAATAGCAGCACAGGCACTGATACAGCCAGTGAGACTTCTTTTATTATTGAAGGGGAGGAAATGGCGGCGTACGAGGCAGAAACAGATGGCTATGATTCTCTTTATGAAGACAAAGAAGCAACTTATGCAATGTTGGAAAACAGATACAAAACTGTTGATGGAAAGACTCCGGAGGAACTTGCATCCAATCTGGAAGAATATGATGAACTCTGTAATAATCTGGTATCGGCGGCCAATGAACTGTTATATAACTATGAAGAGTACCAGGAGGATCTGAAATGGTATACGGCGGATAAAACAAATGTACGCTATTGCATTGAAATGCCGTCCAAAGGTGATAATGAATTTTATACTAATATTGAGTTAGAATCAGAGTCCGACAGTTCCATAACTGATACATTCAAGGCTTTTGGAAAATATATTTTATATTTTCCGGCTAATATGCAATACGAATCGAATACGTCTGTAAGGGAAGGGATCTTACTATCTAATCTGGCAGAGTATTCTTATGTGTATCCCGATAATGTGAAAATCTGGTTTGCAGTAGATACCACATATCCGGTAACAGACGCCTTTAGTTCGGCACTTCATTCCTATAATGAGTTTATGCCTTACTGGGGCACGTATTTTGGTATTTCAGCTACATGTATGGCAGGTTATCTAATTTTACTGGTTTATTTATGCTGTAAAACAGGGCGCAAACTGAATGAAGATGGAACACTCACCTATGAGGAAAATCTTTTCGACAGGATTCCTACAGAAGTTGCATTGATACTGGCTGGTATTACAGTTACTGTATTGAGTGTCATGATCATGGGTGCGGTAAGTCTGATTCAGAATATGGATACACTATCCGAAGATACCATTCTTTGTATCGTAGGAGGTATCAGTTTTATTTCGGGTGCGGCGTTTCTTTACTTTTTCTATAGTCTCATTAGACGTTTTAAAGCAAAGACTTTATGGAAAAACAGCCTTTGCTGTAGATTGACCGGCTGTATAAAGCGCGCAGTCTGGTTCCTGTATGATAACTCTAATGCGATTGCCAGAGTTGAAATTCCTTTTGGAATCTGGTTTGTGGTAAACCTGTCACTTATTTTTCTTGGATTTAATACAGGAAGTCTGTTCTTTATCGTTGTGGCAGTTGTTATGGATGGTTTTGTGTTGCTTATCCTGGCAAAAGAGCAGATCGATCGCAATCAGATTTTAGACGGGGTCGGAAAAATCCGTGAAGGTAATCTGGAATATCAGATACCGACCGAAAAAATGCATGGAGCTAATAAACAGATGGCAGAAGCGGTTAATCAGGTTGGCGATGGTATTCGACAGGCGGTAGAGACCAGTATGAAAGATGAAAGGTTAAAGGCAGACCTGATCACCAATGTATCTCATGATATTAAAACCCCTCTGACGTCCATTATTAACTACATTGATCTGATTAAGCGGGAAAACATACAGGATGATAAGATCAAGGGATATGTGGGCGTATTAGACGCCAAATCCCAGCGCTTGAAACAGCTGACAGAGGATCTGGTAGAAGCATCTAAGATTTCATCAGGCAATATAACACTGTATTTTGAACATATTAATCTGATGGAACTGGTAAATCAGGGAATCGGTGAATTTTCCGAAATGTTTGCCACCCATGGACTGACTGTGATTACAAGCTGTGGTGTAGAAAAGCCGGTTATCAATGCGGACAGTCGCAGAATGTGGCGTGTATTGGAAAACCTGTTAAAAAACATCTATAAATATGCATTGGAAGGAACAAGAGTTTATATTGATCTGCAAGAAGAAACAGTAGAAGACCAGGATATGATTGTCCTGAGCTTGAAGAATATATCCGCACAGGCACTTAATATTAATGCGAACGAACTGACAGAGCGTTTCATCAGAGGAGATGTTTCCAGGAGTACAGAAGGAAGCGGACTGGGACTTTCTATTGCCAAAAACCTTACAGAGGCGCAGCATGGAACGTTTAAGATATACCTGGATGGGGACTTGTTTAAGGTGACTATGACTTTCCAAAAAGTGGTAAACTGAAGTTTAGCAACTTGCAAATAATAATTATAAAGAGACGGCAATGGTGTGGGTGTGTATCCTTCCATTGCCGTTTACACGTATAAGAGCCTCTACATCATTCCATGAAGATACTTGCCCTTTAACGCTAACGGCCCCAATCGCCATCCTGGCTCTAAGGGGCCTTTTCGGGCATCCATGCCCGAAATAGCTGGGTTACGACTGGAATGATTAGCGGCTCTAATACGTGCGCTCAGGCAATAGAAGAATACACACCCGCACCACTGCCTGTTCATTACATTCGCTATTCTTTTCAAGTTGCCAATCTACAGTTAGTCCAGTCTGTAGCCGAGGCCAGGTTATTGCAAATTTTCAGTTGCCGTAACTGGGGTCTTTGCGTCCCAAGGCACCGCAAACGGTAGCTTGAAGGAAATAAACATTGCCGTAAAACGAGGTTCAGCCGTGTATCGTATGCGAACAAGCACTGTAAACACGTCTGTACTTGGTTCGCGTCTTGCGCGAACCAAGTACAGCTACGTGTTTACCGTAGTGAGAACGGGCTTGTGAGCATATGATACACGGCTGAACCGTCACTTTACATCAATCTTTATTCCTTTAAACTTCAGTTTAGATATCAAAATCCTCGCGATTATTGTAGCGTTTCAGTGCATCATGGATCTTATCAGTCGGTACAAAGATACCGGAGATAGAAGCGTCATGGTTGATGAAATCAATAATGGAAGCTAGGTATTTACTCATGTCTGCCTGGACATAATATGGTCGTGTCAGAAGTTCGGGTGGAAGATAGGTCAGGTTAGTGGTAATAACTCTGTCAAACACTTTATCTTCATAAGCCTTATCAAATGCATCCAGTCCGTCGGTAAACAAACCAAAGGTAGTACAGATAAATACGCGGTTGGCACCCATATCTTTCAACTGTTTGGCGGTATCTAACATACTTCCACCGGAAGAAATCATATCATCAATGATGATAATATCTTTCCCATTGATATTGCTGCCTAAGAATTCATGAGCAACAATCGGATTTTTACCATTTACGACCTTGGAATAATCTCTTCGTTTATAGAACATACCCGTATCTACACCCAGAACGTTGGCAAAATAAACAGCACGGTCAAGAGCACCTTCATCAGGACTGATTACGATAACATGGTCTTTATCAATGATCAGATCATTCTCTGATTTTATCAAAGCCTTGGTAAACTGATAAGGTGGTGTGAAATTATCAAAGCCGTTTAATGGAACGGAATTCTGAACACGGGGATCATGAGCATCAAATGTAATAAAATTAGTTACGCCCATTTCTTTTAATTCTTCCAATGCATAAGCACAATCCAGGGATTCCAGACCGTTGCGTTTGTGCTGTCTGCCTTCATATAAAAAAGGCATGATAACATTAATACGGTGTGCTTTACCATTGCAGGCTGCAATAATACGTTTTAAATCCTGATAATGGTCATCAGGTGACATATGATTGGTATAACCATTCATAGAATAGGTAATGCTGTGATTACAAACATCTACCAGAATAAAAAGATCTTTTCCACGAATAGATTCATTAATGACACCTTTGCCTTCACCACTTCCAAAACGAGGGCAGTTAGCAGCTGTCAAATATGAATTTTCTACGTAACCATGAAAAGCAGGATCTTCCTTGGCATTATTTTTAATGTTTTTACGAAATTCCACCAGATAATCATTTACGTTACGTCCAAGTTCATCAGCAGACTGTAAAGCAATCAGCTTTAATGGAGCAACCGGCAGAGATCGTTCAACTTCCTTTAAATTAGGCATAATTCCTCCTATAGGAAAACATATAGTATTTTTTCGAAATTTATTTCGTTTAAACTTTAACATTATGCTAGTGACACGTCAAGAAATTTCTAGTAAAATAAATAAGATAACGATGACTTTACTTTAATGTCGGTATATTGTAAAATCAATGGAAAATGTTTTTCTGACAGGATACTTATAGAAAGGAATTTTATAAGAGGATAATACTGTCAAGTCGAGAAAAGTGAGGAAGTATGAGTAAAAGAAAAAACAAGCCAATTGTTGCAGTTGTGGGAAGACCAAATGTGGGAAAATCAACCCTGTTTAATGTATTGGCTGGTGATAATATTTCAATTGTTAAAGATACACCAGGAATTACAAGGGATCGTATTTATGCTGATGTAACATGGCTGGACATGACCTTTACCTTAATTGATACCGGTGGTATTGAACCGGAAAGCAAGGATATTATTTTATCCCGGATGAGAGAGCAGGCACAGATCGCTATCGATACCGCTGACGTTATTATTTTTCTGGTAGATGTAAAACAGGGACTTGTGGATGCGGATGCCAAGGTCGCAGATATGCTTCGACGTTCCAAAAAGCCTGTTGTTCTGGCAGTAAATAAGGTGGACAGTCATCAGAAGATGGTAAATGATACTTATGAGTTTTATAATCTGGGTATTGGAGATCCACATCCGATTTCTGCTGCGAACAGAACCGGTCTTGGAGATATGCTGGATGTAGTAACTTCCTATTTTGAAAAGAGTGATCTTGAGGAAGAAGAGGATGAGCGGACTCGTGTAGCAATTGTCGGGAAACCAAATGTTGGAAAATCCTCTATTATCAATCGTCTGCTGGGAGAGAACCGCCTGATTGTTTCAGATATTGCAGGTACCACCAGAGATGCAGTTGATACAGATATCGTGCATAACGGAAAAGAATATGTGTTTATTGATACCGCCGGTCTTCGACGTAAGAATAAAATTAAGGAAGAACTGGAACGATATATGATTGTTCGTACAGTTTCTGCTGTAGAACGTGCTGATATTGTAGTACTGGTTATTGATGCGACTGAGGGTGTTACAGAGCAGGATGCAAAGATTGCAGGTATTGCCCATGAAAGAGGAAAAGCAGTTGTCATTGCTGTGAACAAGTGGGATGCCATTGAAAAAAATGATAAAACAGTGAAGGAATATTCTGCAAAGATTCGCAGTACGTTATCCTTTATGCAGTATGCAGAAATTATTTTTATTTCAGCTGTGAGTGGACAAAGACTGCCAAAGTTGTATGATGTAATTGATATGGTAAGTGAAAATCATTCCATGCGTGTAGCAACCGGCGTCCTGAATGAGATTATGACAGAAGCAGTTGCTATGCAGCAGCCACCTTCCGATAAAGGTAAGTCACTTCGTCTGTATTATATTACGCAGGTTGCGGTGAAACCGCCGACATTTGTTATTTTTGTAAATGATAAGGAATTGATGCATTTTTCATACCAGAGATATATTGAAAACCAGATTCGAAATACATTTGGTTTCAAGGGAACTCCGCTACGTTTTATTATTCGTGAAAGAAAGGAAAATGAATAATATGGTAAGGATTGCTTGCTTGCTGATCGGTTATGTATTTGGTTTATTTCAGACATCGTTTTTTTACGGAAGAATGAAAGGAATTGATATCAGGCAGCATGGAAGTGGGAATGCCGGAACCACCAATACACTGCGTGTATTGGGAACAAAGGCAGGTCTCATCGTGTTTGCGGGAGATGTACTAAAGTGTATGCTGGCGATTGCAATTACCAGTATCTTATTTGGAAAGAGTCATCCGGAGATTATTTATCTGCTGAAACTCTATACGGCTGCAGGAACAATTCTGGGACATGATTTTCCGTTTTATATGAATTTCAAAGGAGGAAAAGGAATCGCCGCAACAGCGGGACTGGTATTATCTTTTCACTGGAGTTTCATTATTGTGGGAGTGACCATGTTCTTCGTTCCATTTTTAACAACTCATTATGTTTCATTGGGATCGCTGCTGGTATATCTGGGATTTGAAACCATGTTGATCATATGTGGCCAATGCGGTTTTGTTTTTACAGCAATGACACAGGCAGAATTAATTGAAATGTACATAATTGGTGGACTGTTGATGGCACTGGCTTATTATTTACATCGTAAGAATATCGTCAGACTGCTTCATCATGAGGAAAGAAAGACTTATTTATCACATAAAAATAAAGAAAACTAATGAAAAATTCATTGCATAAATGAATAAAAATCTATGAGAAGTCTTTTAGGAGGAAACATGTCAAAAATTGCAATTTTAGGAGCCGGAAGCTGGGGCATTGCCTTGTCTGTTTTATTACATCAAAATGGACATGAGATTACAGTATGGTCTATTGTGGAGGCTGAAATAGCAATGTTGCAGAAGGAACATGAACACAAAGACAAGCTGCCGGGTGTGAAGCTGCCTTCGGATATGAAATTTACTTCTGATCTGAAAAGTGCGGTTGCAGACAAGGATGTTTTAGTACTGGCTGTGCCATCTGTATATACCAGAAGTACAGCAAAGAGTCTTGCGCCATTTGTTGCTGCCGGACAGATCATTGTAAATGTGGCAAAGGGTATTGAAGAAAATACTTTAATGACTTTATCTGAAATCATAGAGGAAGAAATTCCACAGGCTAATGTTGCTGTTTTATCCGGCCCATCTCATGCAGAAGAGGTTGGTAAAGGACTTCCTACCACTATCGTTGTAGGGGCTCATAAAAAGGAAACAGCTGAATATTTGCAGAATATTTTTATGAGTGACGTGTTCCGTGTATACAGCAGTCCTGATGTTCTGGGAATGGAATTAGGCGGAGCTTTAAAGAATGTAGTGGCACTGGCTGCCGGTATTGCAGATGGTCTGTGCTATGGCGATAATACCAAGGCTGCTTTGATTACCAGAGGAATTGCTGAGATTACAAGACTTGGAACCGCTATGGGTGGTAAGGCTGAAACATTTGCCGGACTTACCGGAATAGGTGATCTGATTGTTACCTGTGCCAGCATGCATTCCAGAAACAGAAGAGCCGGAATTTTAATTGGTCAGGGAAAATCTTACGAAGAAGCTATGGCAGAAGTAAAGATGGTGGTAGAAGGCGTTTACAGCACCAAGGCTGCTGTTGCCCTGGCTAAAAAATATGAAATTCAGATGCCCATTATAGAACAGGTAAATGCTGTTTTATTTGAAGGTAAAACAGCTGCTGAAGCAGTTAAGGATTTAATGATGAGAGACAAAAAGGTTGAAATTTCAGATGCTATGTGGCGTCTCTAATTATAAAATCATTGGAGGAAAAGAAAATGGAAAAAGATAAGAATTGCGCCTATTGTATGAGAGGAGAATTACTGGATCAGTTTGGTATTTTCATCTGTGATCTGAAGGTTAGTTCCCTGATCTTATTCAAAGAGCAGAGCAAACCCGGCAGATGTGTAGTTGCTTACAAGGATCATGTTGGAGAGATGATTGAATTAACAGATGAAGAAAGAAATGATTTCTTTGCGGATGTTAATCTGGCTTCTAAGGCTATTCATGAAGCATTTCATCCTGACAAAGTAAACTATGGTGCTTATGGTGACACAGGTCATCATTTACATATGCATCTTTGCCCTAAATATAAGGACCAGGATGAATGGGGCGGTGTATTCCAGATGAATCCGCATAAGACAATGCTGACAGATGCAGAGTATACAGAGATGATTGCAAAGATTAAGGCAGCTTTAGATATAGTTAAATAAACTGCAGTTTAAAGGAATAAGGATTGATGTAAAGTGACGGTTCAGCCGTGTATCATATGCTCACAAGCCCGTTCTCACTACGGTAAACACGTAGCTGTACATAAGTTCGCACAAGACGCGAACCAAGTACAGACGTGTTTACAGTGCTTGTTCGCATACGATACACGGCTGAACCTCGTTTTACGGCAATCTGTATTTCCTTCAATCTGCAGTTTATGGTGCCCAGGGGCGCAAAGACCCCAGTTACGGCAAATGAATAGTTGCAATAGTTTAGCCTTGACTTCAGACCGGACTAACTGTAGATTAAATTGGAATAAAGTATAGTCATCCCTTTCGGTTTGCTTTAATCCATTTAAACTTCAGTTTAGTCCTGCGAGGATTTCAGCAGCATGTGCCGCTTTGTTCATGGTGTAAATATGAACTGCTTTTACGCCATTGGCTTCCAGGTCACGTATCTGGTTAATGGCGTAGTCAATTCCGGCTTTGCGCATATCAGCAGGATCGTCGCCGTAGGTGGCAATGAGGTCAGCCAGCTTTTTAGGAACACTTGAGCCGGAGAGGGATACGGAAGTACCCAGCTGCTTTGCGGAAGTGATTGGCATGATCCCGGCTTCTAAAGGAACATCAATGTTAAGTGGTTGTAACTTTTCCAGAAATCGGTATAAAGCAGTGTTATCAAAGAACATCTGTGAGATCATGGAGGTTGCTCCGTTCTGGATTTTTTCTTTTAAGTGTACCAGATCTTCATCAATTGTTGTTGCTTCAAAATGTTTTTCAGGATAGCAGGCACAAGCAATTTCCAAATCGGTATTTTCTTTTAAAAATCCAATCATTTCTGATGCGTAAGCAAAATCACGGCTGTTATACTGTTCATCAGTCATAGTCTGTGGACGGTCACCACGAAGAGCGAGAATGCGTGAAACATTTACTTTTTTCAACTCTTCGTATACAGAGAGAAGGTCTTTTTTCTGGAAACCAACACAGGTTACATGAGCCAGTGCATTAATATGCAGAGTATTTTGGATGAATGAGGCAAGCTCAATGGTCTTTCCTGTTTTGCTGCCGCCGGCACCATAGGTTACACTGATAAAGGTTGGATCCATGGTGGCTAACTGATCCAGTGTCTGCAGGGCAGTACTGAAATCACCCTCTTTTTTTGGCGGAAATACTTCAAAGGAGATCTGGATTCCTGTTTTTTTTGATTGACTCATATTTATATATCCTTTCTTTAAAGCTTAATTGTTAAATCATGTTATGTTCCTATTATGCAATACATGAATTGTCGGTAAATTCGATCAATTAACAGGCAATATGATTGCTTTCAAAATCAATTTATAGTAACATAATTATATTAGAAAAAACAACATATAAAACAAGAAAAAAGTGATGTTTGAAAAACTATTGGATGATGAGACAAAATTAAAACAACATTTTTTTGAAATCGTTTTGTTATTAAATGGGGCAATTTGTTTTTTTCTGGCCTTTTTTCAATTATGGATGGAGTTTAAGAAGATCATATTGCCTATTGCATTTTTGGCGGCGGCTGCTTTTTGCATGTTTCTTTTTGGGCAGGTAAGGAAGCATGAAAATGTGGAAGGTTATATTTTGCTTTTTCATATTGTGTTTTATTGTATTTTTTTTCCGGCAGGAACTCTTTACTCACGGACACCCACCTGTGAGTTCATGGTCTATTATCTGATTGCATTTTCCACCACATTGTTATTGTTGGAAGGGAAATGTCGCAAATTTTCCTTACAGCAGAGCTTTTGTTATATGCGACAGCTCAATACATCAGTATTGTTATGATATTGGGGCAGTACACATTAGAAGTTACTTTAACAGATTACATACGTCTTATGGTTAGTGTGGTACTTAGCGGATTGTACACAGCGATTTTATTCAAACTGAAAAATATCAGAATGGAAAAATCTATTTTGGAGCGCCGTAAGATTAATGAACATGAAAAACAGACAGGCTATGCCAAAGATATGTTTCTTGCAAATGTGTCACATGATATCAGAACACCGTTAAACGCTATTATGGGGACGGAAGGGCTGATTATGGAAATGAACACTCCGGCACATGTGAAAGAAAACATTCAGTATATTTATAATTCCAGCAAGGCGATGCTGACAATTACAGATGATTTGCTGGATTTTTCAATGATGGACCTGGATCATGTTCTTGTACAGCATAAGAAGTATTATTTATTTGAAATTCTTGAAAATATGATCAATGTGATCAATATGCGAATAATGGATACCGGAATAGATCTGGAAGTAGAAGTGGATCCTTTTATTCCGGATGGGTTAACAGGTGATTCAGATAAAATTCGACTGCTCTACCATAATATATTAAATCCTGTATTGAAACAGATTAGAGAAGGTCAGATTTCCTTGTCTTTTTCCATGGATAAGGCACAGGAGTCAATTCAGCTGTATTGCGAAATTTTAGTGCAGACAAGAGACCGCTACGATAATCAAGAAGGAATTAGTTTCGACAGGCGTCTGCTGGAAGCTATGGGCAGTTCCTTACAGGTAAAGTAGGATACTCCTTTTTCGGTAAAATATGGTTTTTCATTAAAACAGGTCTGCTGGATGGAAGAAACAGTTGGAACAGTAGACGGTTCGTTATATCGGGTGCTGGTATTGGAAGCAAACAGTCAACGTAAAGATCTTTTTGTAAAGCTGCTTCAGAAAATGTCAGTATTTGTTTATGCAGCATCCGATGAGGAAGAATTTATGAGAGAAGCGGTCACTAAAAGATATACTCATATGTTTCTTGCAAATGAAATTTATGAGCCGTCAGCTGAATTGTTTCAATCCGTATTGGACGCTAAAGAATTGCTGGTCGTAGGTGAGAATAACAGCTTCTTTCACGATGAGTTTTTGAGAGGCAGAATGATCCGACCAGTGACTTGCCTTTCTATGAAAAAAATTCTTACAGCTGCGTCTCAAACTGTGACAATGATGGATGCCAGTGAAAAAGAACTACCATTTCCGAAAGCTTCCGTTATGGTTGTGGATGATAACCATATAAATTTGAATATTATGGCGCATATTCTGCGTAATTACTGTGGCAGTATTTTAACTGCTGCTAACGGAAAAGAATGTTTGCGTATACTCGGAAAAGAATCTGTGGATTTGATTTTTATGGATTACATGATGCCGGAACTGGATGGCTGCGACACACTTCATGAGATTCGCAGGCTTAAAGACCCCGATAAGAATAGCATACCGGTTATTGTTTTAACAGCTAATGCCGTAAGCGGTGCGAGAGAAATGTTTACGGAGGAAGGATTCTCCGATTATTTGTCAAAACCGGTGGAAATACAAAAGGTTTTCAATGTTTTACAACAGTATCTTTCAAAAGATGTGTTTGTTGTGAACTGAAATACCAGGAAAATTCAGGATGAAGAAAGCGTAGATTCTATGGAAGAACAGGAGATTAGAAAACAGACCAAAAAGAATACCATTCAGTCACTTTTAATCATTGGACTGTTTTTCTCAGCGGCAGGTATGCTGGTGAGTCTATTGATCTACCCATCTTTTCTGGCTGGACTTGTTGATGGAATTGTCTTTCTTACCAGCATGGTGTTACTGCAGGTACTTCACAGAAAAGGTTATCAGGATATAACTGCTTTTACGGTGTGGATTTTGTATGATCTGGTCTGGCTCCCGTCCATGATTCTATACGGTGGAGGTCTTTTTGGCGGCGCCTCTATTATGTTTGTTCTTGGAATTGTAATAAGCTGTATTTTGTTTGACGGGTTCTGGGTATTTGGTATACTTGGATTTCAATGTGTTTTTTATTGTACATTTGTAACTATACTGTTTTATCATGATTATCAGTCACCACTGGAAAGAAGTGCTGTAGGGGTATACTGCAGTGATCTTTTTTGTCTTATTGCAGCGGTAATGGTTTTAATTGCCATTGTTTTACAGGAAGAACGAATGGCAAAACAGGAGAATGAACACAAAAACATAAGTGAAAACAAGATCGCTGTTTTTCTGGCACAAAAAAACATCTTTATGGATGAAATGACTCATACCAGCAGAACTTTGTCAAATACGGTTCTTGGCATGACAGAATTGCTGTTGAAGGAAGACGTTGATAATGATATAAAAGATGAGCTCATGACAGTGAAAGGCAATGCACTTCATTTATTGTCATTTATGGATGACCTGCATACCTTATCGGAACTGGATGCAGGCAAACATATCCTGATTAAACGGGAATTTTCTTTTGTTGATATATATAAAGAGGTTTTAAATATTGTAAAAAGAGAACTGGGACAGAAGAGAATATTTCTGGATTTTCAGCTGGATCCATCTATTCCCAAAGTGTTATATGGTGATCCGGACCAAATCAGACAGATCATTACTTCTTTATTGTTTGTCACACTGGATATGGTAGATAATGGCAGGATTTTGTTTCATGTGAAGGCAGAAAATGATCCGGAGAGGGGAGAGACAAGGCTAAATTGCAGATTAGCAGATACTGGCAGAGGTCTAAATGGAGATGATGAGGATTCTATCTACAGCATTTATGAAACCTATGATTCCAGGCAGGATAATGATATGAAAGCGATCGGACTGAAATATTCTATCTGCAGAGAATTGGTTAAATTAATGAATGGTTCTTTTTCCATGGAAAGTTTACAGGATGTGGGAATGGCAATTCATTTTTCGGTTTGCTGTGAAGTCAGGGATTTTACTTCTATTCTGCAGCTGAAGCCGGAGCTGAAACCCGAAGTGCTGGTCTATGCCAAAGAGAGCGTTTCCTATTATCAGACATGGCAGGGGATATTGGATAATTTAGGGATACAGGCTGAATATGCACGTAACTATTATATGTTTCACAGAAAGCTGATGGAAAGACAGTACACACATATTTTTATTCCAAACCAGGAGTATTCTCTTCTGGCCAATATTTTGAAGGAATTGAAATGTGAGGAAAAGGTATATGTTATCTGTGGAGATGAATTTGCATATGGTGATTTTGGAAAATGTCGTATGATTCGCAGACCTGTGACTGCGTTGGAAATATGCAGTATATTAAATGACGGTTGGAAAAGGGAGGCTTTTCTACAGGCACCGGCCAAGAGTAATCTTTCTTTAAAAAAAACCAGCATTTTGGTGGTAGATGATAATTCGGTTAATTTAAAAGTTGCAAGTGGTATTTTACATAAATATAATGCAGATGTTGATCTGGCAAGGACAGGAGAGGAATGTCTGCAAAAGCTGGAGAATGTGAAATATGATATGATCTTTCTGGATATGGTAATGCCCGGTATGAACGGAGATGAAGTATTACAGCAGATAAGGGATAGAGAAGATTCATATTATAAAGATTTACCGGTAATTGCGCTGACAGCAAGCGCCGGCGGTAATATCAGAGAAGAATTACTGGAAAAGGGATATCAGGAGTATCTTACCAAACCTATTAAGATCCGTTATCTGGAAAAATGTCTTTTGGCTTTTTTACCGGAAGAAAAATTGGAACGTCAATATGATGACAGTAAGATAAAAAATCCCGAGAGCAGGCAACTGTCAAAAAAGGTTTTGGAAAAATTTCATGAGATACAGCTTCAGATGAATCTAAAGGAATGTGAGCACTTGCTAAAACAGCTGACCAAAATGAAATGCGCAGGACAGGAGCATCAGGAAATCCGTGAAATTGAAAAAGCATTTGATGAGTTCGATTTTACACAGGTAGTGTCAATTTTGGAAAAAATGATACAGCAATATTGACAAAAGAAATCTTTTTGGGTATGCTTTACAAAGAAATCATAAGAAAAAGCGTTGAAGAGAAAAAGTAACATGCAGGAAAAGAAACAGAAAGCGGCCGGCTGATGAGAGGCGCATCTGGAACTGTATGCGAATACATCTTGGAGCTTCATCCCGAAGGTCTGGAACAGCTGTTACAAAGTGCAGTTATGACAGAATGGAGTAGGAGATGACGGTTATCGGTCGTTATTCCGAGAATGTATCCCGGCAAAGTGTAGCATTTCAACTTTGATGGAGTACAGAATGAGACAATAATGGTGACATTATTGTGAAGTTAGGTGGTAACACGTGGGTTTGACCTCGTCCTTTCATGGGACGGGGTCTTTTTTTATGCAATGAGAGGAGAAAGAAAATGACAATTTATGATGAATTAAAAGCCAGAGGCTTACTGGCACAGCTTACTGATGAGGAAGAAATCAAGGAATTAATCAATAATGGAAAGGCTGTTTTTTATATTGGTTTTGATCCAACTGCAGATAGTCTTCATGTAGGACATTTCATGGCTCTTTGTCTGATGAAGAGATTACAGGAAGCAGGTAATAAGCCTATCGCTTTAATTGGTGGCGGTACAGCCATGATCGGCGACCCATCGGGAAGAACTGATATGCGTTCCATGATGACAACAGAAACTATTGATCATAACTGTGCATGTTTTAAAGAGCAGATGAGTCGTTTTATCGATTTTTCTGAAGGTAAGGCATTAATGGTTAACAATGCAGATTGGCTGAGAGATCTGAATTATATTGAATTTATCCGGGATATCGGTTCTCATTTCAGCGTAAATCGTATGCTGAGTGCAGAGTGTTACAAGCAGAGACTGGAAAAAGGGTTAAGCTTTTTGGAATTCAATTATATGATAATGCAAAGCTATGATTTCCTTTCCTTATATGAGAGATATGGCTGTAATATGCAGTTCGGTGGGGATGATCAGTGGAGCAATATGCTTGGCGGAACCAGACTGATCAAAGCAAAATTAGGAGAAGATGCATATGCCATGACCATTACCCTTTTGCTGAATTCTGAGGGGAAGAAGATGGGTAAGACACAAAAAGGAGCTGTATGGCTTGATCCTAAGAAAACTTCACCATATGAGTTCTATCAGTACTGGAGAAATGTGGCGGATGCAGATGTGCTGAAATGTCTTCGCATGCTTACATTCCTGCCATTAGAGCAGATTGATGAGATGGATCATTGGGAAGGCAGCCAGTTGAATCAGGCAAAAGAAATCCTGGCATTTGAATTAACAAAATTGGTACATGGTGAGGAAGAAGCCTTAAAGGCACAGACCAGCGCCAAAGCGTTATTTGCAAATGGTTCTGATATGGCAGATGTACCAACAGCAGAACTTTCTGAAGATGATTTCAGAGATGATAAAATCGACATTGTTACAGTTCTTGTAAAAGCGGGACTTGTGCCTACCAGAAATGAAGGCAGACGAGCTGTTGAACAGGGTGGTGTCTCTGTAGCAGAGGAGAAAATAGCAGATTTTAAACAGTTGTTTGAAAAGTCACAATTTACCGGTGACGGCTTGATTATTCGTCGTGGTAAGAAGAGTTATAAGAAAGTTGTATTAAAATAACTGAATATATCAAAAAAATATACAATTTTAGAGACAAATCCAGTCAATTTTAGAGACAAATCCAGTCAATCTATTGAAAAATGGTAAAAAAAGCATATAATTAATGCATGATTACACCATGAAAATGGAATCTAAAATACTCTATTGCGGGGGACGTATATGAAAAAGATACAAATGAAGATGTTGGTGGGAACATTACCGGTTATCATTGTAGCAATGCTTGTGCTTACACTGATCAGTTCCAATTCCAGCAGTAATATTATTGATGAACAGATTTCAAATCACATGGGATCCGAGTTGGAAGCAAATATGAATTCCATTGAAGAATCGCTTAATATCGTAAAAAGTACAGCCATGAACATTTCACGTGAAGTAGGTACTACTTACAAAAATACTGAGCTGGAAACCTATGAAGAGATGCTTGGCATGATGATCCAGGACAATGATCTGGTGTTGGGCAGCGGTATCTGGTTTGAACCCAGACAGTATGATCCGGCAGAAGAATATGTAGGTCCTTATATTTTCAAGGATGGGGACAGTGTTGTTACCACTTACGATTACAGTAATGCAGAGTATGACTATTTTACACAGGAATATTATACATTGGCAAATGGAGCAACTGAGCCTGTTATCACGGATCCTTATTATGATGCGACGTCAGGTAAGATCATGGCCTCCTGCACTTGTCCTATGTATGATGAATTCGATCGATTTATCGGTTGTGTAACTGTTGATATGGAGCTTGGAAATATTGAGAGCATTGTATCCTCGATACAGGTGGGTGAACAGGGACATGCGATGATGACAACAGCTGATGGTACTTACTTAAGCTGTGAGGACAGTGAAAAGGTCAGCAATGCTTTGAAGATCACAGAGGAAGAAAATACTGATCTTGCAAATGCTGCAACTCAGGTGCTGGGATCTGACAGCGGACTGACCAGTTATAGAGATGGTTCTGAAATCTACAATTTATACTATGATACGATTCCCGGTGTAAACTGGAAACTTATGATTCGCATGCCTCATTCAGAATTGAATGCGCCGGTTGTTGCATTGGTCAGGGTTCTGGTTCTGGTATGTATTGTAGCTATTCTTTTCTGTGCATTGGCGGTTATCTTACAGGTTAATTCCATTGCAAAGAATGTTAATCATGTAAAGCAGTTTGCAGTTTCACTTGCGGCCGGGGATTTCACCATTGATACAATTCATACAAAATCTAAAGACGAGCTGGGTCAGATGAGTCATGCTTTAAACGATATGTATGCCAGCAATAAGGATGTAATCAGTAACATTTCCAGCAAAGCAGGAAATATTGAATCTTCCAGTAATACTTTAAATGATGCAGTGAATCAGCTGCTTACCAACTTTGAACAGATCCAGATGTATATGTCTGAGGTCAATGAAGCCATGATGACTTCAAGTGCTGCAACAGAGGAAGTTAATGCATCTGTTGAAGAAGTAAATTCTTCTGTTACCATTTTATCTTCTGAAACAGGTAAGAGCAGCAGCAAGGCAAATGAAATCAAAAAACGTGCCAATGAAATCGAAGATAACAGCAGAAAGGCATATGAGTATGCGACAGGTCTTTCCAGTAAACATGAAGTAGAACTGGCTAAGGCTGTAGAAAACGCCAAAGTAGTAGAGAACATCGGTGAGATGGCAAGAGCAATTTCTGAAATCGCTGAGCAGATCAATCTGTTGTCCTTAAACGCTTCGATAGAGGCTGCAAGAGCAGGTGAACAGGGTAGAGGTTTTGCTGTTGTGGCAACCGAAATTGGTAAGCTTGCAAATGATACTTCACAGACTGTTTCCAGAATCGAAGAGACAATTGCGGATGTACATACGGCTTTTTCTTCCATGACAGAAGGTACTTCGGCTATTTTATCTTTCTTAAAAGAGACTGTTACCCCGGATTATAATAATTTTGTTGAGATTGCAAAACAATACGGCAATGATGCAGATGCTTTTGAAGAGATTTCGGAGAAGATATCTGAGATGACCACCAGTATTGCCAGCATTATGTCTGAGGTTAGCGAAGCTGTTCAGAATGTTGCAGAGTCTTCACAGAGTACTGCTGACAGCAGTGGCAGGATCATGGATTCTGTAGAAGAGGTTTCCAAGATCGTAGAAAATGTATCTAATATGGCAGGCGAGCAGGAACAGATTGCAGAAGATCTGAACCAGGTTGTTTCTAAGTTTAAACTGTAAGAAATATAGTCTGGCTGACATAATTTATACCCCATTCCCATATATTTAGAACAAACAGGGAATGGGGTATTTTTATGGACAATAACACAAAAAAAGAAATTGACCTTTATAAAGACATTCAAACCAGAACCGGTGGTGAAATATACATAGGAGTAGTTGGTCCTGTCAGAACAGGAAAATCTACATTTATCAAACATTTTATGGATGAGTGTGTATTACCAAATATGAAAGAAGACTATCTGCGAGAACAAATACAGGATGAACTTCCACAAAGTGCAGCCGGTAAAACCATTATGACAACAGAGCCGAAGTTCATTCCGATGAAAGCTGCTGAAGTAGAGATGGCAGATGGTATTAAAGTAAAACTAAGACTAATTGACTGTGTGGGATATATGGTGCAGGGTGCATCAGGTCATATGGAAAATGAAGCAGAACGCATGGTCAGAACACCCTGGTCAGCACAGGAAATCCCATTTACCAGAGCCGCAGAAATAGGAACTGACAAAGTAATCAGGGACCATTCTACCATAGGAATCGTAGTTACAACGGATGGAAGTTTTGGCGAACTTCCAAGAGAAGCCTATCTGGAAGCAGAGGAAAGAACCGTTCAGACATTAAAGAAAATCCATAAAACATTTCTGGTACTGCTTAATACGATAAAACCATATGCAAAGGAAACGAAAGAACTGGCTAAACAGCTTCATGCCAAATATAATGTGACCGTATTACCGGAGAACTGTGAACAACTCCAGGCAGCTGATTTTCAAAATATTATGCAGGAAATATTATATGAATTCCCGGTAAGTCGGTTAGAATTTTTCATGCCGAAATGGATTGAGATGTTAACAAAGGATCAGCCGTTAAAGGCAGAGCTAATCTCCAAAGTAAAGGACGCTGTTAAGAATATCAGTACCGTGAGAGATCTGATAGAGCAGCCAATCACACTTTTAGGAGATTATATTAAAAGATGCAAGGCGGATCCTGTAAATCTGGCAGATGGCAGTATCAGACTGACAATAGAGGCAGATGATGCCTATTACTATGAAATGCTAAGTAATCTCATGGGAGAACCTGTAGCGAATGAGTATCAGCTATTGGCGGCATTGAAGGAATATGCAGCCAGGAAAAAAGAATATGAAAAAGTTGAAAACGCATTATCCTGCGTCAGATGCAGGGGATATGGTGTTGTAACGCCGAATATTGATGAGATTACCCTGGAAAAACCGGAGTTGATCAGACATGGAAATAAGTACGGTGTGAAAATCAAAGCATACAGTCCAAGTATTCATCTGATCAGAGCTAACATAGAAACAGAGATAGCCCCGATCGTAGGAACAGAAAAACAGGCAAATGACCTGATCCATTATATTGCAGATGCGGAAAACGGGGAACGTGGTATCTGGGAAACTAATATTTTTGGAAAAACAGTGGAACAGCTTGTAAATGATGGCATCACCGGGAAAATTGCTCTTCTTGGAGAGGAATGCCAGGTAAAGCTACAGGATAC
This sequence comes from Lachnospiraceae bacterium, assembly GCA_028693705.1. GTDB lineage: Bacteria > Bacillota > Clostridia > Lachnospirales > Lachnospiraceae > JAQUUX01. Next base: position 14,906 of record JAQUUX010000022.1, on the reverse strand, counting down.
TATGCAGAAAATTGTAAATGATACAAATGGCGGACTGGTATGTATTATCATTTAAGAAAAGTTATGGTAGAATAAGAAAAATAGCAGGATAAGGTATGGGCGAATGACAGAACTACAGAAAAAAGATTTATTGGAACAGGCAAAACAGGCAAGAAAGTTTTCATATGCACCCTATTCGGAGTATTGTGTAGGCGCCGCATTATTATGCAATGACGGAACGGTTTTTACCGGATGTAATATTGAAAATGCAGCTTTTGGAGATACTGTTTGCGCAGAAAGAACAGCTATTTTTCAGGCGGTATCTAAAGGATTTCAGGATTTTACAGCAATTGCCATCGCAGGAAGTCCAAAGCAGGAGAATATTTCCCAGGCGTCATATCCTTGCGGCAGCTGTAGACAGGTGATGCGTGAATTCTGCAATCCGGACCAGTTTTTGGTCCTGGTTGCAGATCATGATGATTCTTTTCATGAGTGTTTATTGGGAGATTTACTGCCCAGGGGATTTGGACCGGACAACCTGACAGATTAGCTTAGATAAAAAAGAAAGTACTGATATAAATGGAGGTTTAAATTGAAGGTAAAGATTTTTTCAGATGGTTCAGCAAGAGGTAATCCGGATGGTCCCGGAGGCTTTGGAACTGTTTTGCAATATGTAGATTCTCAGGGAAATCTGCATGAGAGGGAATATTCGGCAGGTTTTAAGAAAACTACAAATAATCGAATGGAGCTGTTGGGAGCCATTACGGGTTTGGAAGCATTGACGAAACCTTGTGAGGTAGAGATTATATCTGATTCAAAATATTTGGTAGATGCTTTTAACCAGCACTGGATGGATTCCTGGCTTAAGAAAAACTGGAAAACAGCAGGGAATAAACCGGTTAAAAATGTGGATTTGTGGAAGCGGCTGTTAACGGCCATGGAGATCCACCAAGTGACTTTTACGTGGGTAAAGGGTCATGTTGGACATGCTGAAAATGAACGTTGTGATAAGCTGGCAACTACTGCCGCGGATGGTAATGACTTGCTTGACGATCAGGTTATGGAAGTGTTATGATTATTTTATCAATTTGAAGAATCCGGGAGATGAAAATATATGGCTAATATAACATCATTTATGGTTTATTTAGGAGCGTATCTGATCCAGTATTTCCTGATTATAGCAGTTGCTGTTGTAGCAGTACTCTTGGGAATCAAGATCCGGAAAAATAAAAATGCGAAGGATGCTCTGTTAGCGTCACAGATGAGCGATACGGAACAAACGACCAAAACTGAATAGCTTTTGGAAGTTGCAAAGGTGTACATATCGGGTAGGATATGAACACCTTTCTTTATATCCTGCGGTATGGAGAAAGGCGGGAGCATATGCCCAAATCAGAAAAACAAAAATTAAAGTTATTATATATTCTACAATACCTGTCTGCGTATTCTGATAAGAATCATCCGCTTAGTACGATGCGGATATTAGACTTGTTGGCTGAGGAAGGTATTCAGGCGGAACGAAAGAGTATCTATCGTGATATTGCATCCTTGCAGGAGTACGGCTACGATATTCAATCACGCAAATCTAAAACTGACAGCGGATATTATCTGGCATCGAGAGAGTTTGAATTACCGGAATTAAAGTTGTTGGTAGATGCTGTGCAGGCATCGAAATTTATAACTCTTAGAAAATCCAGAGAGCTGATTGAAAAACTGGAACACTTTGCCAGTGAAGGAGATGCCAAACAGTTAAAACGTCAGGTGTACGTTGCTAATCGAATCAAGACTGCCAATGAAAGCATTTATGATAATGTGGATGTGATTCATCGCGCTATGCAGGAAAACGTTCAAATTTCGTTCTTGTATTATGAATGGAATCTGGAAGGAAGTCTGACTGCGAGAAAAGACGGGGCACGATATCAGGTAAGTCCCTGGGCGCTTTTATGGTCGGAGGAAAACTATTATCTGGTGGCATATGATGAGACTATGGAGATGATAAAGCACTACCGCGTGGATAAAATGGGTCGGATCGCTTTGCAAAAAAAGGATAGACTTGGCAGTGAGCAATTTGACAGTTTTGATATTGCTTCGTATGCAAATAAGACCTTTGGCATGTATGGTGGAACAGAAGAAATGGTTAGTCTTGTTTTTCAGCATTCTCTTCTGGGCGTTTGTATGGATCGTTTTGGAAAGGATACAACGCTTCGCAAGTTAGATGATGAGCATTTTAGTGTCAGAGTTAAGGTGGCTGTGAGTAGCCAGTTCTTTGGATGGCTCAGTGGATTGGGTAAGGGTGTTACCATCAAAGCACCGGAATCAGTTGCGGTACAATACAGAGAATATTTACAGGATATATTAAAAAACTATTGAGTTATGTTATGAACATTACAGGAATAACCACACTGGAAAAGGAGAATTTTAGTGACACCGGAAAATTATAATATCAGATTCAAACCGCAGCTTAAGGTTCATATCATTAAAAAAGAAGGCAGTTTGACAGACTTTAATATACAGAAGGTTGTGGATGCAGTTGCCAAAAGTGCAACACGTGTGATGAAAGAATTTTCCATTGAGGAAAAGGAACGGATCTGTCTACTGGTATTATCCCAGATCGATGAGATGCAATCCGTACAGGTTCCCATTCAGACCATGCATCATGTGGTGGAAAGTGCGCTGGAGCAGGTGGCACCTACTGTTGCAGACAGCTATCGTAATTACCGCAATTACAAACAGGATTTTGTAAAGATACTGGATGATGTTTATAAAAAAAGTCAGTCTATTATGTATATCGGAGATAAAAATAATTCGAACTCTGATTCTGCACTGGTTTCCACCAAACGAAGTCTTTTATTTAATTATCTGAATACACAGCTGTATGAGAAGTTTTTTATGTCCCAGAAGGAGATGCAGGCATGCAGTGAGGGATATCTGTATGTGCATGATAAGTCTGCCAGAAGAGATACGATGAACTGTTGTCTCTTTGATGTAGCAAGTGTATTACAGGGTGGATTCGAAATGAGTAACATCTGGTACAATGAACCACAGACATTAGATACAGCTTTTGATGTCATCGGTGATATTGTATTGAGTGCTGCCAGTCAGCAGTATGGTGGATTTACAGTACCGTCTGTAGACAAAATTCTGGCACCTTATGCGGAAAAATCCTACAAAGCTTATCTGGATAAATACATTCGTCTGGGCGTACCGGAGGAGAATGCAAAAGCAGAAAGTCTCACAGATGTACAACGGGAATTTGAGCAGGGCTTCCAGGGCTGGGAATACAAATTTAATACAGTGGCATCCAGCAAGGGGGACTATCCTTTTATCACAGTAACTACAGGAACCGGAACAGACCGGTTTGCCAAAATGGCGTCGCTTATGATGTTACAAGTCCGTAGAAAAGGTCAGGGTAAGAAGGGACATAAGAAGCCTGTTTTATATCCGAAAATTGTATTCTTATATGATGAGGAACTTCACGGAAAAGGAAAACCATTGGAAGATGTGTTCGAAGCAGGAGTTCTCTGTTCCAGCAAGTGTATGTACCCTGACTGGCTCAGCCTTACAGGAGAAGGCTATATTGCGTCCATGTATAAGCGTTATGGACAGATCATTTCGCCTATGGGCTGCAGGGCTTTTTTATCACCATGGTATGAGAGAGGCGGTATGAAACCGGCTGATGAAAACGATGCACCGGTGTTTGTGGGGCGATTTAATATTGGCGTGGTTTCACTTCATCTGCCTATGATCCTGGCAAAATCCAGGGAAGAAAACAGGGAATTTTACGAAGTATTGGATGAATATCTGCAGATGATCCGTGAAATACATATTCGTACCTACCATTACCTGGGAGAAATGAGAGCGTCTACCAATCCGCTGGCTTATTGTCAGGGCGGATTTTATGGTGGTCATCTGGATCGAAATGATAAGATTGCACCCATTTTAAAAACGGCTACAGCCAGCTTTGGAATTACAGCTTTAAACGAATTACAGGTACTGTATAACGGAAAAACACTGGTGGAAGATGGTACCTTTGCTTTGGAAACATTACAGCATATCAATGATAAGGTAAACGAATATAAAGCAGAGGATGGCAATCTGTATGCTATCTATGGAACTCCGGCAGAAAGCCTTTGCGGATTACAGGTACAGCAGTTTAGGGCAAAATACGGGATTATCAAAGGTGTTTCCGACAGAGAATATGTGTCCAACAGTTTCCATTGTCATGTAACTGAGGATATTACGCCAACTGAAAAGCAGGATAAGGAATATCGTTTCTGGGAGCTCTGCAACGGTGGGAAAATCCAGTATGTGAGATATCCGATTTCTTATAATCTGGAGGCTATCAGAACATTGGTAAGACGTGCCATGAAAATGGGACTTTATGAGGGCGTAAACCTTAGCCTGGCATATTGTGAGGATTGTGGACATGAGGAACTGGATATGGATGTCTGCCCGGTGTGCGGCAGCCGTAACCTTACCAAAATTGATCGTATGAACGGTTATCTTTCCTATTCCAGAGTACATGGGGATACTAGACTGAACGCCGCAAAAATGGCAGAGATAAAAGAACGAAAAAGCATGTAGTAATAGTAGAAAAGCATGTGAATATGAGGGCATGATATGAAATACCATGATATAACAAAGGATGATATGAAAAACGGAGACGGACTTCGGGTTGTACTTTGGGTATCCGGATGCAGCCATCATTGCAAGGGATGCCAGAACCCGGTCACCTGGGATCCGGAGGACGGTGTCTTATTTGATGAGAAAGCCAGGCAGGAGCTTTTTGATGAGCTTGAAAAGGATTATGTTTCAGGTATCACTTTTTCCGGTGGTGATCCGCTTTATGAAGGCAATCGTCCGATGATATTGAAGCTTTTGCAGGAAATAAAGAAACAGTTTCCACAAAAGACAATATGGCTCTATACCGGTGACTGCTGGGAGCATATTCTGGAGTATCCGGAGATGTCATTGATTGATGTTTTGGTGGATGGAGAATACCAGGAGCAATTGAGGGATACTTCCCTTTACTGGTGCGGAAGTAAAAACCAGCGTATCATTAATGTACAGGAATCATTGAAATCCGGAAGGGTAGTTTTAAAATAAAGGAGAAAAATAATGGAAAAAACAATTCGCATCAAATATCATAGTAAGGAAATTGAAAAACTGACTTATATTGCCGGAAAATCTGATTGGATTGATCTGCGTGCAGCTGAGGAAGTAACTATGAAAGCAGGAGATTTTAAATATATCGATCTGGGTATTTCTGTAGAGCTGCCTAAAGGGTATGAGATGATCATCGTTCCGAGAAGTTCCACTTTTAAGAATTTTGGTATATTACAGCCGAATTCACCGGGTGTCGTGGATGAGTCCTATTGTTCTGATGAAGATGTAATCAAAATGCCGGCGCTTGCCATGCGTGATACAGCAATTCATGTAAATGACAGAATTTGTCAATTTAGGATCCAGGAACATCAGCCTAACATATGTTTTGAAGAGGTAGAATCCCTGAATAATGAAACACGAGGCGGTTTTGGTTCTACAGGAAAAAATTAAGCTGCTAGATATATTTTAGGATGATAGAATAATGTATCTCCTTTTGGCAGAAACTACTAACTATTATGGTGGTTTGCCGAAAGGAGATTTTTTATGGAAAAAGCCTGCTTAAAAAATAAAGAACAGCTTGATCAGATTTTAGAACGGGATAGAAACTTTGATATTGTGTGCAGAGAACTGGATATTGGAGAGCGATATGCATGCATTTATACAGTTGACGGTTTTTGTAAGGATGAATTACTGGAAAAACTTTTCCAATTCATGGTAACGGTAAAAAAAGAGGATATGCCGGATGATGCAAGAAAATTTGCAAACCGGTTTGTTCCTTATATTGAAGTGGAACTGGTGAGTACAATTGATCAGGCAGTAACGCAGTTGTTATCGGGTCAGGTACTGGTTCTGATTGATGGTTATACCGAATGTATTCTGGTGGATTCGAGAACCTACCCTGCAAGGAGTGTGGAGGAACCCGAGAAAGACCGAGCACTCAGAGGATCAAGGGATGGATTTGTGGAGACCATGGTATTTAACTGTGCCCTGATCAGAAGACGAATCAGAGATCCCAAGCTGCATATGGAGATTTTACAGGCAGGTGAAACATCTAAGACAGATATTGTACTTTGCTATATGGAGGATCGGGCGGATCCGGAAATTGTGGCAGAAATGCGAAAGCGGATCAACTCCATTCATACGGATGCACTTACCATGAATCAGGAAAGTCTGGCAGAATGCATTTATGAGAGCAAATGGTTCAATTCTTTTCCAAAGTTTAAGTTTACAGAAAGACCTGATACTGCATCAGCGCAGGTTCTGGAAGGTAATGTTATTGTATTGGTTGACAATTCTCCATCGGCGATAATACTTCCAACCTCTATTTTTGATCTGGTGGAAGAACCGGATGATTATTATTTTCCACCAATTACGGGAACCTATCTTAGACTGGCACGCTTTGTTATTGCTGTTTTGAATTTCTTATTGACGCCTACTTATTTGTTATTGATGATGTACCCGGATTGGATACCGGCAGGACTTACCTTTATTAAGGTGTAGGAGGCAGTAAATGTACCTCTGATATTGCAGTTTTTGATACTGGAGCTTTCCATTGACGGACTAAAGCTTGCAGCTGTGAATACGCCAAGCATGCTCAGTACGCCTCTAAGTGTTATGGCAGCACTGATATTAGGGGAGTTTGCGGTTAACAGTGGCTGGTTTAATGCAGAGGTTATGCTGTATATGGCGTTTGTGGCAATTGCAAATTATACTCATACCAACTATGAACTGGGTTATGCAATTAAGTTTTTCCGAATCATTCTGCTGCTAACTACAGCTTTCTTCGGAGTATGGGGATTTCTGGGGGGAATCATATTCTTTCTGTTTGCGATTGCGACAAATAAAAATGTGGCTGGGAAAAGTTATATTTATCCAATCCTGCCATTTTCCTGGGCTGCATTTACCAGGAGGCTGATTAGAAAAAGGCTTCATGGCGATTCATGATCCTTGTGTCATGAAATTTGATTGCAGTTCTAATGTCTGAATGCTAAAATATATTAAGAAAAAGCGTGAAAGGCATGGTGAGGAATATGGAGTATTTTAAGATTGTTACGGATTCTACAGCGGATCTTCCGGAAAGCTTTTTAGCGGAGCATCATATCGGACTCATGCATTTGAGCTACACTTTTGGGGAAGATAATTATGGTGGAACCACCGGGCGTGAATTATCCTCACAGGAGTTTTATAATCGAATACGAAACGGTGAGATGCCGGTTACTTCTCAGGTAAATCCGGATCAGGCGACAGAAAAGCTGGAAGAATATCTGTTGGAAAATCATAATATTCTGTATCTTGCTTTTTCTTCCGGGTTAAGCGGTACTTATAATAGTGTGGTAATAGCAGCACAGGAGATGGCAGAGAAATATCCGGAATCAAATATCATGGTATTAGATACTCTCTGTGCCTCTTTAGGTGAAGGACTTTTGGTATATTACGCAGTAAAGATGCAGCAGGAAGGCAGGTCTTTAGAACAAACCTATGAATGGTTAAGCTCTCACAGACAAAATCTAGTGCATATTTTTACTGTGGATGATCTGTTTCATTTATACAGAGGCGGACGAGTAAGCAAAACAACAGCAGCAATTGGAGTCATGATCCATATCAAGCCGATACTGCATGTGGATGTAGAGGGACATTTGGTTGCGCTATCCAAGACAAGAGGCAGGAAAAAATCCCTCCATGAACTTGTGGATTATATGGAAAAACATATGGGAACTTACAGAGACCAAAATGAGATGATTATGATTAGCCATTCCGATTGCTATGAGGACGCTGTCTGTGTAAGAGATGAAATTGAGAAAAGGTTTGGCTTTCATCAATTTGTAATCAATTCTATAGGGCAGACCATTGGATCCCACACCGGAATTGGTACAGTTGCTCTATTTTTCCTGGGGGAAGGAAGATAATAGTTCAAAAATGCACAAAAATTATTAATAGTTTGAAAAGTAAGGAAAAAAACTTTGCTTTTTTCCTTTTTTTTAACAAATTTAAATTTTACAATACAAAAATAATATTTTTGTTCCGGTTGATATGGAACTATTGTATCGAAAATGTAGCGGTGCTATAATACGTTTCATCAAAGCAGAACAATTGTTCCAGAAGGGAATGAAATTTATGTATCATATGATTAATGACAAACGAGCCAGAATATCAGCAGGGCTTATTTATGATGGATTAATGAAATGTTTGGATCAAAAGCCTTTTGAAAAGATTACCATACAGGACATCCAGAATGTGTCAGGTGTTGGAAGAGCCACATTTTACAGACAGTTTGACTCCCTTGTGGATGTATTGGATGAAGCTTGCGATAGATATTTTAAAGAATTTTATGATGGATTTCATGAAGCGATTAAAAAGGGTACTTTTAAATGGGAAGAATTGCTTCCGAAGTTCATTCATTATTGGTATGAACACAGCCGTTTGCTTGAAATCTTATTCTCTATCGGGAGACAGGATATTGTATATAGAAGCAACATAAAATATGCAGCTCGGGTTACCCAGTACGTTTTACCGGATTTACATCCGGACAGTAAGGAATATCGGTATCTGATGCATATCAGAACAGCCATGATGAATGGGGTGTTATCTGCGTGGCTGGAAAACGGAAAGCAGGAAACGGATGAAGAAGTCATAGCTATGATCTGCGGAACAGGCAAACAGGTTATCCTGAATGCATTATCTATATTACAAGGAGAACAGAGCGATGGAAGAGAAAAATAAAAAAATGGATGCAAATGCCATTATGGAAAAGATAGCATCTATCATTGTGAATAAAAGAAAAGCGTTTTTAGTATTCTTTGGACTGGCATTTATATATTGTCTGTTATCTATTTCCAGAGTCAGTGTAAATGATGATCTGACTGATTATCTGCCTGATACGACAGAAACACGTATGGGACTTGATATCATGGATGCACAGTTCACTACCTTTGGAACAGCAAAGATCATGATCAATAATATTGATTATGATACAGCGTTGTCCATTTCTAAAACCTTGCAGGAGATAAATGGTGTTTCAGATGTTACCTTTTATGATCCTGAGGACGAGGATTATTCAGAGGAAGATATTCCGGATTCTTACAACAATTTTGCAGCCGTTTATACAATTGATTTTGAGGACGCAGAGGATACTGAGATTACGCAGTCGGCCATGGCAGAGGTAAGAGCGCTGGTTTCCAAATATGACGTTTCAGTATATTCCACGGTAGATAAGGATGACAGTGCAAGTCTTCAGGAAGATATGAAACTGATCCTGGTACTGGTAGTTATCATTATTACCGGTGTGCTTATTTTTACGTCACAGACATACATGGAAATTGTGGTTTTCATGCTGACGTTTTTAGTAGCTATTATCCTGAATATGGGAACGAACTACTGGTTTGGCGAGATATCCTTTGTAACCAATGCAGTAGGTGTGGTATTGCAGATTGCACTTGCAATTGATTATGCGATTATTTTGTTTCACCGTTTTATGGAAGAACATGAAGATAAAGAAGCAAAGGAAGCTTTGATCATTGCGCTGAGCAAAGCGATTCCGGAGATATCCTCCAGTTCACTGACCACTATGGCTGGTATGGCCGCTTTGATGACCATGCAGTTTGGAATAGGTATGGACCTTGGAAGGGTTTTATTAAAATCCATTATTTTCAGCATGATCAGTGTTTTTGTATTTATGCCTGCTATGATCATGATTTTTGAAAAAGGTATCATGAAAACCATGCATAAGAATTTCGTTCCTAAGATTTCTGCGTGGGGACATATTGTTGTAAAGCTTCGTCATGTAATTGTACTGGGATTTTTGATCGTCGTTTTTCTGGGGATTATTTTCTCCAACCAGTGTCCGTACATATACGATAAAAATTCTATTGATTCTGCAAAAAAGGACGAATACCTGACGGCCAAAGATGAAATTGAAAAGTACTTTAATCTCACCAACACCATGGCAATTATTGTTCCAAAGGGAGATTATCAGGAAGAAGCGATGATCTTAAAAGAAGTTGCTAAATGTGATGGTGTGGATAAGACCCTTGGTCTGGCTAATATAGAAGTTGGAGATGACCAGGAATATGTGTTAACAGATTCTCTTACGCCAAGAGAACTGGCAGAAGTAGCAGACACGGATATTGATATAACCAAGATGCTGTATCAGTTCTATGCCTTTAAAAATGAACAGTACGGAGCTTATTTGGGAGGTATTGACAGTTATAAGGTTCCGATTATTGATATGATCGATTTCATTTATGATCAGGAGGAAAACGGTGGTCTGGAATTAAATAGTGACACTACCCGGGATATTGAGGATATACATAAAGACATCACAGATGCCAGAAAGCAGCTGGAAGGAGAAGATTTCTCCAGACTGGTATTTACGTGGAATAAGCCTCTTGAAGGTAAGGAAACTTTTGATGAAATTGACCAGATTCGAAATATCGCACTGAAGTATTATGACAAAGTTTATGTGGTTGGGGATTCTACCAGTGATTATGATCTGAGTAAATCCTTTAAAACAGACAACATGAAAATAAGTATTCTGACAGCATTAATGGTTGGTATTATTCTTTTGTTTACCTTCCAGTCAGCAGGGTTGCCATTCTTACTGGTACTTACGATTCAGGGAAGTATCTGGGTGAATTTCTCGATTCCTTATTTGAAGAATGAACCAATGTTTTTCCTGAGTTATTTGATAGTAAGTTCTATTCAGATGGGAGCTACAATTGATTATGCGATTGTTATCACCAGCAGACACCTGGCTCTTAGAGAAGAGTTGACAGACAGAAGAGAAATTATTACTGAAATGTTAAATCAGGCATTCCCTACGGTTATCACTTCCGGTGGTATTATGGCATCAGCTGCCTTTATCATTGGCAGAATGACCTCCAACGGAACAATTGCATCATTGGGAAACACGTTAGGCATTGGCGTTTTGATTTCTATTTTTATGGTTATGGCTGTATTACCTGCAATGCTTTATATCTTTGACTGGTTCATTGATATGACTAACTTCTCTAAAGGCAGTGATGAAAGAATGAGAATGATTAAAGAGAAAAAAGCAATGATTATAGAAGGATCGGCGAAGCGAAGCGAAAAAAGGCGCCAGGGACGGATTACAATGAAGGAAAATGTCTTGAACAGGAAGGAGGCAAAACATGATGAAAAATAAAAAACATACTTATCAGAAAACGATAGGAATTCTATTTTTAGCGATAACCGTGTTAATGCAATCCTTTGGTGGTATGACAGTTTTTGCTGAGGAAACGGCGCCTGAAACATCAGAAGAAAATATGGCTTCTGTATATATTACATCAGCCGAAGATTTACTGGATCTGGCTCTTAACAGCAATGGTGAAAATTTTACGGTGGGAAGAAAATTTATCCTCAAAAAAGATATTTCACTTGAAGAAGTGGATTTTACTCCAATTCCTGTATTTGCTGGAACATTTGACGGCAACGGACATAAAATTACCGGGCTCAATTTTACGAAAGAAGGATCTGATGTCGGGATTTTTCGTTTTGTAGGAACAAGAGGTATTATTAAAGATCTTCAGGTAGAAGGAACAATAACCCCGGCAGGTGAGAAGGTTACTGTTGGCGGCATTGCGGGAACCAATAAAGGTATCATCCAGAATTGTTCATTTGACGGTCATATTATGGCCAGCAAGGATGTTGGCGGTATTGTTGGTATCAATGATGAAACAGGTACAATCCTTAATTGTAAAAATTTTTCATCTGTTATTGGTACCAAGGAAACCGGTGGAATTGCCGGTAATAACAAAGGTGTAATACAGCAGTCTGTAAATCGCGGCACAGTGAATGCCACATCGGAAACAGTTCCTTCTGAGGATATGGATGCTGAGAAGGCTATCACTCTTAGAACTCTGTTAGAGGATCAGGACAAAATTGAATGTATCGGTGGCATTGCGGGTGTGTCTTCGGGAACGTTGGAAGCCGATACCAATGATGGAATTGTTGGCTACCAGCACGTAGGATATCAGGTAGGCGGTATTGTAGGATATCATAAGGGCTTTTTACAAAGCTGTGTAAATAATGGTTCTGTTTATGGTCGTAAGGATATCGGAGGTATAGTTGGTATCTTTGAACCGTATATGGAAATAAATTACGAGGAAGACACATTTTCAATTCTGGAAAATCAGATGGATGCACTAAGCAATCAATTGGATGCGTTATCTGATCTGGCAGAAAGCTCCGGTGATTTATTGGAAGAAGATGCAGACTCCATACGGACACAGATCCAGGAATTGGATGACCAGCTTACATACTATAAAGATTTTTATAAGAATAAAACCAGAAGCATTGATTCCGAAGTGGAATATGAAATGGATGGTATCCAGAAACGAATCGATGATATGGATTATGATTTCAAACTGGATACGATGCAGCAGAATGTTCGTCAGCTTCGTGGATTACTTATGAAATTAGTCGAAGCAATGATGACCATGCAGCAGTCTCAGGCGGCAGCCGGTGCACAGACACAACAGCTTCTGACCCAGAGCCAGGCTATTGTTCAGTCAGCGCAGACGGTACTGGGTTCGGCAGATAACTACCTGGAAAATGCAGGTGTAGTTGATCCTGATGCGGCAGGTGACGATGCTTTAATCGGAGATGGAATAATTACCGGAGATGGAACATCCACCGAGGATGGAACTACAACCGAGGATGGAACAACCACCGGAGATGGAACAAGCACCGGAGATAGAACAACAAGTGAGGATGGAACAACCACCGGAAACGAAACAACCACCGAAGATGGAGCGACGTCTGACAGCGGAACCGGGGATAACGGCGAAAGCACAGACAACGGAGACGATTCCAGCAGTGGAGACGATTCCAGCAGTGGAGATGATTCCGGCAGTGGAGACGACTCAGGTGATAGTGCCGAAGAAGCATCTATCCATAGTGTAATAGTCAGAAATCGGATATTAACAGATGTTCGTGTGGAGAATGTGGATATTCTGCTTGCAGAAGGTGAAACAGGATCAGCAGGCGCCGCTGCAGCACAGTTAGCAGCTCTTATGGGACAGATGAATGCGGTCATGGATAGTATTGACAGTAGTATCTGCTACGATATTGATCAGTCCAAAAAATTAAAAGAAGATGTGGGAAATGTAATAGACAGAACAGAAGATTTACGTGAGTTTCTGGATACACAGAAAGAAAGTCTTAGAAGTGACCTGGATGCAACAGATAAGGATCTGACAGGACGAAAAGATGCATTATCAGATACTTTCGACAAATCTGTTAACGATTTCAAAGAAAGTAAGCAGAAACTTCGTGATCAGATGCATACAATAAAAGATCAGATGAGATCCATAAAAAATACAGTAAAAGATGGTATTGACAGAATGCAGGCGCGCCTGAATGACGAAGATTTTTATGATGATCTTTCTGATACAGATGATGAAACAGCTGCTTCCGGCAAGGTGGTCCGTTGCGAAAATGATGGTGAAATAAATGCAGATATTAATGGCGGCGGCATAGTAGGAAGAATTTCTCTGGACTCCAGTCAGCTGACAGAAATTGAAGTGCAGGAAAACGGTGATCGTACACTAAATTTTGAAAAGAATGTACTGGCAGCTGTCATTGGCTGTAAGAATAGCAGTGATGTGACGGTAAAGAATGATTATGCCGGCGGTATCATCGGAAGAGCTGACTTTGGTTCCGCTATTTCCTGTGAAAATTATGGAAATGTAGAATCTTCCAGCGGAGATTATGCGGGTGGCATTGCAGGAAAAAGTGCTTTTGTGATCAGAAACGGTTATAGTCTGTGTGATGTAAGTGCAGAAGATTATGCCGGTGGTGTTGCTGGTCTGGGCGTTGATCTTGTGGGTAACACAGTTATGGCACATGCGAACACCAGTAAAGGAGCAAAAGCAGGAACAATTGCCGGTGATGTGGAAGAAGATGGCAATGTCATTGAGAATCTATTTGTGGATGAAAACCAGGGTGCCATCAATAATGTGACATATCTTGACCAGGCGGAGGGCATGAATTATAAGAGGCTGATGCGTCAGGAGGGTATACCGGATGGTTTCAAGATTTTCCATGTGAGATTTGTAGCAGATGATAAAGTTTTGAAGAGTATGACATGTGCTTATGGTGAACATGTATTATCTGAAGAGATCCCGGAAGTTCCGCAAAAAGACGGATATTATGCATATTGGGAAGAGGCTGATCTGAATGCAGTTGATCGTAATCTGATCATCCATGCAATATATGATACCTGGAACACATCACTTGCGACCAGAACTACAGTTGGTGATAAGCCGGTTGCCTTAGTTGGTGCAGAATTTTATCCGAATACAGAATTGCAATGCAGTTATATTGAAATGGATAAGAGCGTTGTGCCGGATGGGTACACATTGTTAAATGCCTATCGATATCAAGTTGCCGGAGAATACACGCAAGACTGGAAAGAACTGGAACTTCGTATTCTGGAAGAAAATCCTGAGGCAGATACAATTGCCATTGATGATGGAAATGGAACATTTCGGGTACTGGAAACTTCCAGAGTTGACAGTTACTTGAGATGTACTGTTCAGGCAACTGACGGTAAGATTCTGGTACTGCAGAAAATTCCTGTAGTGCAAAGAACAATTGAAGTTACCGGACTTGTACTGGTTTGTGTTGTAATAGCGATGTTATTGGTTCGAAAGAAAAAGAATAAAAATGACAGTCAGAATATAGAGTAAAATTACCTTAAGTTGAAAACGAATTAAATAAAATAGAGAATGCCACTTTATGTTATGATTGAGTTACGACACAAAATCAACAGAAAGAAAGGTATTCTCTATGAACAAAAGTAT
>JAQUUX010000021.1 GCA_028693705.1 Lachnospiraceae bacterium | reverse complement strand
CGGGTATAAAATAAAAAAACTGGAATGGTGAAAACGGAGGGGAAACATGTCTTATTTTCCAATGCTGATAGAATTACAGGACAAGTCCTGTGTGATCATAGGGGGCGGCAGTGTGGCACGCAGAAAAGTGGAGGTGTTGTCTCAGTTTGGCGCAAAATTGACAGTGGTAGCACCGGAAATTGCCCCGGATATAAAAGCTTTGTTTTCACATCCGGAAGAGGCTTGTCTGGAACGTAACTTTACAAAAGCGGATCTTAAAGGTGCAGCATTGGTGGTAGCGGCAACGTCGGATTCTGCGTTAAACCATGAGATAGCTTCGTTGTGTAAGGAAAGTGGTATTCCTGTGAATGCAGTGGATCAGATAGAGGACTGCAGTTTTATTTTCCCTGCTATTGCAAAACAGGGAGAAGTGGTGGCAGCCTTTAGCAGTGGAGGACAAAGTCCTGTAATCACTCAATATCTGAAGCAGATGATAGAACCATATCTTACAGAAAATCTGGGAGAGCTGGCGGAAGGTTTAGGTGCAATCAGGGATCAGGTAAAAACTGAAATCTCTACAGAAGCCGGGAGAAAGGCCTTTTACCGAGAGATATTTCAGATTGGATTGGATAAGGGACATTTCCCGGAAACGGAAGAAGTGAAAGAAGCGTTAGCGAAGTATCGGGGCTGACAAAAGATAAATAAGAGAAAAACAGTAAGAGAGAGGAAGTAATAAAATGGATCGAACCAGAAGATTAAGAAGCAGTGTAGCGATTCGTAACATGGTACGGGAGGAGCACGTACGTGTGGACGAGTTGATTTATCCCATATTTATCATGGAGGGCGAGAATATCTGTGAACCGGTTGATTCTATGCCGGGGATCAATCAATATTCTATAGATCGTTTATCCGAAGAATTAGATAAGGTGGTGGAAGCGGGGATCCAGGCCGTGCTGGTGTTCGGTATTCCGGCACACAAGGATGAAGTGGGAAGCGGAGCCTATGCCAAAGAGGGTATTATTCCAAGAGGTATTCGCTTTATCAAAGATAATTATCCAACACTTCTTGTGGTGGCAGATGTATGTTTATGTGAATATACGTCTCATGGTCATTGCGGTCTGATCAAAGATGGCGAAATCTTAAATGATGAAACCTTACCGTTACTGGCCAAAGCGTCGGTTTGTTACGCTGAGGCGGGAGCTGATATTATTGCACCAAGTGATATGATGGATAAGCGTGTTGGCTTTATCAGAAATGCTTTGGATGAAGCAGGCTTTATCAATATTCCGATTATGGCGTACAGTGCCAAATTTGCATCGGCTTATTACGGACCATTCAGGGATGCAGCACATTCTGCTCCCGGTTTTGGGGACAGAAAAACCTATCAGATGGATCCGGCAAATGGAAAAGAGGCCATGCGTGAGGTGGCAGAGGATCTGGCAGAGGGCGCAGATCTGATCATTGCAAAGCCTACCATGGCATATATGGATATCATTCATGCCATTTCTGAACAGTTTAATGTGCCGATTGTGGCTTATAATGTAAGCGGTGAATATGCCATGGTAAAAGCTGCGGCAGCAAACGGCTGGATTGATGAGAAAAAAATAGTAATGGAGAATATGATCGGCTTTAAACGTGCAGGTGCCAAGATGATCATTACCTATCATGCGCTGGACGTGGCGAGATGGATCAAAGAAGATTAAAAATCAGGAAAAAGTAAAAGGATAAAAGATATGTCGGACTTAAAATCAAAAGAATTATTCGAAGCAGCAAAGAAAAGAATGCCAGGCGGTGTGAACAGTCCTGTCAGAGCTTTTGGCTCGGTGGGCAGAACGCCTCGGTTTATTGCATCTGCAAAAGGAGACCGTATCATAGACGTGGATGGTAATGAGATGATTGACTATGTCTGTTCCTGGGGACCGGGAATTTTGGGACATGCACATCCAAGAGTGATTGAAAAGGTAAAAGAAGCCTGTGACCAGGGTCTGACCTATGGGGCTCCGACAAAAAGGGAAGTGCAGATGGCAGAGCTTATCGCAGAACTGGTACCTTCCATGGAGGTGAGTCGTCTGGTAAGTTCCGGTACAGAGGCTGTCATGAGTGCAATCCGTGCAGCCAGAGGATTTACCGGAAAAGATAAGATCCTGAAATTCAAAGGCTGTTATCATGGACATTCCGATGGTCTGCTGGTAAAGGCAGGATCTGCAGCATTGACCACATCAGTCCCGGACAGTGCAGGTGTACCTGCAGACTATACCAAAAATACGCTGGTAGCAATTTATAATGATCAGGATTCTGTCAAAGAACTGTTTGCAGCAAATCCACAGGAAATTGCAGCTGTTATCGTAGAACCGGTTGCTGCCAATATGGGAGTTGTTTTGCCGGATGCAGGGTTTTTGGAATTTTTGAGAGACCTAACAAAACAGTATGGGGCTTTATTGATCTTCGATGAGGTAATTACAGGATTTCGTCTGGCATTAGGCGGAGCACAGGAATATTTTGGCGTGATCCCGGATCTGACTACTCTGGGTAAAATCGTCGGTGGCGGTATGCCGGTTGGCGCTTATGGCGGAAGAGAAGAGATCATGAGAATGGTGTCTCCGGATGGTCCGGTATACCAGGCAGGAACCCTTTCGGGAAATCCTATTGCCACGGCGGCCGGTTTGGAAACGCTTACCATGCTGAAAGAAGATAAGGAAATTTATGGCAGACTTGAGGAAAAGACGGCAAGAATCGCCCAGACCGTAAGAAAAGCAGCAGGTGAAAAGGTATCAGTCAATCAGATCGGTTCCCTGATGAGCATTTTCTTTACACCGGGCGGTGTAACCAATTATGAAGAGGCTGTTGGATCAGATTTGAGCAGGTACACAGATTATTTTGGTTATATGTTAGATCACGGTATCTATATTGCACCTTCCCAGTTTGAGGCATTGTTTGTATCAGATGCCCATACCGGGGATGATATACAGAAGACCTGTGATCTGTTACAGCAATATATGGAACAATTATAAAGAGCAGTTATAAGCTGCGGAACAGGGTTCATTCTGCATGGATTTGGCAGCTGTGATGAAATCCCGCATCTGACTTGTAACCGGATGCTGCTGGTTATAACAGATATAGAAAAAGCGCTTCATGGAAATGTCTTTAATAGAGCATACATGGAGCTCTTTTTTTGCCACGGGTTCTTTTACACAGCGTTCTGATAAAACGCCCAGTCCCATATTGTGACGTACGGCATCTATGATGGCAGTACCGCTGCTGCATTCCCATTTGGTAGTAAAGGGAACATGGTTGGATACCATGATATTCTCAAAAATAGCACGGGTACCGCTTCCTTTTTCCCTCATGATAAAATCCTGATTGCGAAGCTCATCCATGGTCACCAGATCTTTTTTTGCAAAGGGATGGTTCATGCTGCAGATGATCTTCAGGTAATCGTCGATGACAGGTTCTGTCAAAATCTCTTCCCGAACAATGATTCCTTCGACCAGGGCAATATCCAGTTCATTATGGATCATCCGATGTTCGATCATTCTGGTATTGTCAATGAATACAGTGACGTCGATATCGGGATGTGATTGCAACATGAATTCCACCAGTGTACTCATCAAAGTATTTCCGATGGTGAGAGTGGCACCGATTCGCAGTGGACGTTTCGAACTGATATTGTGCATGGATTGCTCGATATGTTCATTGATGGCTATGATTTCCTGGGCGTTGGCTAATAAAAGGGCTCCGGCCTGGGTGATCTTCAATTCTTTTGCCTGACGTTCAAAAAGCTCCACCTTATATTCGGATTCCAGATCAGAGATTATCTGACTGACTGTGGGCTGGGAAATATATAATTTCTTTGCTGCCTCACTCATTTTCTTATATTCAGCGACAGCAACAAAAGTTTTTAACTGTTTTAAGGTTGCCATAGTAAATCAATCCTCACTTTGGGTTTGTTTTAAATGAAAAATAAGGTATAGGAAAATACCTATAGCTATGTTTGGATAATACTATTTTACGGGCAAAAACACAAGTGTTATGATGTTTTAAGTGAGTTTTACACTTGAATTGATAAAAAATTAACATAATGCAGATGGAGGTAGAAGATGAAGGTATTAGTACTTGGCGGTGTGGCAGCAGGCACCAAGATTGCTGCAAAGCTGATGAGAGAAGATCGCAGCAATGAAGTAATGGTCATCAATAAGGGCAAGAATATTTCTTATGCCGGCTGTGGACTTCCTTACTATGTGGGAAATGTCATTGAAGACAGAGATCAGCTGATTGTAAATACACCGGCAAAATATGAGAAATTAACGGGGGTTAAGGTTCTCACTGAAACAGAAGCGACAAAAGTAGATCCGGCTGCGAAGAAAGTAACAGCAGTAGATCTGGCAACTGGAACAGAAACCGTTTATGACTATGATAAGCTTGTCATTTCTGTAGGCGCAAGCCCGGTTAAACCACCGGTAGAAGGTATGGATCTGGAAAATGTTTTCTTCATGAGAACACCGGAGGATGCCATCGCACTTCGCGATCTGATCGATGGCGGCGAGATCAAGAAGGCAGTTGTAGTAGGTGCCGGTTATATCGGACTGGAAATTGCAGAGAACTTAAAAGCTAAAGGTGTACGTCCTTTCGTTCTGGATATGGCACCTCATGTATTGCCCGGCTTTGATGAAGAGATGTCTGAGTACATTGAAGGTAAATTACAGGAAGCAGGAATTCCTGTTGTTACAGGCGTGAAAGTAACAGGTTTAGAGGGAGATGGCAAGGTAGAAAAAGTCATCACTGATAAAAAAGCATATAAAGCTGATCTGGTAGTATTAAGTGCCGGTATCAGACCAAACACCGGATTTTTAGAAGGCACCGGAATAGAAATGTTCAAGGGTACTATTCTGACAGATGAACTGGGACAGACCAATGTGGCTGATATCTATGCCGCAGGAGATTGCGCTATGGTACATAATGCCATTACCGGAAAAGCAGCATGGTCACCGATGGGATCAACAGCCAACATTGACGGGCGTCTGATTGCACAGAACATGATGGGCAAGGAACTTCACTACAGAGGTGTTCTTGGTACAGCAGTCTGTAAGTTACCGGAACTGAATGTGGGAAGAACCGGTCTGACCGAAGAACAGGCTAAGGCAGAAGGTTTTGATCCGGTCAGCGTGATTACCGTTGTGGATGACAAAGCACATTATTATCCGGGTGCAGGTACATTTACAATGAAGATGATCGCAGACAGACAGTCACTTCGTCTGTTAGGTGTACAGGTACTGGGACAGGGTGCTGTGGATAAGGTCGTAGACGTGGCGGTTACCGGTATCATGTTAAAGGGAACCCTCCCGGAACTGGCAGATCTGGATCTGGCATATGCCCCTCCGTTCTCTACAGCTATTCATCCATTTGAGCATACCTTAAATGTACTGATGAATAAGATCAATGGAGATTTTGATACCTTTACACCGGCTGAATTTGCAGCAGGTAAGGCAGAAGGCTATAAGGTAGTAGATGCCTGTCTGGTGCCATCCATTGAAGGCGCACCTTATGTGGATCTCACCACAGTAGAAGGACCGATCGATGGCCTTGCTAAAGAAGAGAAGATCCTCTTGGTCTGCAACAAAGGTAAGAGAGCTTATTTATTACAGAACCGCATGAAGTTCTACGGATATCAGAATACTAAGGTGCTGGAAGGCGGAATCAGCTTTAATGAAGTTGAGGCATAGTGAATGATGCAGCAATGGGACGGGATAACCGTATATGCAGCGGCATTTACATGCGCTGAGAGCGTGCCCGCGAGTGATACCTATGCGGCTGTCCCGTTCACTTTGCACCTAACAGTTCAAAATTAATCATTATATAAAACATAGAAAACATAGCTATATAACACATAAAAGGAGAAAAAAACAATGGGATGTACAATCAAACCGGAAGAAGTAAAAAGAGTAAAGACACTGGGATTTCTGAATAACAAGGGAACAGACCTTTTCAATGCACGTATCATTACGGTAAACGGAAAAATCACAGCAGCACAGACCAAGCTGATCGCAGAAGCAGCTGAGAAATTCGGTAATGGGGATGTGGAATTTACCACTCGTCTGACTGTAGAAGTAAGAGGTATTCATTTTGATAATATCGAGCCTTTCAGAGAATTCATCGCTCAGGCTGGCTTAGAAACCGGCGGTACAGGTTCTGTAGTACGCCCGGTTGTATCCTGTAAGGGAACAACCTGTCAGTATGGCTTATATGATACTTTTGCATTATCTGAGAAGATTCATGAGCGTTTCTACAAAGGATATCATACAGTTAAGCTTCCTCATAAATTTAAAATTGCTACAGGCGGATGTCCAAACAACTGTGTAAAACCGGACTTAAATGATCTTGGTGTAGTTGGTCAGCTGATTCCTAACTTTGATGAAGATATGTGTAACGGCTGTAAAAAATGTCAGGTTGAGGCTATGTGCCCGATGAAGGCTGCCAAAGTAGAAGACGGTGTTCTGGCTATTGATCCTGAGATCTGTAACAACTGTGGCCATTGTGTAGGAAAATGTCCATTTGATGCAATCGAAGACGGTACACCGGGATTCATCATCTACATCGGTGGAAGATGGGGCAAGAAGGTTGCTCATGGTCAGGCACTTTCTAAGGTATTCAAAACTGAGGAAGAGATGTTAGATACCATCGAAGCAGCAATTCTTTTATTCCGTGAACAGGGACAGACCGGTGAGCGTTTTGCAGATACCATCGCAAGAATTGGTTTTGCAGAGGTGGAGAAGCAGTTACTTTCCAGAGAAATCTTAAGCAGAAAACAGGAAATTCTGGATGCTAAGTTACACTTAGTTGGTGGCGCTACCTGTTAATTGCGAATGCAGGCCTTAAGAGCATGTGAGGCTTTGAAAAATGAAATTAAAAAATCATCCTTCAAACCCCTGCATGCTCTTTTTATACCCAAATATGATAAAAAATTAACAAAAATATACATAATGTGCGGAGGATTATTATGAGTTCAGAAAAGAAAAAATGGGGTGCAATTATTTTATGTCTGGTAATCGGTTATCTGGCTACCAAATCCACAGATTTACAGAGTAGCTTATTTGGTCGTGTTGTGATGGGCGGACCTATGGTAGCATTGTTGATTTCCATGATCGTGTGCAATATCATTCCATCCATGGATAAGGACTTTAAAGCAGGAACTACATTCAGCAGTAAAAAATTCCTGAACTGGGGTATTATCTTAACCGGTGGTACATTAAGCTTTGCTTCCATTATGGGAACCGGTGTGAAAGCACTGCCACTGATTATTTTTAATATTTTGTTATCCTTTACTGTAGCATTGCTGATCGGTAAGAAAATCGGTGTTTCCAAGAATACTTCTGTATTAGTAGGTGGTGGTACCTGTATCTGTGGTGGAACTGCAATCGCAACACTCAGCCGTATTATTAAGGCAGCAGATGCAGAAATCGCTTTTGCCATGGCAGCTATTTTCCTGTTTGATACCATTTCAGCTTTTTCCTATCCTTATATTATGACAGGACTTGGATTTACAGATAATCAGTTTGCATTTGTGGCAGGAACAGCAATCAATGATACATCATCAGTAGCCGGAGCACAGGCAACCTTCCAGGCGATGATAGGAAATCCGGATTTCAACGGTGCTTTAAATGTAAAACTGGTTCGTACTACCATGCTGATCTTCGTAGCAATTGTATGGACTGTTTTAATGGCAAGAGATGCAAAGAAAAACGGAGAGGCTGCTGCAAGTGACAGTATTTTCTCTGTTGTACAGAAAACCTTCCCTATGTTCATTCTGTGGTTTGTAGTAATGGCCGGTTTGAATACAGTAGGCGCTTTTAGTCCGGTTGGTCTTTCTATCTTGAAGAAAATGAGTAAATTCTTGTTTGCGTCTGCATTGGCAGGCGTAGGCTTTAAAATCAAATTTAGTGAGGTATTTTCCAAGGGTCTCAAACCGATTGCTCTGGGTGGTATTACCTGGGCGTGTGTAGCCGCTTCTTCTTTTCTGTTTGCATTTTTATTTGCAGGGTACATTGGTTAATTTCAGAGAATGGAAAATGTGCTATACTATATGAAACATCCAAAGAGGTTGCAGATGTGCAGCCTCTTTCTTTTCGTACATGGTGGAGGAAATCATGAAACTGGGATACATCGGGATCAATTATAAAAATGCAAAACTGGATATCAGAGACAAAACCTCTTTTACAGATAATATGAAAATAGAATTTATGCAGGAGGCGGAAAAGCTGGGGATCGAGCAGTGCATGGTATTGTCTACCTGCAACCGGAGCGAAGTATATTTTATGTTCCGTGAAGCAGGGCAATTTGAACAGATGGAAAACTTGTACCGGAATATGTTTCCACAGGTTTCACTGGATGAATTTCTTTTAAAGCTTATGGGTAGAGAGGCAATTTCCTATCTGTTTCGAATTGCAGCAGGACTTGAGTCTCTGGTACTGGGTGAGGATCAGATTCTGGGGCAGGTAAAGGATGCTATGGATTTGTCCAGAACTTTAGGCTATAGTAAAAAAGAACTGACAAAAGTCGTAAGAGATGCCGTGACCTGTGCCAAGAAGATCAAAACAGAATTAAAAATCAGTGAGAAGCCTATTTCTGTCAGCTATGTTGGAATCAGACAGCTGGAAGAAAAATGTGGAATTATGGGAAAATCAGTGCTGGTTATTGGCAGCGGGAAAACTTCCACACTGGCGCTTACCTATCTCTATGAATACGGGGCAGCAGAGGTGTTCGTATGTAGCAGAACACTGGCACATGCCAGGGATCTGATGGAAAAGTTTCCGGAATTTCAGGTCATTGATTATGAAAACCGGTATCTGGTCATGGAGAGCTGTGATATTGTCATTTCCGCAACAGCTTCGCCTCATCTGGTTATAATAAAGGATCGTATTAAGGCAGTGGAAAAGCAGATCACATTTCTGGATCTGGCTGCTCCGAGAGATATTGATACCGAGGTGGAAGAAATACCCGGCATGCAGCTGATCAATTTAGATACGTTACAGAAAATCGTGTCAGAGAATCAAAAAGAAAGAGAACGATTGATTGAGATCAGCCGTGGCATGATAGATGAAGCGGTTTCTGAAACGGAAGAATGGCTGTTAAGTGCAAGAGTGGATTCTACCATTGAATCGCTGCAGCAAAGATGTGATGAAATTGTAGAGGACAGTTTTGACTATTTGAACCGCAAAATAGAGCTCAGTACCAGAGAACAGAAGATTTTAAAGAAGATTCTGAATGCATCGCTTCATAGATTGCTGCGGGAACCGATTCAGGAACTGAAACAATTGGATTCTAAAGAAAAACAGGACGAATACCAGAAAGTGGTTCGGGATTTGTTTCAGATATAAAATAGTAATTTGCAGGTTGAAATAAGGTTAGATACCGTGAAGGTAGAAATGGAGATTGAAACGATGGAATATATAATCGGAACGAGGGGCTCCAAGCTGGCGCTGGTGCAGGCTGAATACGTTTGTGAAAGATTAAGAGAAGCCTATCCACAGGATTCTTTTTCAATACAGATCATAAAGACAAAGGGGGATCTGATCCAGGATCGTCCTCTGGATCAAATTGGCGCGAAGGGCTTATTTGTGAAGGAAATTGAAGAACAGATCTTGTCCGGTGAAGTGCATATCGGTGTGCACAGCATGAAGGATATGCCCGCGATTCCGGCAGAGGGACTGGTATTTACCAAAGCCTGGAAAAGAGAAGATCCCAGGGATGTTTTGATCTTGAGAGAGAAGAAATCTCTGGCAGAACTTCCGGCCGGAGCCGTGATCGGAACCGGCAGCAAACGTCGTGCATTCCAGTTATTGTCCCTTCGTCCGGATCTTAAAACCGTGGATATCAGAGGTAACGTGGATACCAGACTGCGGAAGATGACAGAACAGGGACTAGACGGTATTGTACTGGCGGCGGCAGGTCTGAAACGTTTGTCCATGGATCAGGTGATCTCTCAGTATCTGGAACCGGAGGAGATGATACCGGCACCTGCACAGGGAATTCTGGCATTGGAGATCAGAGCAGGAGAAGAGAAGCTTCTGGAGATGTTAGATGCGCTTTCTGATGAGAAATCAACAGAAATGGCAAAGGCAGAGCGCGGTTTCCTGGCAGAAATGGGAGCGGACTGTCATGTACCTGTAGGAGCCGTGTGCAGATGCGTTGAGACGATGGATAACAGGAAAGCAGATGGTTCAGGGCTGCAAAAACTATATCAGTTAGATGCCATGTTTGGAGATTCTGCCGGTAAAAAAGTTGCTTATACCTCTCAGTTGGGAACCGATACAGAAATATTGGCAAAAGAGGCTGCATGTGAGATCAGAAAGCAGCTCGCCGGTAAGGTTATCCTGGTGGGTGCAGGACCGGGAGACCCTGGGCTGATTACCGTGAAAGGTTTACAGGCTATCAGAGAAGCAGACTGTATCATCTATGACAGACTGGCTTCTCCGGAGTTATTACAGGAAGCAAAGCCTGATTGCGAATGTATTTATGTAGGAAAAGCAAACCATAACCATACCATGAAGCAGGAGGATATTAATCAGCTGTTAGTGGATATGGCCATGAAATACGAGAAAACCGTCCGTTTAAAGGGTGGCGATGTATATGTGTTTGGAAGAGGCGGCGAGGAAGGTCTTTATCTGAGAGAAAGGGGTGTATCCTTTGAAGTTGTGCCGGGGATCAGTTCCTCTATGGCAGGGCTTGCCTACGCAGGGATTCCCATCACCCACAGGGGAGTAGCTACCGGCTTTCATGTGGTAACAGCACACAATAAGAGAGATGAACTGGCGGATATTGATTTTAAGGCAATGGCAGCAGGAAAGGATACCTGTGTTTTCCTGATGGGGTTAAGCAAGCTGGGAGAAATTGCAGAGAAATTGATAGAGGCAGGGATGTCTTCTGATACTCCCGCTGCTGTGATATCTCATGCAACCACAGCTGAACAGAAGACCTGCACAGCGGCATTGAATCATATTGCAGAAGAAGTGGTCCAGGCAGGTATTACTTCACCGGCACTGATTGTAGTAGGGCAGGTAGTGAAACTTAGAGAAAGCTTAAATTTCTTTGAAACAAAACCGTTGTTTGGAAAGTCATATCTGGTTCCAAGAGTGGGAGAGAAAACTTCGGAGATCACGGAAGGATTGCAGGAACTGGGTGCGCATGTGGATGAGATCCAGGTGGGTAGTATCAGATATTTGTCATTTGTCGAGGGTGCAGATTTGGATAAGGCACATTTAGACAAAGCGCATTTAGATAAAACACATTTAGACCAGGTAAACTGGCTGTTATTTACCAGTAAGCATGGTGTACGAAGCATTTTTGAAAATTTGGACAGAGCCGAATTGGATATTCGTGCACTTTCTCACGTGAAAATTGCAGCAATTGGAGAAAAAACAGCAGAAGTTTTGAAAACATATGGAATACATGCAGATCTGATGCCAAAAGCCTATCATTCTGCGGCACTTTTAGATGTATTGAAAAAAAAGTTAAAACCGGAGAATGTTGTTTGGTATCCACAGGTAACACCTGCAGATGGACAATATAAAACAGCTTTGTCGGGTTATTGTCAGTTGGTTGAGATACCGGCTTATGAAAATATAGAGGCAGCATGGAAATTACCGGAAGGTAAATCACTGGAAAGCTATGACGGTATCTGTTTTAGCTGCGGGTCTTCTGTAAAAAGACTGCTGGAGGGTATGCCTGTAGAAATGGTAGAAAGAATGTCAGAGGGAATGCCGGAGGGAATACCATGCTATAGCATCGGTCCAAAGACGACAGAGACTTTAAAAGAATGGAAGATTGAACATATTTATCAAGCGGCTAATGCAACCTGTCAATCAGTTGTGGAATGTGTGCTGGAACATTGCAACGGAAAGGAACAGTGCCATGGATAAAACAAGTTTTGTCATAAAAGGAAATCTGGTATATGCAGATGCAGAGAGAAAACTGCATTGTGAAGAAAATTCATATCTGATCTGTGAACAAGGGGAAATCATCGGAACCTTTGCCCGATTGCCGGAACAGTTTGAAAAACTTCCTTTCTATGACCATCAGAATGCACTGGTCATACCGGGGATGACAGATCTGCATGTCCATGCACCCCAATATACCTACAGAGGGATGGGCATGGACTGCGAACTGCTTACCTGGCTGGAAAAATATGCGTTTCCGGAGGAAAGCAGATACCAGGATACTGCTTATGCAGACAGAGCTTATTCCATTTTCACCGAGGATTTACAGAAAAGTGTTACCACCAGGGCCTGCATGTTTGCTACCATTCATAATCAGGCAACAGAACTTCTCATGGATAAAATGGAGAAAAGCGGTCTGGTCAGTTTCGTAGGCAGAGTAAATATGGATAGAAACGGCGGTGTTAATCTTTGTGAGAAAAGCGCAGCAGTTTCTGCATCTGAAACAGAAGAATGGATTCAGGAAACACTTCACAAATACGAGTGTACAAAACCGATTCTGACCCCCAGGTTCACACCATCCTGCAGCGATGAGCTGATGGGATATCTGGGAAAGTTGGCTGCAAAATATCAGCTCAGGGTACAATCTCATTTGTCAGAGAATCTCTCGGAAATTGCCTGGGTAAAGGAACTGGTTCCCACGGCTTCCTGTTACGGGGATGCCTACTCTATGTTTGATATGCTGGGAGATGAAAAGTATCCGGCTATTATGGCGCATTGCGTACACAGCACGGAACCGGAGCTGGAACTGTTAAAACAACACCATACGTATATTGCTCATTCACCGGAATCCAACATGAATGTTTCTTCCGGTATTGCACCGATTCGAAAATATCTGGAATATGGATTACATACGGGGCTGGCTTCTGATATTGCGGGCGGTTCTTCTATTTCCATTATGAAAGCAGCAACCCAGGCTATCCAGGTATCCAAGCTGTACTGGCGTCTGGTGGATCAGGACGCGGCACCGCTTACTTTTGCAGACGCTTTTTATCTGGCAACTTTGGGTGGTGGTTCTTACTTTGGTAAAGTGGGCAGCTTCCAGTCAGGTTTTGAAGCAGATATTCTGGTATTGGATGACAGCCAAATTCGCGGAGCAAGGGAATTCTCTCTGGCCGAGAGAATGGAACGTGCTTTTTATGAGGAAAAGGATCTGTGCCTGAAGGCAAAATACGTACAGGGAAGGCGGATTGTGCTGTAAAAGTAGCCTTTTGGCCTAAAAGAAGTACAATATAAGTGCGAAAAAGAATTGCACTTTCTCATAAAGTGTGTTATTTTAATGTTCGTGCACAGTAAACAAAAGTATTTACATGGTGTACAGATTTACTCTGGAGAGTCTTTTGAAGTATGACCAAAAGCGCCGAAGGTGTAAGGCAGGAAACTGCTGATCTCTCAGGCAAAAGGACAGAGCATTAATTTAATGCATGTTCTACTCTTTAGAGGGCTGATGAAAATCAGCTCCTTTTTTTGTTATGGCAACGAAAAAAAATTAACTAGGGAGAGAATGACAATGTTAGAAGAAGTAAGTAAGTTTTTAAAAACGGTGGATGATCTGGTATGGGGTATTCCCTTGATCGTCCTGATTTTAGCCGTAGGTCTCTTTTTGACCATCAGACTAAAGGGTTTGCAGATCACCAAACTGCCAATGGCAATCAAGCATCTGCTGGCAAATGAAAAAAGCGGAGAAGAGGGTGAAGTATCCAGCTTTGCAGCTTTATGTACTTCATTATCTGCAACAATCGGAACCGGCAATATTGTTGGTGTTGCAACTGCCATTGTGGAAGGCGGTCCGGGTGCTTTATTCTGGATGTGGCTGGCAGCAATTGTGGGAACTGTTACAAAATATTCGGAATGTCTGCTGGCAGTGAAGTATCGTGTGGTGGCAGAAGACGGACATATTATTGGCGGGCCTTTTTATTATATTGAAAATGGTATGGGCAAGAACTGGAAATGGCTTGGTAAGGTATTCGCTTTCTTTGGTGTAGGTGTAGGTTTGTTGGGTATTGGTACTTTTACCCAGATCAATGGTATTACCAGTGCAGTGAATAACTTCTTTGATGCAAATAATCAGTGGACAGTGGATTTGTTTGGCAGAACCTATTCATGGACAGTTATCATTGCAGGCTTGATTTTAACCGTATGCGTTGCGTTGGTTATCATCGGCGGTTTACATAGAATTTCAGCTGTAGCACAGGTTATCGTACCTTTTATGGCATTGACTTATGTACTGGCAGCGCTGGTTATCCTGGTGGTTAATTATGCGAAGATTCCGGCAGCAATTGTAGAAATCGTGCAGAGTGCCTTTGGTGTGAGAGCGGTAGCAGGTGGTGCGATGGGTACTATGATCGTAGCGATGCAAAAGGGTATCGCGAGAGGTATTTTCTCTAATGAAGCGGGTCTTGGAAGTGCACCTATCGCAGCAGCTGCAGCTAAGACAGAGTCACCGGTTGCACAGGGACTGGTTTCTATGATGGGTACTTTTATTGATACGATTATTATCTGTACTATGACAGGTCTTACTATTGTAATTACCGGGTCCTGGAATATTAAAGGGTTGGAAGGCGTGGCAGTTACTACCAGAGCTTTCCAGGAAGGACTTCCTATTTCACCACAGATTTCAGCATTTATCCTGATGCTGTGCCTGGTATTTTTTGCATTTACTACCATTCTTGGCTGGGATTATTACAGCGAGAGATGTCTGGAGTATTTAACAGGCGGAAAGCTTCAAATAGTAAAAGCTTATAGAATCTTATATATTTTCTGCGTATTGATCGGACCATTTATGACAGTTTCTGCTGTTTGGACCATTGCAGATATCTTTAACGGATTGATGGCAATTCCTAACTTGATTGCAGTCGTAGCTTTAAATGGTGTTGTTGTTGCTGAGACTAAGAAATATCTGGAAAAATTAAAGAAAGCGCAATATAATTAATTTAAGATATTGAAAATATTAAAAGTGGCAGCAGACAAAGGAGAACGGACAGCATGTATCAGTTTACCAAGGATTGCCTGACAGGCATCGCAGCAATTGATGAAGAACACAGACAGCTTTTTGTACTGATCAACGGAGCAATGCAGACACTGGAACAGCAGAAAACAGGAGCAGCGGTTATTTCTCCGGAAGTTTTAAACGGATTGCTGGAGGATCTGAAACAGTATGCCATGGTGCATTTTGCCCATGAAGAAGCTTACATGGAGGAACATCAGGATCCCGAGCTGGAACGACAGAAAAAAGAGCATCAGGGCTTTGCAGATACCGTAAATGAGATGGCAAAGGGGTTGTCGGGAGACAGTAATGAAGCTGTGATGGATGCCATGGAAAAACTGTTACAGTTTTTGGTAAAGTGGCTGTATCATCATATTCTGGGCAGTGATATTATGATCGGGAAGCTTTCAGGCAAGGTGGATGAGAGTGCAGATCCTTTTGCTTTCACTGATAAGTACAGAACAGGTATTACACTGGTGGATGATGAGCATAAACGTCTGTTTGAGATCATTAGAGAGACAAATGAAATCATCCATGCAGAGCTTCTGCATGATAAATATGATGAGATCATACATATTCTGGGAGAACTGAAAGCATACACGGAAATGCATTTCAGGGATGAGGAAAAATATATGGAGCAGATTTCTTATGCAGGATTAGCGGCACAGAAATTAGCTCATGAAGCATTTGTTGAGAAACTGGATCAGATTGATCTACAGGAAGTGGATGAAAATCAGCAGGTATATTTGTTTGAACTGATTGAGTTTCTGCTGGGATGGCTTTCCAATCATATTTTGAAAATGGATAAGCTGATTCCGGCAAAATAAAAAGGGGAATTTTAAGGCAGGTACTTTAGGTATCTGCCTTTTTGTAATCCCTGTAAAACAGAGATAAAATCCACGTAAAATGAGTGGCTAGCCGTTGACTTTCCAATTGGAAAAGGTTAGACTAACCAATGGGAAAACTTTAACAATGTATCCCGCAAATAAAAATCAGAGAGGAAGGATATCAGTATGGACAGTTGTGACAGTTGTGGCCGAAGTAGAATGAATGGACAGATACCTTTTTCTTATATTTTTTTATGTGACTGATAATTGGTAAAATGAAATCATATATCTGCCCATCGCTTATGGAAACCTGACATTGCAACCCCGAACGTGTCTGTTTTAGGAAAACATAAAACGGTGGTTTTTTTATGCCCTTTTTTACAGATACTTTTGGTAAAACGATGAAACAAACAGAATGAAATATGTGAATAATGGAGGCAGAAAGATGGCAGATGAAAAGATGAAGGATGTTTTAAAGGAACCGAACAACAAGGAAGAAATTTATAAAGAACCCAATTATATAGAAGAACTGGTAACACTGATTAACAGTGAAGAAGGGGAAGCTGTGCTCATAGAGTCCCTGGATGATTACCATGACAAGGATATTGCGGCAGCCCTGGAATACCTGGATGAAACACACCGAAAAAAGTTATACCGTGTTCTTGGTGTGGAACGCACTTCAGAGGTATTTGCTTATCTGGATAATGCGGCTTCTTACCTGCAGGAACTGGGTCTGGAAGATGCAGCAGACATTCTGGAGAGCATGGATGCCGATGATGCGGTAGATACTTTGGAAGACGTGGATCAGGATGTCAGGGAAAAACTGATTGAATTGATGGACGAAGAATCCAAAGAGGATATTAAGCTGATCAATTCCTATGATGACGATGAAGTTGGTAGTATCATGACTACAAACTTCGTGGAGATCAGTCGGATGCTTACGATTAAGCAGGCTATGAAGTCCATGATCAGCCAGGCCGAGGAAAATGATAACATTACTACAATTTATGTAAAAGATGATGATGAAACATTTTATGGAGCAATTGATCTGAAAGATTTAATCGTGGCAAGGGACTATGTGGAGCTGGAGAGCCTGATCAGTCACTCTTATCCATATGTAAGAGCAACTGAGAATATCACAGATTGTATTGAGCGATTAAAAGATTATGCAGAGGATTCCATTCCGGTACTGGATGAAGCGCATAAAGTCATCGGTGTTGTAACAGCCCAGGACATTGTGGAAGTTGTAGACAATGAGATGGGTGAAGATTATGCGAAACTGGCCGGTTTGACATCAGAAGCGGATCTGGAAGAATCATTGCTTACCAGTCTGAAAAAGAGAATGCCCTGGTTGATTA
This sequence comes from Lachnospiraceae bacterium, assembly GCA_028693705.1. GTDB lineage: Bacteria > Bacillota > Clostridia > Lachnospirales > Lachnospiraceae > JAQUUX01. Next base: position 24,058 of record JAQUUX010000021.1, on the reverse strand, counting down.
TCCTGCTTGTGTTAGGCATGGTAGTGTCATCTGTAGTAGGCTTATTTGAAGGTGTGGTTTCACAAATTGCCCTGGTAGTTTGCTTCCAGTCACTGATACTGGACATGGCAGGTAATGTGGGAACCCAGTCTCTGGCTGTTACCATTCGTGTCCTAATGGATGAAAATTTAAAGGCGGGACAGAAGCTTAAGCTGGTTTGGAAGGAAATCCGTGTGGGTCTGACTAATGGACTGTTATTAGGAGCATTGTCTTTTGTATGCATTGGTCTGTATATTTTATTACTGAAAGATAAGCCGGCACATTATGCTTTTGCAATATCCGGCTGTGTAGGCATTGCTTTAATGGTAGCCATGATGATCTCCAGTTTTGTAGGGACAATTGTGCCTATGTTCTTTCATAAAATCAAGATTGACCCGGCAGTAGCCTCCGGTCCGCTGATTACAACAGTAAATGATCTGGTGGCAGTAGTAACCTATTATGGAATGGCATGGATTTTACTCATTGATATGTTACACATTACAGGATAGGACAAGATATGATATACTAGTAAACGAAGTAGATGGTTGGATTTGGAAAGGAAGGTACAAAATGGAATCTATGAACGATTTTGAGAAAGAGCTGGAGGCTTCTTTCCGTAAAATAAAAGAGGGCGATATTCTTACCGGAACTGTTATCGGTATCAGTGAAGAAGAAGTAATTCTGGATCTGAAATATTATGCCCAGGGTATTATCAAAGTAACAGAATTAAGCAATGATCCTGACTTTAATGTATTCGAGGACATCCATGAAGGGGATGAAATCGAAGCTACTGTTGTGAAAATGGATGATGGACAGGGTAACATTCTGATGTCCAAAAAGGAAGCAAATGATTTACTGGTATGGGACAGCTTCAAACAGATGATGGCAGATGAAACTGTGGTAACAGTAAAGATCAAGGAAAGTGTTCCGGCAGGAGTTATCGTTTATTTACAGGGAGTACGCGGTTTTATACCTGCATCTCAGATCACAGATGAGTATGTAGAGCAAACCGATGAATGGATCGGAAAAGAAATCGAAACACAGGTTATTACTGTAGACCCTGAGAAACAGAAACTGGTATTATCCGGTAAAAAAGTGGCAAGAGCCAAGAGTGCCGAGAAGAGAAATCATCAGATTTCCATGATCGTTCCCGGTACCGTTATGGAAGGTGTAGTAGAGAGTCTCATGCCATACGGAGCTTTTGTTAATCTGGGAAATGGTTTGAACGGTCTGGTACATATTTCACAGATCAGCGAGAAACGTATCAACAAACCTTCAGAAGTATTAAAAGAAGGTGAAAAAGTTAAGGTTAAAGTGTTAAATACGAAGGATAATAAGATTAGTCTCAGCATGAAAGCACTGGCTGAAGAAATGGTAGATGAAAATGCTGCTACCGCAAAAGATATAGAAGAGTTTACCAGCAAAGAAAGTGCTTCAACAAGTCTGGGTGATCTGTTAAAAGGTATAAAGTTAAATTAGGATTTAAGAAAGAGCAGGAGATGGAGCAGGCAAATATACGATATGCGAATGAACAGGATATAGATGGATTGGTATCTGTATGGAAGCAGGTGTTCGGGGATGAAGAAGCCTATATCCGCGGTTTTTTGCAAAACATTTCTATTTCAGAACAGGTGTTATGCTATGAAGACCCATTGTCCGAAGGTGTAGTTGCCATGCTTTATTTACTGCCTTGTGATATAGTGGAACAGACAAATGAAATCAGAAATCAGCATGCCGGATATTTGTATGCGCTGGCAACTTTAGAGGAATATCGTGGAGCAGGTATCATGGGAGAGATGATCAGGATCGCTATTCATGATGGAGAGAAAAAGGGTATGAAAACCTTTTTCCTGATTCCGGCAGAGGAAAACCTGTTTCAATATTATGACCGGTTTGATTTTGCAGAACATTTGTATCCGCAAACTGCTGTATCTGTATATTCGGAGAAAACAGAACTTTCAAATTTACAGCTGCGAGCTTGTACAGCAGAAGATTTGTGTTGTCTGTTAAAAAGAAATGACTGGAATATTACCAATCGGAATGTTATATTTGAGAAAGCTTTGGAAGAATTTTATGTAGCTGATTTTCTACAGATGGAACAGGCTTTTGCTTATGAGTGTCTGGCTGATGGAGAATCAATAGGTTTTGTTATGGGTATGATGGAAGGTGGAAGAATCGAAATATTCTTTTATGCCTTCCAAAAAATTTGTTGGGGGCAGTTAATGGAACTGATAAAAGAAAAAACTGCACCGACAGCGAATGTCAGGGTCTGTGGAAGAGAAAACCGGCATCTGGTTGCTGTACGGGAAAAGGGAAAGAGAGAATGGCTGAACGGATTGATTCCGGTTTAGCAAAGGTAAGAAATATTGTTTAAAAAAGTTGAATTAGTAGATATGCCTGTGTTACAAAAATATTTAAAAAGGGCTGATAATAGAAGCTGTACATTTTGTGTGGGAAATAACTATATCTGGAATGTAAGCGGACTGTTGGAATATGCTATTATAAAAGATGCTTTGGTATATCGTATGGACGAGGGCAAGGATATAGTATATCGTCTGCCGGAGCTCACCCCGGATTTTAAAGAAATTGTGAAAATTCTGGAAGAAGATGCCAAGGTTGTCGGAAAAGAATTCCGTATGTCCGATATGTCTCACGAGATGGCGAGATGTTTGGAAGAGGAATTTCCGTGGGAATTTCAGATCTCTTATAATGAAAAAGACAGTGACTATGTTTATGAAATAGAAGCATTGACGAAGCTGTCCGGCAAGAAATATCATGGTAAAAAGAATCATATCAATAAATTTTTAAAGGAGCACACCTTTACTTATGAGCCTCTTACGGCGGAAGGTTTAGAAGAGTGCATGGCACTGGCAGAGACCTGGAGAGAGGCTAAAAATGAGGTGGTAACGGATGATGTGATCCGTTCCATGGAATACGAGAAGAGAGCACTGGAATTTGCCTGTGAACACTATGAAGAATTTGGTTTTGTGGGCGGCTTGATTCGTATGGAAGGTCTGGTACAGGCGTTTACCTTTGGGGAGCGCGGAACTGATGATACTTTCATTACCCATTTTGAAAAAGCAGCAGATATACAGGGATTATATCCATTGATCAATCAGCAGTTTACAGAGCATGCTTTACAGGAATATACTTATGTAAACCGAGAGGAAGACATGGGATTAGCGGGACTCAGGAAGGCAAAACAGTCTTATCATCCTATTTTCATGGTGGATGATATTTGGGCTGTTCGTATTAAAAAATAACTTTATTGGATACAGGAGTCAGGCAGATGGAAAATTCATATCGTTTTTTTGAAAACAGAGCATGTAAATATTTTCCCTGCCATATTTTGCCGGAACAAACGGATACGCCGGGAAAAGAGAAAGCGGATACCGGATTTAATTGTTTGTTTTGTTATTGTCCTTTTTATCTGCGGGAACATTGTCCGGGGAAGCCTTCTTTTCTGGAACGAAATGATAGGAAAATCAAGGATTGTTCCAAATGTACTTTCCCACATGAACCTGAAAACTACGACGTGATGATGCAGCTGCTGCGAGAGGGCTGACAAACTGCCGATGAGGCGCTGACTTAAGAAAAATAATAGGATTGGGAACTGCCTTATGGTCTTTAGCAGTCTGGAATTTATATTTTACTTTTTGCCGGTATTTCTGATGCTGTATTATGCAGCTCCGAAAACCTGGCGTAATGGGATACTGTTTATAGGCAGTATCTGTTTTTATGCAATGGGAGAGCCACGGTATGTGCTGCTTCTCATGGCATCTATTGTGATAAATTATCTGGTCGGCCGGGGCATTTTTGCCAGTACGGGTGGCCTTCGAAGGTTCTGTTTTTTAGCAGGACTTCTTTTTGATATTGGTCTTTTAGTGTTCTTTAAATATAACTGGGTGTTGGAGGAAAGTGTTTTATTACCGGGATTTTTGACGGGAATGCCTCTCGGTATCAGTTTCTATTCCTTTCAGATTATTTCTTATCTGGTGGATGTTTATGTGAAGAAAACACCGGCTGAAAAATCTGTGATTACGCTGGGGACCTATTTGTGTATGTTCCCGCAATTGATTGCCGGTCCGATTGTGACATATCCGGCAATTGCGTGGGAATTACAGGACAGGAAACTGACCTTAGAGAAGATGGAAGATGGCTTACATATCTTTGTGCTTGGCCTTGCGTCCAAAGTACTTTTGGCAAACCGTATCGGTATTCTGTGGCACCAGGTTGAAACAATAGGTTTTGATGCCATATCTACGCCACTTGCGTGGATGGGAGCATTTGCTTTTTCATTTCAGCTGTATTTTGATTTCCTGGGATATTCTTTAATGGCAATTGGTCTGGGCAAGATGCTGGGATTTCACCTGCCGGCTAATTTCAATAACCCTTATATGGCAAAATCCATGACAGAATTCTGGGAAAAGTGGCATATTACCCTGGGGACATGGTTTCGGGATTATGTGTATATACCGCTTGGCGGAAACCGAAAAGGAACAGTCAGAACGATCAGAAATCTTTTGGTTGTATGGATGCTCACCGGGATCTGGCACGGCGCCAGCCTGAATTTTGTATTGTGGGGACTGTTTCTGTTTATTTGTATTGTACTGGAAAAATTCGTATGGAAAGCTACTTTGGAAAACGTACCGGTGCTGGGGCATCTTTATATGTTATTTCTGATACCTGTATCCTGGATGCTGTTTGCTATTACTGAAATGGATCAGATCGTTTTGTATTTTAGCAGGCTGTTTCCTTTTGGGGGATGGACGGGAAGTGCTTACCATAATGCATTGGATTTCGTAACCTATTTGCAACAGTATGGCGTTTTATTTTTGCTGTGCTTTTTATTCAGCACTACGGCATTACAGTCTGTTTACCAGAAATATAAGAACAGCATTCTGATGTCTGTTGTCTTATTAGGACTGTTCTGGCTGTCTGTTTATTATTTGAAAACAGCGGAGAATAATCCGTTTTTATACTATCGTTTTTAAGTGGATTGTCTGCTTGAGGAAAGGAGCATGAGCCATGGAAGAAAAAAAGATAAACTGGTTTCGGAAAAGTCCGCTTTTATGTCTCTTGCTGATCAGTATCGTGGGATATCTGGGTGTTCCGTTTTTACAGACTATCTGGCATAGTCTGCAAAATGATGCAGTGATAGAAAGTGGAGCTATGGAAGATAATCTTCTGGTTACAGCCGAAAGTATTGCCGATCCGGATGAAGCTGTAGAGGAAATCGCTTCCGTCAGTGGAAACCAGGCAAAAGAGGATGAGATAAAAGAATTTGAAATCGTGGATCGATCCTATCTGGAAGATGCTGTTTTTATCGGAGACTCCCGAACGGTAGGATTAGAGGATTATGCCGGTTTAGAGCAGTCTGCTTTTTATGCAAAAACTTCCTTGACAATTTATGAGTATGATACATTACCATTTTTGAAACTGGAGGATTCTGAAGAAAAGTTAACGGTGGATCAGGCTTTGCAACAACATCAGTTTAAAAAGATATACCTGATGCTGGGTATCAATGAGCTGGGAACAGGAACACCGGAATATTTTGCAGCAGCATATCAGAAGGTGATTGACAGGATCAGGGAATTACAGCCGGATGCGGTGATATTTATTCAAGGGATTATGCGGGTAACAGCTTCTAAAAATGAGAGTGATCCGATTTTTAACAATACACATATCAATGAAAGAAATTTTTTGTTAGAACAAATGGCTGATAACCGTCATATCTTTTATCTGGAAATGAATAATGCAGTCTGTGACCAGGATGGAAATCTAAGTGCAGAATATACCTTTGACGAAGTACATTTGAAGGCTTCCTATTATGGTTTGTGGGTGGATTATCTGTTACAGCATGGTATCAAGTAAGAATTGTCGACACATAATAGGGAATATCTTGTCATCTTTGGGAAAAATGATTGTTTTTGAGCATTAATTAATGTAAAATATAGTCATATGCACCAAATAAAGTCTAGGAGGCAAGATATGGCTGTAAAGAAAAGGAAAGAAAAGAGAGAAAAGTCATCGACTTCTCTTCGTTTCAACATTACTGTGAAATTGACACTTGGTTTTGTGCTGATCTTGATGTGCTTGCTCGTATCAGGGCTGGGTATGCTTTTTACCAGTAACAAAACTCAGAACGATTACAAAGAAGCATTGCAGTTTTCTAATGTGATCACACAGACGTTAAAGCAGGTTCAATCCAATGCAGCACTGGTAACTGCCGATGTAGGTCTGATCGCAAATCAGCGTTTTGCAGATGAGGTTCCGGTTTATACGGATGACGCCAACAAACGTATTGCAGAGAACGAGTCTTTGATTAACGAATTCTTATCCCACGAAGATTATGCAGATGAAGAAACTATGGGTTATCTGAATTCCTTCCTGGATCGTATCTCGCTGACTACTCCAATGATTGAAAAAATAGAAGAGGCGGCAGCAGGTGCAGATTATGCAACTGCTATCCGTGTACATAAAGAGTACGCAACACTGCAGACTGAGATTAACAATATTCTGGAAGAAATGATCAACTATAATATTGGCAGAACCCAGGAGTTATCTGCAAACGCAGAAATTTTTTCCAGTAGCATGAATGGCATCTTTATTGGTGTGATTATCATCTCCTGTATTCTGACTCTTGTCATTTCAATTATCATGAGCAGATTTGTAGTGGGCCGTGTAAAGGTGATTCATCGCTTTGCGGAGGAATTAAAGGATGGCAGCGTAGAACAGCCTATTAAGATCAAAAGTAATGATGAATTTGGTGATCTTGGAAATGCATTAAATATTGCGAATGAATCTCTGGCTGCGACTATTTCTGCGATAGCAGAGGCAGGCAATGTTTTGAATGATGTAACAGAACAGTGTATCGGTGAAATTGCCGGATTAAATGATGCAACACAGGATACCGCAGCAGCGGCAGAAGAAATGTCAGCGCAGATTGATGCAACAGCTTCCTTCTGCAATGGCGTTGATGATACAGTAAATGAAGTATCCGAGAGCATCCTTAAAGTGGACAGTAATGCCAGGGAATGTACCCAGGTGGTTGAGGCTTCTGCCGGCACTATGTTAAAGGCAAGCCAGTCCATGCAGGAAAATAAGAGTAAGATGATGGAAACCTTCGGAGATATCCGGGTGAAACTGGAAAAATTCTTAGAGGATGCCCAGTCGGTAAATGAAATCGAAACCATGTCGGCTTCTATTTTAAGCATTGCGGAGCAGACCAATCTGTTATCCTTAAATGCTTCCATTGAAGCTGCCAGAGCCGGTGAGGCAGGCAGAGGATTTTCTGTTGTAGCAACTGAAATTTCCAAACTGTCAGCAGATTCCAGAAGTGTGGTAGAGAGAATTCAGAATGTAACCAGTCTGGTACAGCAGTCAGTTATGGGATTGATCGAGTCTTCTAATGCACTGCTACAATTCGTGCAGAATGACGTTAATGAAGATTATAATGAGATGATTTCTGAGATGCAGACTAATGCAGAAGGTATTCAGAGTCTGAAAAGAGAAATCGAAGAACTGGCAGAGTTCGCAGAGACAGCAGCAAAATCCGCTGAATCCATTACCGGTTCGGTTCATAGTATTGTACAGACTACAAATGAAAGTGCGAAAGCAACGGAAATTGTGGCTACTAAGATCACCAGTATCACAGAGAATACAGGCAATATCCAGAACATGATGGATGAAATCGGACAGGCTTCCGAACGTATGAAAGAGTCTGTGGCAAGATTTAGCAAATCATAAAATAATTTCCAGATAGGATCAGGGATAGTTTTTACCTTGCAATATTTTTCAATTCCTATTAGACTATAGGAAGAGTAGTAATAAGGAAGGTGTGATTGCAGGTGAAGGTATCAACAAAAGGAAGATATGCACTCCGTGTCATGATTGATTTGGCACAGCATACAAAGGATGGATTTATTTCTCTTAAGGAAATTGCAGAGCGACAGGAAATATCCATGAAGTATCTGGAAATGATCGTAGGAATTTTAAACCGTGCAGATTTTGTAATTAGTCTTCGGGGAAAAAGTGGTGGCTATAAGCTGGCCAAACCGGCTAAGGATTACACAGTGGGTGCAGTATTAAAACTGACAGAAGGCAGTATGGCACCGGTAAACTGCATTGAAAGCGGTGTAAATCTGTGTGAACGTGCACAAAGCTGTATTACACTTCCTATGTGGAAGGGACTGGATAAGGTTATAGACGATTATCTGGAGAGTATTACCATTGAGGATCTGGTGGAGAACCAGTTAGCAGAGGGTGGGGATAATTACAGTATATAGACAATAGCAATATATAGATAACAGCAATATATAGAAAAAGCACAGAGCTTTCAGGTTTTGCAGACCTGAAGGCTCTTTTTTTGAAAAAAAGTAAAAACCTATTGACATAGTGGGAATAACGATATAACATATATACTATAAAACAAATAGGAATATAGGAAATATGGGAGGATAACATGAAAATCTATAAATCTGTAACAGAATTAATCGGAAGAACACCATTACTGGAGTTAGGAAACTATGAAAGAAAAAATCAGCTGGAAGCAACTCTGTTAGGAAAGATGGAGTATTTTAATCCGGCAGGCAGTGTAAAGGACAGAATTGCCAAAGAGATGATTGAACAGGCTGAGAAGTCTGGCGCATTAAAAAAAGGTTCCGTTATCATAGAGCCTACCAGTGGTAACACAGGAATCGGACTTGCCTCTGTAGCAGCCAGCAAAGGGTATCGGGTTATTATCGTTATGCCTGACACCATGAGCGTAGAACGAAGAAACCTGATGAAAGCATATGGTGCAGAACTGGTACTGACAGATGGTTCAAAGGGTATGAAAGGTGCGATAGCCAAGGCAGAAGAATTGGCAAAAGAAACAGGGAACAGTTTTATTCCGGGACAGTTTACCAATCAAGCAAACCCGGAAGCACATAGAAAAACCACCGGTCCGGAGATATGGGAGGATACCGATGGTAAGGTTGATATTTTCGTTGCAGGTATTGGTACAGGTGGTACGATTACCGGTGTTGGTGAATATCTGAAATCCAAAAATCCGGAGGTAAAAGTAATTGCTGTAGAACCGGCCGGTTCACCGGTATTATCTCAGGGAAAACCGGGACCACATAAAATCCAGGGTATCGGTGCCGGATTTGTACCGGAAACTTTAAACACCAAGGTATATGATGAGATCATAACAGTAGAAAATGAAGATGCTTTTACGGTAGGCCGGGAAGTAGCCAGAGCAGAAGGCGTTCTGATCGGTATTTCTGCCGGAGCAGCGGTATGGGCAGCAACAGAACTTGCAAAGCGCCCGGAAAATAAGGGCAAGAACATTGTAATCCTGTTGCCTGATACCGGTGACAGATATCTGTCTACTCCATTATTTGCTGAATAATAGCAGCTGTTTCTGCAATACCAAGAGCACTGCTGTCTAAACATAGGTCGAAATGATGTGGATCACCCCACGTCAGGCCAGTATGGGTTTTATAAAAGTTACTTCGTCTTTTATCTACCTTTACCAGCATGGAATCGGCCTCTGCTTGTGACAGGTGCTCTTTTTCCATGGCACGATTTAATCGGAAAGTGCGATTGGCATAAATGAAAATTCGCAGACAATCTTCCCGATCTCTTAAAATCTCACTGCCACAGCGCCCCACGATAACGCCGGAGCCTTCCAGGGAAATAGCATTTAAAATAATATCCCGTTCTGTACGAAACAGTTGTTCAGCCATAGGAAGATTTTTGGTATTGGAACCGCCACCGATGGAAGTCTGTGACAGGTTGAAAATAATACTGCCGGAACTGGTTTCTTCCAGATCAGAGATATAGATGGAAGGAATATCCAGCTTTTTGGCTGCTTCCACCAATATGGAGTGATCATGAAGAGGAATATTAAGTTTTTGTGATAAGATGCGTCCCACTTCATTTCCGCCGCTGCCATACTCTCTCTCAATCGTTACGATTTTGTACTTTGATGTTTTCATAAGAAAACCTCCTTTTTACTGATAAAAGTCCGGGACAGATTCATGGAACAGCTGAAACAGATATAATATCTGTTTTGACAGGTAGGCGTCTTTTTTGTAGACCAGGCAGACCTGTCTGCGCTCCTCAAAATTCCGGATGGGGTAGTAGGCTACATTTTCTATGAACAGCTTCTGCTTTTCAAAGATTTCAGGTACAAAGGAACTTCCCAGCTGCTGGTTTACAAAGGAAAGCGCAGTTTCCACATTGCTGCAGCTGATGACTGTGTTGGGTAAAAAGGAATTTACTTCACAGATTCTGGCAGCAATTTTACCAAGAACCTGTTCTTCGGACAGCTTGATAAATTTATGATCCGCCATCCAGGGAAGATAAATGGTATCAAAACCCTCAGGATGTTCCTTCAGCAGTTTGGCTTCCACGCTCCTGGGAATAGCAAGCAGGATGCTTTCGTTTGTAAGAAAATCGCTTTGGTACAGCAGTCGGTCCGGATGAGCCACATCCAGCATGAAATCCAATTCGTCTTTTTCAAGAAGAGAAGACAATACATAGGTGGGACGTTCTGTCAAACGGATCTCACAGTTGGGAAACTGTTCATAAAAGCGTTTCATGAGAACCGGCATGATCAGGTTGCTGCGGTGAGGACTGACACCGATACGGATCAGCTGTCTTTTGTTTTGCGTAATATCTGCCAGCTTAAACTGCAGCTGTTCATGGGATTGCAGGGTGGCTCTTGCCCATTCATAGAATAGGGAACCGGCGTAGGTCAGCTGCATTTCCTTTCCGATACGGGTGAACAGTTTAATATCCAGTTCTTTTTCCAGTGATTGTATGCTAAGGGAAAGAGAAGGCTGGGAGATGAACAATTCTTTTGCCGCTCTTGTAATATTCTTTTCTTTTGTCAGGACCATGACATATTCTAACTGATTCCAATTCATGGAGAAATCCCTTTCTTTTGAAACGTAAGGCTATAGATATATCCTATACTACCATTGTTTTAAACTATGTGAAAGAGCGGAAAAGATATATTTTACAAATATTATCGTGCAATGTTACCATGTTAACAGGAAGTGATGACATGGAAATTATAGAAACAGTACAAAAAACTGAAACAATAGAATCAATAGAGAAAGAAGTGCAGGTAACAACGCAGGACAATAAATTCATAAAGGGTATTAAGCTGTTTGCTTTTTTTGTAAAGATAGGATGCTTTACCTTTGGCGGCGGTTGGAGTATTCTGGCACAGATGGAGCAGGAATTTGTTAATAAACGACATGATATTACCAAGGAAGAGTTACTGGATATTGTATCGGTGGGAAAATCTGTTCCTGGGATTATGATTACCAATATCAGCATGATCTTTGGCTATCAGGTTGCCGGTATCTGGGGTGGTATCTGTTCCGTTATAGGGATTACATTTCCGGCAGTGGTTATTTTGAGTATTATTACAGTCTGCTATGCCGCATTTAAGGATAATTACTGGGTAGGCTGTGCATTGTCAGGCATTCGTGCGGCAGTCGCACCGATTATTTTTTCTTCCATGTGGTCTTTGGGTAAGACAGCATTAAAAGATAAGTTCAGCTGGTGTATATGCGGCGTGGTATTTTTACTTTGTTCGTTTACCAGTATTAATAACGTGATTATCATCTTAATGGGTGTGGTACTGGCAATCATCAGAATGGGGGTAATCAGAAAAAATGCTGCTTGAATTATATTGGACGTTTGTAAAGGTTGGATTTACCAGCTTTGGCGGTACTTCCATGATACCGCTTATTTCACAGGAAATGCTGTCACATGAATGGATGACGGCAGAAGATTTTTCTAATATTATTGCAATTGCAGAGATGACACCGGGTCCTTTTGGCGTGAACTGTGCTACTTTTGCGGGCATGCAGGTAGCAGGGATACTGGGGGGAATTATTGCAGTATTGGGAGTTTTACTGCCGGCATTTACATTGACAATTTTTGTAGCTGCCTGCTTTTCAAAATTTAAAACAAGCCAGACATTCAATGGTATTCTGGTAGTAATCCGTCCGGCTTGCATCGGTATGATCATCGCAGTAATCATTTCATTGCTGCAAACCAATTATCTGGTTGGGGGAACAATTAATTTGTATACGCTGGGAATAGGGGCATTGGCGCTGCTGTTGCTGATGAAATATAAATGGTCCGTGCCTAAGGTTATCATTTGTTCAGCAATACTGGGAATTATCTGTATCGGCGTGTTATAATTTTTATTACATATAATTGTTCTTTGAGAAGACAGTTCTAAGCAATTCATTCAACTACATATGCAACAAATAGAAAAACCTTAAGAAATTTTAAGGTTTTTTTATTTGTACTTAAGACTTAGTTTATAAAATGAATATTGTAAGAACAAAATCTTAGCACAGAACAAAAGGAGAGTATGGTATGAAAAAGAAGTTATTGGGAGTTTTACTGGCTACATCAATGGTACTTGGTCTCACAGCATGCGGCAGCAGCTCAGCACCTGCAGCAGATGCACCGGCTGACAGCGCAGCAAAAACTGAAGCAGCAGGCGATGCAGCAGCAGGCGACTGGACATGGGAGAGAAAGATCGAAATCGTTTGTCCTTGGGGCGCAGGCGGCGGAGCTGATACAACAGTTCGTCAGTTTGCAACAGCACTTGAAAAAGAACTTGGTGTTTCTGTAGTAATCAACAACAAATCAGGCGCAGGCGGAGTTAGTGGTGTTGAGTATGCAATCAGCCAGCCGGCAGATGGTTATACCTGGCTACTGAACACACCATCCACAATGTTAGCACAGATCAGTGGCGCAACAGAAACAGATGTTTACGGAAGCATTACACCGGTTTGCAACCTGGTACATGATCAGAACATCTTCGTTACAGCAGCATCTTCACCATTCAATACATATGAAGAGATGATGAAATATATCGAAGAAAATCCTGATTCAGCAAAATGTGGTGTTATGTCTATCACAGGTCTTGACAATGCATGTGTAATCGGAACATTTGGAGACAAGGTTGAATCCGTTGCTTATTCCGAAGGCGCACAGTTGAATTCCGATATCATCGGTGGACATGTATTACTGGCTTGCGTAGGACCAGCTGAAGTATCTGCTATGATCGCTTCCGGCGATATGAAGCCAATCCTTTCCTGTACAGAAGAGAGACTGACAATGGCAGGATTTGAAAATGTTGAGTGTACCGGCGAACTTGGTATTGATTGCTACTATGGCCCTTACCGTGGAATCTTCGCAGCTAACGGAACACCTGAAGCCGCTATGACATCCTTCGCAGCAGCAGCAGAAAAAGCAGTTGCAAGTGAAGAATTCCAGAAATGGGCAGTTACAGAAGGTCTGGATCAGAGACAGGGCTGGTACAATACAGCAGATTTCCAGGCTATGTGGGATCAGGATTTCAAGGATCTGACAGAAGTATTCGGACAGTAAGATTCAGATTTTAAACTTGGATTGAAACATTCGAACAGTAAACTGATTTATATCAAATGAAAAGTAGGTGAATGGATTGCTATTAGAACTGATATTTAATGTAGTATTATTTATCTTTTCCATATATGCTTATGTGCTGGTGGGGATTACCTCACCAGCAGCTACAGCAACTGAACTTGGTGCAGCTTTCTGGCCACGCATTATCTTAGTATTGCTTGCAATACTGGTTGCTGTAAATATCTTTAATATTTGGAAAAAGGGTAAGGCAGAAGGAAATTTAAAGTTTGAATCAAGTGAAATTACTTCTTTCTTTAAAAGTAAAATCTTTATTGGTATGGTTATGGTAATTGTAATGGCATTTGTTCTGGAATATGCAGGATTTATGCTGACAACATGTATTTTCATCATGGCATACGGACGTTTACTGGGACAGAAGAGTCCTGTTAAACTGATTTTATCCGGTGTGATTGCAACTGTCGTTTTGTATGTTATCTTCCAGGGCGCTTTGGATATTATGTTACCGAGAGGTTACGGATTCCTCAGAGACTTCGCCTTAATGGTAGAAACATTACTGCCATTCTAAGGAGGAGGAAAGCATATGTTTGATTTATTTTTAAGTGGTTTACAAATTGTTTTGACACCTTCCACCTTTTTATTGATCCTGGCAGGAACGGTAGTCGGCGTTATCTTCGGCGCAATGCCTGGTGTTAGTGCATCCATGGCAGTTGCTCTGGCATTACCATTTGCTTATGCAATGAACCCGGTAATTGCTATTGCATTCTTAGTATCTGTATATTGTGCATCCATCACTGGTGGTGGTATTACGGCTATTCTGTTCAAGATCCCCGGTACCCCTTCCAGTGCACCTACTACCTTTGACGGTTATCCAATGGCACAAAGAGGTGAGGCAGGAAAAGCTCTGGGTTATTCCCTGGTTGCTTCTGCATTCGGTGGTCTGGTTGCAGCATTTGCTATGGCACTGGTATCTCCGCAGCTGGCATCAGTTGCATTGAAATTTGGTCCTTCAGAGTTATTTGCGGTATCCTTCTTAGGACTGTCTGTATTATCCTCTTTGGATAGCGGTAACCTGATCAAGACATTGATCTCCGGTCTGTTAGGTCTGTTACTTGCCTGTATCGGTCTGGATCCAATGCTTGGTGTACCTCGTTTGACATGGGGCAGTTCCACTTTATCTTCCGGTGTTGAGATGATCCCTGTTATGATCGGTTTATTCGCTGTAACAGAAGTTCTGAAACAGACTGGTAAACAGAAAGTTAAGACAGAAGAAGAAAAAGAAGCAGATGAAAAAGGTACAAAATTCAAAACCAACATTCCTGGTTTCAAGGAATTCTGGAAAGTTAAATTTGTTATGATCAGATCCTCTATTATCGGTACTATCGTAGGAATTTTGCCAGGAGCCGGTGCAACAATTGCATCCTTCCTTTCCTACACAGTTGAGAAGAAGATCTCCAAACATTCCGATCAGTTCGGTACCGGTATTCCGGATGGTATCGTAGCATCTGAAGCAGCTAATAACGCTGCAACAGGCGGATCCATGGTTCCTCTGTTATCTCTTGGTATCCCAGGTGGTAACGCAGCAGCCATCATGATGTCAGCTCTGGTATTAAAGGGCGTACAGGTTGGACCTCTTCTGGTTCGTACACAGCCTGAATATCTGGCATCTGTATTTGGTTCCATGTTAATTACCAATATCATCATGGTAATCGTATCTCTGATGGTTGCAAGAATCTTCGCTAAGATCCTTGCTATTCCTTACAGCATCTTAGGACCGGTTATCATCATGTTAGCAATGATTGGTTCTTTCGCATTAAAGAATGGCACAGGCGACGTTATCCTGATGGCATTTGCAGGTATCCTGGGATATTTCTTCGTAAAGATGAAATTTACACCGGCAGCTCTGGTACTTGGTCTTGTACTTGGACAGATGTGCGAATCTAACTTAAGACGTGCTTATACACTGACTAATGGTAACATGGTAAAAGTATTTACCAATCCTATCACAGCAGTTATCATGACCGCTTGTGTGATCATGCTGGTATATCCGCTGATCAAGGGCTTATTAGGAAAGAAAAAAGCTGAGTAAATTTTATCAACAAATTATTTAAGAAATAAAAGCATTCAAGAAACAAAAACAGTATTTAGTATCCTAAAATGAGTATTATAATTTTGCTTCAATTTTTTACATAATAAAAGAGGAACGCATACTGAGAAGATCAGTGTTGCGTTCCTTTTTTGTATGATATAAATCAGCTCTCGGAAATTATGTAAGTCGTTTTAGAAAAATAGCCGGATTAAGAAAGAGAAAATTTATAACCGAGTCCCCAAACGGTTTTGATGTACTGGGGTTTCTTGGGATCATCCTCAATCTTGGCACGAAGATGATTGATGTAGACCATAACAGCATTCTCATCTACAATGGCATCTCCCCAGATCTGATCGTACAGGATCTCTTTACTGAAAACGCGTCCCGGATTTTCAAGGAAAAGACGCATCATAAGAAGTTCCTTGGAGGAGAGAACCACCTCTTCATCATTTTTGGTGAATTTTAAAACTGTGGTATCCAGATTGAAGGGTCCACAGTGAATGACAGCTTTGGAAGTGACCTGTGCATTGTTATCCCTGCGAATCAAAGCTTTGGCCTTGGCACCCAGAATAACCGGATTAAAAGGTTTGGTAATATAATCATCAGCACCGATGTCCAGTCCGTATAGAGTATCATAATCTTCCGTTCTGCCGCTGATTACAATGATAGGGATATTGGAGCCCTGTTCCCTGATGGTCTGTATGACCTGGAAACCGTCCATTCCTCCCATTGTAATGTCCAGTAGAATCAAATGGAACACATCGTTTTTCAGGATCTCAAGGGCAGCTTCACCACTGGAGACAGCAACAGACTGATAGTTGTTGCAGGTCATTACTTTAACCAGTAACTTTTGTATAGCAACATCATCGTCAACAATAAGAACTTTTGTTACCCCCATTTCAAACCTCCACAATAAATCCAAATATGTTACAATTATAAGGGAATTATGAAGAAAAGACAAGTTTTATCAAGGATACAGCAGAATAAGAAGAAAGATATCCCGCGGGAGGTTTCCATGAAAAAAATTGTATTGTCCAAACAATCTAAACTATCGCTTTTATTTATGCTTTCTCTCTGTATTGCCATGGTTTACATGCTGCTAAGCAGTATTCAAAAATATTCAGAGGATGTGATGAACGGCGAAAAACAGCAGCTGCTAACAGTTGCGTCTTCTTCTGCACAGGCAATAGAAAGCTATTTGGCGGGATGTTGCCAGGATATTACAGCGATTAATGATACCCAGGAATTTGCCATTGGTATAGAGGAATATCGTAAAAGAGGTGATGCCGAAGCATTGGATAGGATGGCTAATAACTTCATGAGAAGCTATTATCCGAATATTGCTGATATCCGGATCTATGATGATAATGGTATGAATATCGTAAACCTTAGGGCACGTACATATCGTTTTATCTCCTTGATGGGCACCAATGGAAAATATAAGATCGACGTGTGTCAGGATGATGATGATAAAATGTATTTTGCACTGAGTTTTCAGGCGGATAATCATTTTAAAACGGTATTTTACCTGGATTGCGAAACGATTTTCTATAGTCTGATGTCTAATCTTAAGCTGGGTGAAAAGGGCTATATTATGGTAAAAGCCTCCAATGGTACTATCGTAATGCATGAGGTAAAAGAACAGGTCGGTATGGATGTTATCAAGGACAGACAGGAGAGATTTCCGGGAGTGGATCTTTCGGAATTGTCGGAATTGGTAAAACATCAGCTTGCCGGGGAGACTGGGACACAGATTTATCATTCCTACTGGTGGGCCGAAGCACATACGAATCTACAGCGGGTGAGAAAGTTTGCAGCCTATACACCGGCAGTATTTGGAGACGGTTTTCTGACTGTCAGCGCAGTGGCGGATTATGAGGAATTTAACGCGCCACTGACTATTGGTATCGTGAAGATGGCAAGTTTGTTTTTTGTACTGGTATTTTCCATTCTGTGTACAGTCATTTTCATGTTGAGTATGTATCGCAAGCAGTATGCTTATGCAAAAGAAAATGAATATCTGAAGGAACTGAATAAAACGTTGGAGGATCTGCATAAGAGTGAAAGCTATATCAGTCATCAGCAGCGATTACAGGTAATCGGCACCATGACCGGTGGTATTGCCCATGAGTTCAATAATCTGTTAACACCTATTATGGGATATGCAGGTCTGATGCTAGGTACTGTAGATAAAAACGAGCCATACTATGGTGATATAGAAGAAATCTATGATGCAGCAGAAAAGGCCAAAGATATCATCGTACAGATTGCCTCTCTTAGTAAGAAAAATACAGAAACAGTATACCAGTATTGGGATCTGGATACTATTTTACACAGGTGCATCAAAATGGTTGAATCTGTTTGTCCTTATAATATTGAGTTAAAACAGGAAATAAGTTGTGAGGGTAAGGGAATTTTTGCGAATAAGACACAGTTAAATCAGGTGATCTTAAATGTATGTGTAAATGCATTTCATGCCATTGGCAAGGAAAACGGGTCTGTTTATTTCCGTGCAGAAATTGTGGATCAATCGGAGGTGAAAAAACATGAGATAGACACTTCTGCCGGCGGAGAATATGTGAGAATCGAAGTGGCGGATAATGGCTGTGGTATGGATGAAACCACATTGTCACAAATATTTACTCCGTTTTTTACCACAAAAAATGTGGGAGAAGGTGTAGGACTGGGACTATCTATGGTAATGAATATTGTGGAAAGTCACCACGGTGTGATCCGTGTAGAGAGCAAGGTAGGGGAAGGTACGAGATTTAGAATTTATTTTCCTACCTGTCAGGATATTGTGAAAGAAGATCCGGAACATGAGACGAAGTCAATTGCCGGTATTGGAAAGATACTGGTTGTATCGGATAATCTAAAGATTCTGAAGCTTCTGGAAAAAGGACTGCGGCAGGAAAAACAGGAAGTAGTTACGGCAAGTAATGCCCAGAAGGCGCTTGAGGAATTGCACAAGAACAAATTTGATATCGTAATCGCTGACTATGATCTGCCTAAGGAAAATGGGGTGGATCTGGCATTTGATGTAAAATCCTTTGACAGCAGAATTGCGGTTCTGATCATGACCAGTATTTATAGAAAGGATGTACTGGATGCGAAGGAGAATGGTATTATTACGGATCATCTGGAGAAACCTATTGTACTGACTTTGTTATTCCAGAAGATTAGTGAGATATTGATAGATAGAAGCGAATAAAAATATGTGAAACAACTTATTCGATTTTGGGGCTGACTAAAAATCGAATAAGTTGTTTTTTTGTATAGTAATTCTTAACAAATTTTAAGAAACAAAAATGGTTTTTTAAGATTGCTTTTGTATGATGTAAATGACAAAGGAAATTGTTTTGCATAATAAGGAGGATTATTGAAATGGAGATTTTAAAACCTGCAGTAGCGGGAACTTTGGAATCCAGTGATGCACAGGTTACTGTGGAACCGGGTGACGGAAAAGTTGAATTTAATCTGGACAGTAGTGTTATCAATCAGTTTGGAAACCAGATTAAAAAGGTAGTTATGGAAACATTAGATCGTTTGGATATTAACAATGTGAAAATTACAGTAGTTGATAAGGGTGCTCTTGACTGTACTTTAAAAGCCAGAGTGGAAGCTGCTGTTTATCGTTCTGTAGATCAGTATGATAATTTACCATGGGGAGGTATTATTCGATAATGAATCCTAATAAAAAAAGATTAAGAAGAAGTATGATGTTCTTAAATGCCCAGAAACCGGGTTTGATCAAAGATCCTTATATTTATAAGCCAGATAGTATCATGCTGGATTTAGAGGATGCTGTTGCAACCAATCAGAAGGATGCAGCAAGATTTTCTCTGTATCATGCATTACAGGAAATCGATTACAGAGGTGTTGAGAGAGTTGTTCGTATCAATGGACTGGATTCTGAATATTGGAAAGAAGATGTCAGAGTCTGTGTTGCCGGTGGCTGTGATGCCATCCGTATTCCTAAGACAGAAAGCCCTTTGGACGTAAAGGCTGTTGAAGAGGAAGTTATTAAAGCAGAAAAAGAATTTAACAGACCGGAAGGAAGCACTTTGATCATGGCTGCAATTGAGTCAGCAAGAGGCGTTATGAGAGCGCTTGATATCTGTGAATCTTCTGAGCGTTTATTCGGTATTGCTTTATCAGGTGGTGATTACACCAAGGATCTGCAGACACATATTACCGGTACCGGTATTGAGTTAATGGGTGCGAGACAGAATATGATCATTGCAGCCAGAGCAGCAGGTATCCAGTGTTTTGATACGGTCTACACTAATCTGGATGATATGGAAGGCTTCCGCAGAGATGTAGAAGGCATTCATTTAATGGGATTTGACGGTAAATCCATTATCAATCCAAGACAGATTGATATTGTACATGAAATCTTTACACCTACCCAGAAAGATATCATCTTTGCTGAAAAGGTTGTTAAGGAAATTGATGAAAAGAAAGCCCTTGGTATTGGCGTATTTACTGTAGATGGAAAGATGATTGATATTGCCTTCTATGATGGTGCAAAGAGAACTATCAATCTTGCCAAAGCATCAGGCGTATATAAGGGGGATTTATAAAATGATTAATGCAGTAGGAAGAGATATTCCACAGGAAATTCTGGACATAACCGGAAAAGAAGTGTTTCAGGGAGTTCATTATAGAGACGGATACACCTATAAAAAAGATGGTCCAAACACAAAATGTGTGATCAACAGTAACGGCAGCAAGCTGGTAAAGGACATTAGAGAGGCACTTGTAAAGTGTGAGATCAAAGATGGTATGACATTAGGCTTCCATCATCATTTCCGTGAAGGCGATTATATTGTTAACATGGTTATGGAAGAAGTGCATAACATGGGTATTAAGGACATAACTATCTGTGCCAGTTCATTAGGTAAAGCACATGATAAAATCGTTCCTTATATCGAGGATGGCACCATTACAAATATTCAGTCTTCAGGTGTACGTGGTAAAATCGGAGAAGCAATTTCTACAGGTAAATTAAAAGGTCTGGCTATCATGAGATCCCATGGCGGACGTGTTCGTGCTATTGAATCCGGTGAAACCAGAATTGATATCGCATTTATCGGAACACCAACCTGTGATGATTATGGTAACTGTCGTGGTATCGGCGGTAAGAGCGATTGTGGTGTATTGTCATATGCCATGGTAGATGGGGATTATGCAGATAAGGTTGTTGCTATTACTGACTGTCTGGTTCCATTTCCTAACTTCCCGGCACATATCAGCATGACAAAGGTTGACTATGTTGTAGAAGTAGATGCAATCGGTGATCCTGCAAAGATCGCAACCGGTGCAGCAAAGCCTACCACAGATATGCGTAAGCTGATGATGGCTGATTATTGTACACAGTTTGTTGTAAATTCTCCATACTTTAAAGATGGATTTTCTTATCAGACAGGTGTAGGTGGAGCTTCTATTGCTTCTACCATTTCCCTGGCCAAGATTATGAAAGAACGTAACATTCGTATGAAATTCGGTGTTGGCGGTCTGACAAAGCCTATGTGTGATCTGTTAATCAATGATCAGGTAGACTGTCTGTTAGATACACAGGATTTTGACCTGGCAGCTGTAGAATCTGTAAAGAATCTGAAGCATTTCAGAATATCCGCAGGTGAATATGCAGATCCTTTCAATAAGGGTGCTGTTGTTAACAAGTTGGATTTCGTTATCCTGGCAGCATTGGAAGTTGACGTACATTTTAACTGTAATGTTGTTGTTGGTTCTGACGGTATGATTACCGGTGCACAGGGCGGACATCCTGATACAGCAGCCGGTGCGAAGTGTACCATTGTTATTGCTCCATTATTACAGGGTAGAACACCTGCTATTTGTACTGATGTTACAACTGTAACTACACCGGGAGAATCTATTGACGTTGTCATCACAGATTATGGTATTGCAATTAACCCTGCAAGACAGGATCTGATTGAAGCAATGAAAGATGTAGATCTGCCATTTAAGACCATTGAAGAACTGCGTGATATCGCATATTCCATTACAGGAGAGCCTGAAAGAGTACAGTTCGCTGACAGAGTAGTAGGTATTATTGAGAGCCGTGACGGTACTGTTATGGACGTTGTTCGTCAGATTAAGCCTTTTGAGTTTGCTGACGAAAAATAAAAAATAAAACATCATTTTGGGGAGGTGACGTAATGGTTTCAGAAGTGACCTTACAAGAGATACTGGCTTTTCAGGAAAAAAAGGCTGCATACCTGGCAACCATGCAAAGACAATATACTAATTGTATTGTGGTTTGTCTGGGACTGAACATTGCGGGCCCCCGCAAAACTGATGATGACATTCTATATGCATTTAAAGAAGGCTGTAAGGCCATTGAAAAAGTAATGGTAGAGAAAAAGCTACAGTGCATTCAGGCAAAGACTTTTAGGGATAAGGCCGGATATGCTAAAGTTTATACCATTACCCAAAGCAATATGAGCAGTGTAAAAAAAGAAATGATTCATATTGAGGAAGAACACGAATTAGGCCGCTTATTTGATATTGATGTATATGGAATGGGTGGACTGGGAATCCACAGAAAAGAATTAGGCATGCCACCACGCAGATGCCTGCTTTGTAAAAAAGAGGCAAGAGTCTGCATGGAAAACAGAACACATTCCGTACAGGAATTAGAAAAGGTAACACACGAGATGATCAGCAGGTACAAAGGAGTACGAGGAGAATGATAGGCCATAGTCTGGAGTATGTAAAGAATGTTGCGCATGCAGATGAGCGCTTATTTGATCTGGCTAGTCATCTTGGAAGATTGGTAACAGAGTCTTTGTTGGAGGAAGTATATACAACACCCAAACCGGGACTTGTGGACTGCTATTCTAATGGTTCTCACAGGGATATGTGTCTGGCAACTTTTGAGCGCAGCGCAGCGGCGTTAGAACCCTATTTTGTGCAGATGGCCAGGACAGGGAGCCGTATGATAGGGCAGGAGGAAGAAATCTTTGACCGAATCCGCGAGATCGGAAAAGAGGCGGAACGGGAAATGTATCGGGCAACCGGTGGCGTAAATACTCATAAAGGACTGATTTTTTCTATGGGGATTTTATGTACAGCGGCTGCAATCTGTATCCGAAAAAGATCTGTGGTTACTATAAAAGAACTGATTTATTTTGAACAGAAAATGGTCAGGAATCGTTTAATACAGGAATTGGAACAGATTGAACAACGTGAAGGCCATGATAGTAATGGTGAAAAGCTGTATTGTAAACAGGGTGTTCTGGGAGTCCGGGGAGAAGCTTTAAGCGGTTACTCATCTGTGATCTCGTATGCATTACCGGTTATGACAGAGGGTATGCAGAAGGGAAGAGACTATAATCTGGTAAAGCTGCAAACGCTCTTTACGATTATGAGCCGGGCGGAGGATAGTAATATACTTGCAAGGCAGGACGAAAAAACACTGGAATATGTACAGGAATTGGCAGGAAATTTTCTGAAGCTTGGGGGAGCATATCAGATAGATGCTATTGGTAAATGTAAGGAGATGGATGCTGTCTTTATACGAAAGAACATTAGTCCGGGAGGATGTGCCGATCTTCTGGCAATTACTATTTTCTTACGGGAGGTATTATATGAATATGGGAGAAAAGATTTGTTCTAGCAAAGGTCTGTTTGACAGATAACAGGCTTTTCTTTTATAGTTATAGTGCAACTGACTAAATAATGGGAAACACACAATATCCAGAAGGGAATGAATATTGCGATGAAGGAAAAGGTTAAAAAAAGAGTACAGGAACTATGTGATGTATTGGAGTACATAGTTGGGGGATTTGTTTTGATTGCACTTGTAATTGCTATCATAACTTTGATACCGGCGATACAGGTGTTTTGGACTACAAGAACAGGGGGATATGCATTTATCATTTTCCTGGAGAAGGCGTTCAGTGTTGTAATTGGTATTGAGTTTTTACAGATGCTGTTTAGACCTAATTCAGAAAACGTTATGGAGATTCTCATATTCCTGGTGGCAAGACATATGGTCATTGGGACAACCACACCATATCAGGATTTTGTATCAGTAATCAGTGTTGGTATTTTATGTATGTTACGAAGATATCTGCATGATACCAAGGATCGTAATGTATGGGCTAAGCTATCATGGAATAAAAACCCACAGGGACCAACTGTAGCAGATGATTATTCTGTTAATGAAAAAGCAGATGACAAATATGCTGTAGGAGAAAATGATAATACTGGACATACGAAAATATAGATTAATGATATCGCCCCATGTAATCACATTACATGGGGCGATAACTTTAAGTTATAAAACCTATAAAAGATTGCTATATTCCACTCCATTGATAATTGTGTTGCAAAAGAGTAGTATTTGTTTTGACAAAAAATTATCAGTTAGCAATTTGGTAAATAGTCAAGAAGTATTTTGATTTGTTTTTCATACAGAAGGGTAACTTTAATAGACCTACGGCTTTCATAACAAAAAACGTAGATTAGGAATGCGATATGGATTACCTACTCTTT
>JAQUUX010000099.1 GCA_028693705.1 Lachnospiraceae bacterium | reverse complement strand
TATACTCTTAATCATAGAAAGCTCCTTCTCTTGTATTAGATTTTTTCTTCGTCGTTAAAATCATAACACAAGATTGGAGCTTTCTTCTTTTGTCTATTTAATTTTCCTACAAAAACTTTACACTAGCAATAATCTCGCATCACCCGAAGTGCATTCTTTTCCAGTCTGGATACCTGTGCCTGACTAATCCCAATCAGGTCTGCAACCTCCATCTGTGTCTTTCCTTCAAAAAAACGTAATCTCACTATATGATTTTCCCTTTCATCCAGTCTTTTCATGGCATCGGACAGGAACAAATGTTCCACCCATATTTCCTCCCGGTTCTTTTTATCACTGACCTGATCCATAACATAGAGGGTATCCCCACCATCTGTATAAATCGGCTCGTACAGACTCATAGGATTTTGTATCGCATCCATGGCATATACAATATCCTCTTTTGCCACACCAAGTTCTGTAGATAATTCCTCTATGGTAGGCTCCTTATGATTCTGTTTCATCATCATTTCTTTTGTATAGATAGCCTTATAGGCAGTGTCCTTTAGCGAACGGCTGACTCTTATGGCATTGTTATCCCGTAGGAAACGTCTCACTTCTCCTATGATCATAGGAACCGCATAGGTACTGAATTTCACATTCAGACTGGTATCAAAATTATCAATTGCCTTGATAAGCCCGATACAGCCAATCTGAAATAGATCATCCACATTTTCATTGCTTGACGAGAATCGCTTGATAACACTTAATACCAGACGGAGGTTTCCTTCAATATATCGTTCCCTCGCTTCCCTGTCTCCTTCTTCGATTTTTGCAAATAGCAGATCCTTCTCTGCCTGTTTTAATAATGGCAGTTTTGCAGTATTGACTCCGCAAATTTCCACTTTTCCCTGAGGCATTTCCTATCCTCCATCCATTCATCATTCTTTTACCATAAATGATTTACGGATTTCGAAAAAAATATTCAGTGAATACTTAGTAAATGTTCTCCGAAACAGATAGATGGCATAAGATAACATAAGAATGTTTCCGGAGGGAATCATGCTTTACAGTGATTTTAAAAATAAAGAAGTGGTCAATATCAGAGATTGTCGCAGACTTGGTAAAATAGGAGATTTTGAATTTGATGAATGCACCGGTCATATCCAGAAACTCATCATCCCGGCACCCTGGTGTTTTAATACGTTACTTGGCAATATAAAAGAATATAAAGTATATTACAAAGATATCAAACAGATTGGTCCGGATATTATTCTGGTGGATGTTCCATATTGACAGGAAATTATAATTTATAATTAGCTTTTTTTCCTTTTTTCGATATAATAACAATTATGACTACGCAAGAATTTATTCATTATAACCAAACCAAATATCAGGTGTTCTGCTCCTGCATCCTTAGTCCTGATGGAACGATTACAGAATGTAAGGAGGGCCATCTAAAAACCCTTATGGCAGTATCCGGCATAAAAAATCTCTGGAACATATTGCCTGGGAATGCCAGCCCTTTATTCTGGATCATTATTCAGTCCGGCTGCGTGGCTGTAGATTTTGAAAACCAACTGTACAACCGTGCTCTGACCGGTCCGCAAAAGGACGTGTTGGAAGCATTCTGGGAAGCTAAGATTATCATGCTTCATCCCATTGATCTTCATGACCATTTTTAGCTTGTTATTCTCCCTAAAATACCATAAAATAGGAATGTTGAGTATCCTGAACGGTACTTTTACGTTTTAAATAGTAAAACGATTTACAAATGTATATTGAAAAGAGATTACTTATGAAAAACCAATTGGAATTTTCCCAGGGAATCAAGGATGGACTTCCCATTGCCATAGGCTACTTCAGCGTCAGCTTTAGCTTTGGAATACTTTGTTCCTCCTTTGGTCTTTCCCCTTATATTGCAGGATTAATATCCCTGACTAATGTTACCAGTGCCGGACAGTTCGCAGGACTTTCCGTTATCATAGCAAAGGCAACTTTATTAGAAATGATCCTGACACAGTTAGTTATCAATTCACGTTATGCCTTGATGAGTCTCTCACTTTCTCAGAAACTGGCTCCGGGAATCGGCACTTTCAAACGATGTCTGATCGCCTTCGCAAATACAGATGAAATTTTTGCAGTGGCCATGAACCATGCGGGACCTGTCACACCGATTTATATGGCAGGTTTGGAAATTACCCCTATTCTTGGCTGGTCCCTGGGTGCTTTCACAGGTGCCTTTGCCAATAATATTTTACCTGTAAATATTCGTTCAGCCTTGGGTATTGCTTTATATGGAATGTTTATCGCCATTGTAGTTCCTGTTGCAAAAGAAAAGAACAGCGTCCTTGCAGTTTGCACATTAGCTGTTCTTACCAGTGTATTATTCGCTTATATTCCTGTTTTACAACATGTATCTACCGGTTTTTCCATCATTATCTGTACTGTTATCGCTTCCGTCATTGGTGCAATTTTCTTCCCTATTCCTAATGAGGAAGATTCAGAAAATACAAATGGAGGTGTCGCATGAGTATCTATATTTATATCCTTACAATGGCACTTACCACCTATCTGCTCAGGATGCTTCCTCTGACACTGTTTCAGAAACCAATCCGTTCCAGATTTGTAAGGTCTTTTCTCTACTATGTTCCTTACGCATGCCTGACTGCCATGACATTACCTGCTATCTTTTCTTCCACTAGCAGTCTGCTCAGTGCAGTGATTGGTTTTGTCGTTGCTATGGCTCTGGCTCTGCGTGGTAAAGGATTGGTTCCTGTTGCGGTTTCAGCCTGCCTTGCAGTATTTGTGGCAGAGCTATTGACACGAACCATGTTATAATTCACGTCCGGCATACTTCAGTGCATTTTTAACCCTGAGTCTGACCACCGCCGGATCAATTGGCTTGATGATAACATCCACTGCTCCCTGGCGTAAAGCTTCTTCTTCACTGGCCCGATCTGTATCGGCAGTTACGATAATAACCGGAATACTGCGATATGCTGTTCTGGATTTCATGTAATTCAATACCCCATATCCATTTAATCCCGGCATATACAGATCCAGCAAAACCATTGCAATCTGATCGTTATACTGGCTCAGAAGACTTAATGTACTGTTTCCATCTGCAGCCTCTGCAATTTCAAACTGGTCTGCCAGTATAGAAACCAATGCTACCCGGTTCACTTCACTATCCTCTGCAATTAATATCATATTACGACCGGCATTACGTTCCAAAGCTTTCGTACTATGAACAACACATCTGCCTTTTCCAAAAGATTTTGCTTCATATAAGGCATCATCTGCCATTTGAAACAGCTGCGGAAAATCCAGTCTTTCTTCTCCTAATAACACAGCTCCGATACTGCAGGAAAATTTCCAGTCCACCTCTGTATTCTGTTCATATTTAATGGATTTAAATTCTTCGATAATATGATTGCAACGATTCTCCAGCATTTCTGCATCTTTCACATTTTTCAGCAAAACCAGGAATTCATCGCCTCCAAACCGGCCAATAATGTCACCCGTTCTAAAGGTATGCTGTAGCAGACTACCCATTCTATTTAAAACAATATCACCAAATTTGTGCCCTATTCTGTCATTTACATTTTTAAAATTATCAATATCTAAAACCAGTAATGCACAATTATCCTGCTGTTCTCTCGTTTCAAGATACTCTGTTATCCCCTGTTCACATGCAGTTTTATTCAAGATACCGGTTAAATAATCTACCGTACCCATTTTCATAAGTTTTGTCTTAACTTGTCCTTCTTTTATCCGGATCTGTAAGACCATCCATGATACAGCCAAAGACAGCATAAATCCAAAAATCGCATTAAAAGTATCTGTTTTACATATCTCCACTGCTTTTACAGACCAAGTGGATAATAAAAATACTACTTCTACTAAAGAATTCAAAAAAATATAAATCCAGAAATCAAAGATAAATAGTACAGGCATCGCAACCAGTACTACCGGAAAAACGGTGCTGAAGTCTTAGGATTTGCCCATACATCAATCCCGATCAATTCCAGCATAAAGACAAAATAAAAGCTTAAACAAATCGGCTGAACAAATTTCAACTGTACATTATGACATTTCCGTAAAAAAATTGCCAAGACACCATAGCAAATAACCGTCGGAAATAAAACCAGATAATAAATTGTCATCTTCCATGTTGGAAAAATAGTTGGAGTGATCATGATGAAAAAAAGAACTAATATCAGCAAGAATACCATGGACTGCTTTAACACTGAAAGATTTGTTTCAGAAATATAAGATTGATGATTTTTAAAATAACTTCTTCTGTTCTCATTATAGGAAATGATCTGTTCAAACATTTTCAAGAAAAGTATCTCTCTTTCCTGTCATGTGATATGACTATTCTCTTTTGTTTATGCAAATATGTTAACATGTTCCCGTCCATAAAACAAGAAGAAGCAGACACCAAAATGGTGTCTGCCGCTTCATTTTTTTACATCTTAAAACTTATTTGTAAAGCTCAACTAATCTTAATAAGTGCTCATAACGAGCTTTTGCTGCATCCTCAGATTCTTTGAACAGTTTTTCTGCTCTTTCTGGGAATGGCTTAACCAGACGAGTATAACGGGATTCATTATTCAGGAATTCCTGATATGTTCCGTCACCCTCTTTAGAGGTTAATGTAAATGGATTCTTGCCTTCTGCCTTCAGTGCTGGATTGAAGGAGAACAGATTCCAGTAACCAGTCTGAACAGCTTTCTTCATCACATCCTGGCAGTGGTTCATACCACCCTTAGCGATACCGTGAAGTTCGCAAGGTGCATAACCAATGATCAGAGATGGTCCGTTGTAAGCTTCTGCTTCAGCGATAACCTTAACAGCCTGAGCTGGGTTAGCACCAAGAGCAATCTGTCCAACATATACATAACCGTAGCTCATAGCGATTTCAGCAAGACTCTTCTTACCAATTTCTTTACCAGCTGCTGCGAACTGACAAACTTCACCGATGTTGGAAGCCTTAGATGCCTGACCACCTGTATTGGAGTACATTTCTGTATCGAATACCATAACATTTACGTTCTCACCGGAAGCAAGTACATGATCTAAGCCGCCGAAACCGATATCATAAGCCCAGCCATCACCACCGAAGATCCAAACGGACTTCTTAGCAAGGTACTGTTTCTTATCAAGAACTTCTTTGGAAAGTTCACATCCAGCTGCAGCTGCTTTCTCTAATTCTACAGCCAAAGCGTTTACTGCTGCTGTATTTTCTGTAGTGCTGTCTTTTGTTTCCATGAATTTAGCAACAGCTGCCTTCATGTCTGCAGAAGCCTTATCACCAGCTGCGATTTCTGCCAGTCTGTCAATAGCCTGGTCACGCAGAGTCTTCTGTCCAAGATACATACCAAAGCCGTGCTCTGCATTGTCCTCGAATAAGGAGTTAGACCAAGCAGGTCCCATTAAGGTATCTTTGTTTACAGTATATGGTGATGTAGCAGCAGGACCACCCCAGATAGAAGAACATCCGGTAGCGTTAGAGATGTACATATGCTCACCAAATAACTGTGTGATTAAACGAGCGTAAGATGTTTCAGCACATCCTGCACAAGAACCTGAGAACTCAAGTAATGGCTGGTTGAACTGGGAACCCTTAACGGTTGTATCAGCTGGCATACCAGGTTTCTTGCCAACATTAGCTACCAGATAATCAAATACTGGCTGCTCTGCTTCCTGGCTTTCCTGTGGTACCATCTTGATTGCGCCCTTAGCAGCTGCAGGACATACAGTTACACATTCGCCACATCCCATACAATCTAATGGAGATACGCTCATTGTGAATTTGTATTCGTTAGCCTTTGGCTTATTATCAGCAAGTTTGATGTTAGAAGGAGCTGCCTTCACTTCATCTTCACTTAACATGAAAGGACGAATTGTTGCATGTGAACATACGAATGCACAGTTGTTACACTGGATACATGCTTCTGGATCCCATTCTGGAACCATAACTGCTGTACCACGTTTCTCGTATGCAGATGCGCCTGTTTCAAACTGACCATCAGCGATATCCTTGAATGCGGATACTGGAAGGCTGTCACCATCCATTAAGCCGATAGGATCAAGTAATTCATTAACCATTTTAACAGTAGCTGGACGACCTGTCTTCTCTGCCTTTGGAGCATCAGGAGCCGGATTCTTCCAGGAAGCAGGAACTTCTACTTTGTGAATTGCATCTACACCGGCATCAATAGCCTTGTAGTTCATTTCAACAACAGCTTCACCCTTCTTGCTGTAAGACTTCTTAGCAGCCTGTTTCATGAAATCAACAGCCTGTTCAATTGGCATTACGTTAGCAAGTTTGAAGAATGCGGACTGTAAGATAGTATTAGTTCTCTTACCCATACCGATTTCAATTGCTTTATCAATAGCATTGATGGTGTATAACTGGATATTATTTTCTGCAATATATTTCTTTGCAGCTGCTGGCATATGCTCGTCTAATTCAGCATCAGACCACTGGCAGTTGATCATGAAGATTCCGCCTGGCTTAACATCCTGAACCATCTTATATCCTTTAATAACATAAGAAGGATTATGACATGCTACAAAGTCAGCCTGGTTGATGTAGTATGGGCTCTTGATTGGCTTGTCACCAAAACGAAGATGGGAAATTGTAATACCACCGGTCTTCTTGGAGTCATACTGGAAATATGCCTGGATATATTTGTCTGTGTGGTCACCGATGATCTTTGTAGAGTTCTTGTTAGCACCTACAGTACCATCTCCGCCCAGACCCCAGAACTTACATTCTACAGTACCTGCTGCAGATGTGATAGGTGCCGGTTTTACTTCCGGTAAGCTTAAGTTTGTAACATCATCTACGATACCGATGGTGAAACGAGACTTAGGAGCATCTTTCTTCAGTTCTGTATAAATAGCAAATACAGATGATGGAGGAGTATCTTTAGAACCTAAACCGTAACGGCCGCCGGTTAAGATAACATCATTCATTCCTGCTTCACGAAGTGTTGTAGCAACATCAATGTAAAGAGGTTCGCCTAAAGAACCAGGCTCTTTTGTTCTATCCAGAACAGCTACTTTCTTTGCAGTCTTAGGAAGAACTTTTAATAATGCCTCAGAAACCCAAGGACGATATAATCTAACTTTAACAAGACCTACTTTTTCGCCTGCTGCTGTTAAGTAATCAATAACTTCTTCAGCAACATCGTTGATGGAACCCATAGCGATGATGACACGGTCAGCATCTGGAGCACCATAGTAGTTGAACAGATCATAATCTGTACCAAGTTTCTCGTTAACTTTCTTCATGTATTTTTCAACAACAGCCGGAAGTGCTTCGTAAACGGAGTTACAAGCTTCACGATGCTGGAAGAATACGTCACCATTCTCATGAGAACCTCTCATTGCAGGATGCTCAGGATTTAATGCATGTTCACGGAATGCTTTTACAGCGTCCATGTTACACATTTCCTTCAGATCTGCATAATCCCATTTTTCGATCTTCTGAATCTCATGGGATGTACGGAAACCATCGAAGAAGTTGATGAAAGGAACTTTTCCTTCCAGTGCTGCTAAATGAGCTACCGGGCTTAAGTCCATAACTTCCTGAGGGTTTGTCTCGCATAACATAGCGAAACCGGTCTGACGACAGGCATAAACATCACTGTGATCACCAAAGATGTTCAGGGACTGTGTTGCAACAGTACGTGCAGAAACATCGAATACACAAGGTAACTGCTCTGCAGCGATCTTGTACATATTAGGGATCATCAGAAGAAGACCCTGGGATGCAGTAAAGGTTGTTGTTAAAGCACCTGCTGCAAGGGAACCATGTACAGTACCTGCTGCACCTGCTTCTGACTGCATTTCGGATACTTTTACAGTATTTCCGAAAATGTTTTTCTGTCCTGCTGCGGACCACTGGTCAACAACGTCTGCCATTGGACTGGAAGGCGTGATAGGATAGATACCTGCTACTTCAGTGTAGGCATATGCTACATGAGCCGCTGCGGTATTTCCATCCATAGATTGTTTTGCTCTAGGCATTTATATTTCCTCCTTTAAATAATTTATTGCTTTTATTTGGAATAAACTATTCATTCCATACATACTGATTTTCGTGTTTTTTTACCAAAAAGTCAAGGCATTTTTGCTTTGTTTCGTATTAAGTACACACAAATTTTCCTTTTTTGTACTTTCCTGTTTTTTTCTGTCGTATTATGGCTGATAAATGGTGCCTTCCAAATTTTTCCAGTAAAATTTCCCATGTTCGAAAATCATGTATCCATGTTCACTTTTTTCTTTTGGAATGGAAACCGAACCCGGATTCATAAAAAAACAGCCATTCTTTTCTTCCATTTTAGGCACATGAGTATGTCCCTGTAACACTACATCTCCTTTTTGTAATCCCGGTATTCCTTTTACCGGATCGAGATGTCCGTGTGTGGCGTACATGGTAATCCCATCTGCAAATAATGCTATGTAATCTGCCATAACCGAAAAATCCAGTACCATCTGGTCAACTTCTGCTTCGCAGTTTCCTCTCACAGCCAGAATGTATGGTGCCAGAGGATTTAGCATGGCTATTACCTCTTTGGGCGCATACTCCCTGGGCAGATCATTTCTGGGACCATGATAAAGAATATCCCCCAGAAGCAGCAGCTTATCTGCCTTTTCCCTTTCCCAGGCATTTACCAGTTCTCTGCAATACCAGGCCGATCCGTGGATATCGGATGCAATCATTATTTTCATCTTCTCGTAATCTCTCCTTTTCATTTTCCTTGAGTTTCCGCAAAATGTTATTTCAAAATGATTAACTTCTCCTAAAGTGTCAATCCGTCAGTTTTCTGAATGATGATGAGTGACGTTGAACAGAGTAGAGACACTTAAATAAGCCCCGCTGGA
>JAQUUX010000020.1 GCA_028693705.1 Lachnospiraceae bacterium | reverse complement strand
GGGACCATGACTATAAAGTAACTTATTAACTATGTAGGTATGACCAACAATTCATCGAATACCTATATCATAAAAATAAGTCTATAGCCTCTATGGTTGAGGTCTATAAACTTATAATACGAGGAGCGAGAGACTATGAAGATAGGATTTATTGGATTGGGAATTATGGGAAAACCGATGAGTAAAAATTTGCTGAAGGCAGGACATGAGGTAGTTGTATGTAATCGCAGTCAGGCTTCTGTAGAGGAACTGAAGTCGTGTGGAGCCAGTGCGGCAGCAAATGGAGCTGAGGTTGCAAAGGTCTGTGATGTGATCATCACCATGTTGCCTAACAGTCCGCAGGTAAGAGAAGTTGTTCTTGGAAAAGGCGGAGTGATTGAGACAGCCAAGCCCGGAACCACTTTAATAGATATGAGTTCTATTGATCCTACGGAGTCAAAAGCAATTGGGGCAGCTTTGGCAGAAAAAGGCGTGGATATGCTGGACGCTCCTGTATCCGGTGGGGAACCTAAGGCAATTGACGGAACTATTTCTGTTATGGTTGGCGGTAAAAGAGAAACTTTTGATAAATTTTATGACATGCTGATGGATATGGCAGGCTCTGTAGTCTATGTAGGAGAATTAGGCTCCGGTAATGTTGCAAAACTGGCCAATCAGATGATCGTAGGCATTAATATAGCAGCTCTTTCGGAAGCTCTGACTTTTGCAAAAAAGGCTGGCACGGATCCGGAGCTGGTATTCCAGGCAATTAAAGGTGGACTGGCAGGTTCTACGGTTATGAATGCCAAAGCACCTATGATGCTGGAACGTAATTTCAAACCGGGATTTCGGATTGAATTACATATGAAGGATTTAAATAATGCCTTAAATGCGGCTCATGCCATTAATTCTCCTGTTCCTTTTACTGGACAGGTCATGGAGATGATGCAGAGTCTAAAGACCTATGGATGTGAGAAGGAAGATCATTCCAGTCTGGTAAAGTATTACGAGAAAATTGCAGATACCACAGTAGAACCGGATGTGTTACAATAGGTCATTATGAATACTGACAAGGGAGTTTGTTACATGAAAGAAAAGAGTATCCTCTGGATAAAAAAATACTGGAAGCCGGTTCTGGCAGTACTGGAAATCGTGTTGATTGCAGTTCCTTTTATTGTGATGCTAACCAGCACGCCTGTGGATCTTACCATTACAGGAGATTACATGAATGTGGTATCCGGCGGTGAATCCAGCAAAGGCGGAACAATAGATGAGGCCATGGCAGAGGGTAAGGATGATATTGCCGTTGTTACGGAACCGATTACACTAAAACGTGGTATCTATATTATGGAAGTGAAATATCAGGAGGAACATGATGGCGGTGTCTTCTCCATGAGTGCTGACAAGGACGAATATGGAGCCCTAAGAGCAGATACTTTCATGATGAGAAATGATCGTTTCTCTGAAGTGATGCATTTTTGGCTGAATTATTCTGTAGAGGACTTAAAGTGTAAATTCGAATATGCCGGACAGGGTGGAACTATGGCAATCGACAGTATCAGAATCTGCACTTCCAAAACCACTTATTCGGTTATGGCATTTTGGATTTTCCTGGGATGCATGGTATGCAACCTGATCCTGGCGATGAGAAAGAAATTTGCAGAGTCAGCTTTTGCAGAGAAAGCCATTCCGGTTCTGATTTGCATGATTGCCCTGGCAGCATCCTATGAATTATTTGCAGAAGGATTGGTGGGACAGAAGGATATGGATTTCCATCTGTACCGGATCGAAGGTATTAAGGACGGACTTTTGCTGGGACAGTTTCCGGTTAAGATACAGCCTAACTGGTTGAATAATTACGGTTACTGTAACGGTGTTTTCTACGGAGATTTATTCTTATATTTCCCGGCACTGCTTAGACTGATCGGTTTGCCGATTACGACAAGTTATAAGCTGTTCCAGGCGGCAATGAATCTGTTATCAGCATATATTGCCTATTACAGTTTCTCCAAGATCACAAAAGACAAGTGGATCGGTGTGATCGGTTCCCTGATCTTTAATCTGGCACAGTATCGTCTGGTAGATATCTACTTCAGAGGTGCTGTTGGTGAGTATGAAGCATTTACCTTTATGCCGCTTATCGTATGCGGATTATACAAGATTCTCACAGATGATCCGGAAGAAAAAGGCTATGGCAGGAATTTCCTCATTGCGGCACTGGGTTATAGTGGTCTGATACAGACACATATACTGAGCTGTGAAATGGCAGGTATCTTTACCATTTTGACCTGTATTCTCTGTGTGAGACGGGTATTTGTGAAGAAGCGTTTTATAGAATTGGTGAAAGTTGTACTTGCGACTATTGGTTTGAATTTCTGGTTCCTGGTACCGTTCTTTGATTATTTCAGAGATAAATTCTGCGTGAACGATGGCAGCAGAGATACCTTTACCATTCAATACAGTGGAACCGGGTTACAAAGAGTATTCCATATTTTATTTGCTGGAAAAGACGGAATGATGGAGGGCAGTGTTGGAGCAGCCTTAACCATTGGATTTTTCCTGTTTATATTCCTGTTCTTATGCAGTACAAAGAAGCAGAAAAAAGAAACAACTGTAAAGGGTATGGGACAGGTGTTTATCCTGGCAGTTCTGGCTATCTGGATGGCGACTAACCTGTTCCCTTATGATTTCCTGAAGCGCTTTACTTTGATCAATAAACTGATCGTGGGTGTACAGTTCCCATGGAGGTTCTTTGCTGTTGCTGTTTTATTACTGACCTTTGTAGTATGTGGTATGCTGGCAGAACTGAAAAAACATATAAAAGTAGAATATTACAGAATGATCTGTGCAGGTTTTTGCGTTGCAGCAGCATTTAATGGACTGCAGTATCAGGCAGTAGGCGATGTGAGTCACTTTCCGGAGAGCTTTTATTATGACACCATTGGTATCGATTCGTTTTGTCAGGTAAGTGGTGAGTATGTGCCAAGTGGTACGGATGTTGCTTATTTGAACCGCTGTTATGTATATAATCTGGATGGAAATGTGTATGTACCGGATTATACCATCAATGGCAATATCATTACGGCTATCTGCCAAAATGATACAGCAAATGATGGTTTGATCACGGTTCCACTATTGTCCTATCGCGGCTATGTGGCTAAGGACATGGAGACAGGAGAAACCTTTGAAGTGACCAAGGATGAGAATAACTGTGTGCAGGTAGTGATACCGGCAGGTTTCCATGGCACTGTAGAAGTCAGGTTCCATGAGTTCTGGTATTGGAGAGTGGCTGAGATTCTCTCACTATTGTATATCGCTACTCTGATATATCGTTATGGAATAGAAAAGAAAAAGCATTAACAATTCTTCGAGCACCTTGCCCATCAATGAGCAGGTGCTCTTTTTGTGCATGGATTTTTCGAAACTCTGTGTTGGAGATCATCTCTGAAACGCAGGCAAGCAATTGTGGATAAAATAAATCCGGTTTTCTGGCATCTCCGGCATAGGGAATGGCGCCGGCGTCCATGAAAGCCTTGGCAGAAGGCAGCTGATTATCTGCAAAGATGTAGCTGATAGCCGGGACTCCCAGGGCACATAATTCAAATAAGGTAGTGCCGGCAGCAGAAACTGCCAGATCGCATGATGACATCAGGGCAGCCATATCGTTCACGTTTTCATGGAGTATGATCCCCGAATATTGTTTGGCCATAGCAAGGATCTCTGCTCTGTCAGGATTCATGCTTCCTAAGAGAATGTGGTATTGATACTGTGTAAAGTTTCTATTGTTTTCCACAAAAACTGCTTTGAGCAATTGCAGAGTCACATGACAGTTGTCTGTACCTCCGGTTGAAAGAAAGATGTTTTCAACCGGATCTTTAAATGTATAAGACACATTCTGAAATTGTCTGCGAAGAGGTGTATATTCCGGACCGCATAATAAATGAGCAGCCTTTCTGTAAAAGGCTGTATTTACATTTAAATCATAGTTAATCAGATAATCTACCGGATAATCGAAAGCCATCAGATCATCCAGATAAGCAGTTCTGATACTGTTTTCCAGCGTGTTTAGGTAATAATGAGTAACCTGATAGGTATCTAACAGTAAGATGATCGGTTCACGTCGTAAATAGGTTTCCGGTAAAAGACCGGCGGCCTTTCGAATTGCTTCCAGTAAAACCGGAATCTCAGAATCGAGCTTTTGGTAGTCAGTATGCAGAATGGTCAGTGGGAAATCTTCTCCCTCCAGCAGAAAACTGTTCAAAAGAGCAGCACTGTCCTCATCTGATACCAGAAAATGAACTGCGACTTTTTCCTGTATGGCAGTTCTTGCAATAGAAAGACAACGCATTAAATGGCCGGTTGCAATTTCTGCATTGCCATCAACACGAAATAAAATCATCGGATTACTTCCCATGAGAGTGGTGTTCCTTTCTTTAAATCCCTGGCAGCTGTTTTCCCCAGCACCTGTTCATAATACATGGTATGGAGCCCGTTGCCGGGGCGAATTGAGCGAATGTTGTCGGAGGTAAGTTTCTCACCGGCAGCAATATCTTTTACAATGAAAAGAGAGCGGGAGCCTTCCCGTTCGGATTCCTGAACCGGGGTCAGATGATAAGGAGAATCGCCCAGTGCTTTCTCCATAATACGGATATCTCTTACCATGCGGGAGAATTCTACCGGTTCCATGGAAAAGGCACCGTCCGGTCCGCCATCTGCACGGCGAAGTGTCAGATGTTTTTCAATCATTTTCACACCAAGCGCAATAGAACCGGCAGAAACTGCAGAGCCCATGGTGTGATCGGATAAACCAACCAGGCAGTCGAAAGTATTAGCCAGGGTTGGAATCATGTTTAAATGAATATCTTCGTAAGGCGTTGGGTAGGCAGAAACACATTTTAACAGCATGACATCTTCGTTTCCTTCTTCCCTACAGGTAGCCAGGGCACGTTCGATATCCTCTAAATGAGCAATGCCTGTGGAGATGATTACCGGTTTATGTAATCTGGCTACTTTCCGGATAAGTGGAATATCATTGATCTCATAAGAGGCAATTTTATAAGCCGGCATCTTCATTTCTTCCATGAAATCCACCGCTGTAAAATCAAAAGGAGAGGAAAAACATTCCAGTCCTACTTTGGCAGCTTCTTCCATGAGACGTGGCTGCCAGTCCCAGGGGGTATAGGCTTCCCGGTACAGCTTATAAAGTGTGGTGCCGTCCCAGATGGTACCGCCCTTGATTTGGAAATATTCGCTGTCACTGTCAATCGTAATGGTGTCAGCTGTGTAGGTCTGGAGCTTTATGGCATCCGCACCGGATTCCTTTGCAGCATGGAGAATCTCCACAGCACGGTTATAATCCTGCAAATGATTGGCAGACATTTCAGCAATGATAAAAGCGGGAGAACTTTTGCTGATGACATGACTGCCTATTTTTAAAGTATGGTTCATATGAGTATCCTTTCAAGAATAGTTTACATAAAATACAACTACAACTGTTTTTTTCGTAACATAATCTGGTATTTTAGTTCTGCAATTTCCCAGTCATCCTGGGTATCAATATCCTGCACTTCCATTTCACTTAACAGCATGGGTACCAGATCCGGTACACTGGTGGTGCCTGCTTCCAGAAAAGGATCTGTTTTACATGCGTAGAACTGCCCACAGTCATGATAATAAGGCTCTAGATCCTGGGAACGCGTGCAGCTGTACTCCGGCCATTTATAGGTGAGACAGCCCTGGTTCAGGACAAGGCATCGCTGTGGCGGATAGGAAAAGGACACAACGGGCATAACAGAATCATGCTGGTCTAACATATCCATGGCAGTGCAAAGCTTCTTAGGAGTTAAAAAAGGTGCTGTCGGATAAATACAGCAGAACCGGTCAAAGTGCTTACCAAGTTTTTCATAGGTCTCTAATACTTCCTTGATGACATCGTCGGTGGAGGCGTAATCACCGGCAGTTTCATTGCTGCGACGAAACGGAACTGCTGCCCCGGCTTTCTCTGCAATCTCTGCAATGGCATCGTCATCGGTGGAGACCATTACTTCATCAAATGCACCGGAAGCAAAAGCCGCTTCAATGGAATAGCAGATAATAGGTTTACCGCAGAAGTTTTTCATATTTTTATGCGGGATTCGTTTACTGCCGCCTCTGGCAGTGATAATAGCAACTGAACGACTCATATATCCTCCGAAAATTTATATTTTATACAGAAAACAGTTTCTATGCTGTTACAAATCAAATATAGATTATTATACACTAAAATGGTATATTTAACATTATGAAAAAGAAACCAAACAAAAAAGCAATTGCACAATGTTTCGTATGCCTGCTGGTATTGGCAGGTTTGATTTTTGTTACCAAATATCTGGAAAAGCAGGGGACGGAGAAGCCTTTATTTCATAATCTTGCAGAGGAGAAGGGTACTAAGATCACAGCCTATGATAATGCAGGTACTTCCCCTTGCTATATGGACGTGGAATTCACGGAAGAAAGACAGGTTTCCTATATCCGGATTCTGTGGGCAGGTTTGAATGCAGATCAGTATCAGCTGGAAGCTTCCTCGGATGGGGTTAACTATACGGTGCTGGAACAGTTCACAGAGGCTTCGTATCTGAAAGAGCAGCTGATTGAACTGCCGGAGACAGTTACAGCAAAGCACATCAGACTGGCAGTAAGCCAGGCAGGAGCAGTGCCGCAGGAAACAGTAGATGCCCAGGAAAAAGAAGGAATAGACAGCCGTATCCCGGTGAAAAGAATGGAACTATATAAAGAAAATCCATGGAATACCTATTTTAAAGAATTGAAGCCTATATTACAAAGAGGCGCAGAAGGATTCAGACAGCTGGTAACAGCTGAGCTCCCCAAAGGCTTTCAGGTATCCTTTGCAGGTTGTGACTTAGAACAGGTCATTGGAGCAGATGAAACAGTTTATGATACGCTTTCTGAGAAAACAGTTCATATTGGTTATCAGCTGACCTATGGTGACTGGACTGTGGACAGTCCTTCTTATGAGATACGGGTGCCTGCCTCAAACAGGTCAGCAGACCAGACAAGCGCAGATTCCGCACCGGTAAATGAAAAACCAGCCGTTCTGCCTGATTTACAGGAATGGAAGGGAAGTACAGGAGCATTTACACTCACGACGGACAGTCGTATCCTGGTAACAGCAGGTACAGAAGAAATAGCTGATGCACTGCAACAGGATCTTTTGGAATTGACAGGTATCGCTCCGACACTGGTTACGTCAGAGGGCGAAAAGCCGGAGACCGGAGATATAGTATTACAACTGATTCCTGCATCAGACGGAATAGGGCTTGGAGTTGAAGGCTATTTGGCAGAGATTACAGATTCCCTCAGCCTGTCGGCAGAAGATCCCACAGGCTTATACTGGAGTACCAGAACGGTATTACAGATCTTAAAGAATCGTGCTGACATAGAGGAAATGGCCTGCACGCTTCCAAAGGGAACCATCCGGGACTATCCACAGTATCCGGTAAGGGGATTCCAGATCGATGTGGCAAGGAACTCTGTTTCCATGGATACGCTAAGAGATATTGCAAAGAACATGGCATGGTATAAGATGAATAACCTGACCATACATTTAAACGATAATGCCCTGTTGGCATACAGTGATAAAAAAGATACGATTGAAATGGCATTTGGTGCCTATTCGGCATTCAGACTGGAATCTTCCATCACAGGCAGTAAGGGAAAAGCTTTGACAGCGCCCGATATGTCCTATGGAAAAGAAGAGTTTGCCTCTTTTATACGGGAAGCCAAAAGTATAGGAGTTTCGGTTGTACCGGAAATTGACACACCAGCCCATTCCCTTTCCCTGACCAGTGCATTCCCGGAACTGTCACTGGCGACTATGGCAGAATCAGTGGATATGCTGGATCTGTCAAAGCCGGAAAGCGAAACATTGGTAAAAGATATCTGGAGTGAGTATCTGGAGTCTGATGAACAGACCTCTGAGGTCACTTTCGCCGACAGTGATACACTTCATATTGGAGCTGATGAATACTATGGAAATGCAGAAAACTATCTGACCTTTGAAAACAGTATGATTGATTTTATCCATTCCTTTGATAAAAAAGTAAGGATGTGGGGAAGTTTGTCCGGTATCCGTGGAACAGGCAGAATACAGACAGAAAATGTAGAACTGGCTATCTGGAATACTGATTGGGCTGATCCAATGACCATGTACCGAGCAGGATTTGACATACTCAATACAAATAGTGCAGAATTATATATTATACCGGGTGGTGGCGTGGATTATCTGGATACAGATCTTTTTTATGATACGTTTGCAGTGAACCGCTTTCCGATGTCAGACGGAAGCTACACTTTCCTGCCGGAGTATTCTCCAAAGCTGGAGGGTGCAGTTTATGTGATGTGGAATGATCTGTGTGACAATCTGGCCGCTGGTATCAGTGAATATGATATGTTCGATCGTTTTTATATGGCGCTTCCCTACGTGTCTCAGAAATGCTGGAGCCCGGGCAGTGATCTGACAAAGGAAGAACTGGAACCAATTGCAGAAAGTGTATTGATGGCTCCGGGTACAGATCCGTATGCGTGGGATCCGGCAGGAGATGACAGTAGCAGTCATATTTTCGGTACATTTTATGAAGAAGATTTTTCTGAGCCACTTATTTTAAAAGGTGGAAATGATTATCAGGAAACCGGCTTAACCGATATGGGACCTGTTTATGAGATTACATGTATGGTGAAACGGACAGATGAAGGTCTGGCAGGCAGCACACAACAAAACCAGGTACTGTTTGAATATGGAACAGA
Organism: Lachnospiraceae bacterium; assembly: GCA_028693705.1. Lineage (GTDB taxonomy): Bacteria > Bacillota > Clostridia > Lachnospirales > Lachnospiraceae > JAQUUX01. Next base: position 33,072 of record JAQUUX010000020.1, on the reverse strand, counting down.
AGATAACCGGTATCAGTTCAAAGCAGTGCAGGCTCAAACCGGGCAGGTGGGATTTTCAAGGGAGGACTGGGATTACTCTTTTGATTATACTTTGCCTGTTGGAGAATGGGTGGAACTGAAGATCATTGGAGAAAAGGATTTTACTTCCCTTTATGTGAACGGTGAGTTCATAGAAAGAATAGGATCAGATGAGACGTATTCGGAACATGCAACTTTTGTGTTCCCATTAGCCAGAATCGGATCCGAAACAGAAGCCTTCTGCGGAGAGATAGGAAGTGTGAAGGCGTCTGTTCCGGAAACCGGAGTGTTGGAATAATGTTTTTGCAAATATATTTATGAAAATACTGTATTTAAATCAGCTACAATAGAACCATCCAATTTGCCATTTTGGACCATCTCGTCCAGGATGGCAATTGTTTTCTCGTGAGTCATGCCGGATTTGTAAGGCCTCTCTTCGGTGAGAGCCTGGTAGATATCCAGACAGGCCAGAACCCGAGAGAAATGATCCAGCTTATCAGCTTTCAGACCAAAGGGATAACCGGTTCCATCCAGCTTCTCATGATGATAGGAAGCCCAGGCTGTGATATCGTCAAACTCCGGAATGGCAGAGAGGATGCGGTAGGTATGGTAAGCATGTGTCTGGATATGACGATATTCATGAGCGTCCAGTTTGTCAGGCTTTTCCAGTATATCCCTGTCTACCACCAGTTTTCCAATGTCATGGAGTGCACCGGCAAAATAGAATCTGGCAGCGGTTTCGTCATCAGCACCATAGAAAACAGCCATTTCCTTAGCCTTTGTAGCAATGCCTATGGAATGTGTTCTGGTAAAATGAGATTTATAGTCTGTAATAATAGCAAAAATAGTAGCAAAATCAATCAGTTGCGCCGGTGTGCATTCTATGGTACCGGAAGGGATCATATTGCTTAAACAGGCATCCACACGGTCTGTATGAAGTAATTTAAATTTGCCCTTTTTTTGAAGGGACATAAAAGCATTTACTTCTTTTTCAGCAAATAGAATGTTACAGTTTTGCGTTACATGATCAGAAAGAGCCTGTAATTTCTCTTTAGAGAGGAGGCTTAAGTCATAATTGGCATCAATACTGTCTGCCATATGAATCAGGCGGGCGGAGAGCGGAATTTCAGCTCCTTTTTTGCCGAAAGGACCACTTCCGTCAGTGTTTTCATGATGATAGAGAACAGCTCCCTGTAACAGCGGAGACTGGATGGGTAAATGCGCAATATGTTTTTCTCCAAACTCACAGTGCTTTTCTGTATGGGCAGGAGTCGTTTCCAGAGAAGGGATAAAGGTTCCCTGGTATTCATCTTCTAAGTATTCTGTCAGAGCGCAGTCATGCAAAATAGCACAGGCAGCTAATGCCTGAATATCTTCGTCTGGAAGAGAAAGTCCTTCTTCCTGTGCCAGCATCAAAGTCAGAGCAGCAACCCGCTTGCCATGATGTGTAGTGACACCCAGCACATCGTGTTCCACACAGTCCAGTGCATAGGACAACGCAAAAAGAGTATCTGTAAAATGTATTTTCATTGAAATCTCCAATATTATCTGATTGTAATGTAAAGCTGATAAATAAAAGGATAAAAAGAAACTGCTTCACTGCCCATAAGACAGAAAGCAGTTTCCATTATTTACATATTTTATCAGTTATCATTCGTACTTTTTCTTAAACTAAAATCAATATCCTACACGATACAGGAATGAATAGAAGTTGTCACCATACCAGAAGTATTTGGACTGTACACCATCAGCAGTATCGGTCCAGGCATCAGTCTTCTGATAGCCGCCTTCGTCTTTGTGAACCTGTTTTGAAGTACGGATATACCAGATCTTCCATGCTTCTTCACCAAGAGTTTTCTTCATGGCATCTTTTACAAGTTCTCTGGTTGCCTGATCTTCTGTCCAATTGTAACGGCAATCAAATTGCCATGCACGTTCTGCTTCATTCCAGTGATATACAAGTCCTGCAGCTTCGCGCTCGCTCTGCCACGGAACCGGGTCAGACTGGATGTAGAATTTATTTCCGTATTGATAATAAGCATCTACCGGACGTCCATCATCATATTGCTTATTTGGTGTTAATTTGTCATGTGACCACTCGATAACAGATAAGAAATCCTGATCATATAATACTGCGGTTCCGGGAACAAACTTTTCAGAAGGGGTTACCTGTGGAGCAGTACTGGAAACATCTGTATAAAGTTCCAGAGATGCAATAGTGGCATCCTTCCATTCGTCATTTGCTGCAAAGGAAACAGTATTGCAGGTGATGCACAGAGTTAAAACTGTGGCAACGGATGCTGCCAAAAGTGAATTTTTGCGAATCTTCATGGAAAATCCTCCTCGTATCTTACGAAATTTCCCTATATTTAACAGGGAGATCATATGTTATGTAAATTATATACCAAATTGTGGGAAAAATACAATAGATTAACCGAATTTTAAGAAAACCTTTCGCACTTTCCGGCGGCATTGCAATCGGGGACTGCAATGTGGTAAAATAATCCGATATTACAGGAAAAAGAAAGGATTGTGTGAACTGTGAAAAAACAATCCAAAAATCGTATCTATGTCTGCCATACAATTTATCATGTGTATGTAACAGTTTTAAAGGAATTAAATCTGCCACAGGAACAAAAAGGGCAGGCAACCATAGTACTCAGCAGAATGTCCAATGATTTTGGTGATGTGGACGAGAGACTGCGTAAATCAGGCATTTTTGAAGATGTTCTATTTTTTGATGAAAAAAATGAAACCTTTTTCACTGAACTGGAACAATATCATACCGATAAGGGAAATATAGCGAAGAACCTGTTTCAGCGGATGAAATTCTGTAAATTGTATGCGAAGTATGAAGAACCGTATATTCCGGTAGATTTTAAAGCCTACAAAAATATTTATGTATTCTGCGATTCAGATCCAATTGGATATTATTTAAATTATAAGAAGATTCATTATCATGCAGTGGAGGACGGGCTGGATTGTATTCGTTATTATGACACGGCACATTACGACAACAGAGGCTGCTTCAGGATAAAAGCATTTCTGGCGTCTTTGAATTTGATTTTTATTCAAAACGGATATTCTAAATATTGTCTGGACATGGAAGTAAATGATATCTCAGTATTGCAATATCCTTATAAGAAATATATTGAACAGCCAAGGGAAGAACTGGTAAAACGTCTCTCCGGTGCAGAGCAGGATATTATTGTCCATATTTTTGTGAAAAATATAGAAGCACTGATGACACAATTGCAAAATCTGCCGGCAGACAAAGAAAAAATACTGATTCTGACCGAGCCATTATGTACATTAGATGTGAGAGAACAGATCTTTAAAGATATCATTGAAACCTATGGACAAAACGGATTGGTGATCATGAAACCGCATCCAAGGGATCTGCTGGATTATGAGACAATATTTAATGAACACATTATACTGGACGGGAAATTCCCGATGGAGATTCTGAATTTTATACCGGATCTGGTATTTGACAAGGTCATTACTGTTTTTACGCCTTCCGATGCGATCCACTTTGCAAAAGAAAAAATCATTTTGGGAGAGGACTTCATGGATCAGTACGAAGCCCCCGAAATTCACCGTCAGAATGAACTGATATAGACAGATTCAGTGAATACAGTGAATACAATGAAGAAAAGGAAATAAAAATGAAACAACTATTCCATAAAATGAATGTCCTTCTGGATGCGAAACAAAAGACGAAAATGGTAGGCATCATGATATTGATGCTGGTAGGCGGTACGCTGGAAACCATGAGTATTACCCTGATCCTGCCCTTGATCCAGGTATTGCTGGATCCGACCACAGTGGAAGGGGACAATATCTGCGGTATTTTATACAGAGCACTCCATTTAGCATCACCTACACAGTTCGCAGTATTGATGCTGATCGCTATTATTGTGGCTTTCGCGGTGAAAAACCTGTTTTTATTCTGGCAGAATGTGGTGACGCTTCGATTTGTCTATACCAATCAGTTTGCTACTTCTAACAGAATGATGATCAATTTCATGAAACGTCCTTATGAGTACTATCTGAATGCGGATACGGCTGTGATTCAGCGTAATATTACATCTGATGTAAACAATATGTATGGACTTATCCTGAATGTATTGCAGCTGGGCAGTGAGCTGATTGTCTTTTCTTTTATGATCATTGCGCTGGTATTGGTGGATGCTAAGATGATCATGACAATTGCTGTGTTACTGGTGGTTGTTTTGCTTATCATTAAAAGAGTCTTGAAACCCATCATGTTAAAGGCTGGACGGGATAACCAGGATTATTACAGCGGGTTATATAAATGGATCGACCAGTCGGTTATGGGTATTAAGGAAATTAAAATTGCAAATAAAGAGGATTATTTTATTAAATCCTATGCGGATTGTGGTGCAGGCTATGTGGATGCTGTACAAAAATACAATATTTACAATTCTACTCCGAGACTTTTGATTGAAACAGTTATGATCGCAGGCATGATCATTTACCTGCTGATTATGCTCTTGAGCGGTGCGGAAGTGACTCGTATGGTTCCACAGCTCTCCGTTTTCTCACTGGCTGCCATGCGCCTGTTGCCAAGTGCAAACCGGATCAATAATTATATGACTAATATTTCTTATTTTGAGCCCTTCTTTATGGGTGTCAGTGATAACCTACAGGACGAAATCCATGATGATTCCGTACAATATGATGCATCTGTATATAGTCATAAAAAACAGATTCAGAAACTGGAAATCAAACAGAATATCCAGATGAAAGATATTACTTATCGTTATCCTAATACAGATACATTGATTTTTGATCATGCGGAAATGGAGATACCGATTGGCACCTCTGTTGGTATCGTGGGTACATCAGGTGCCGGTAAGACTACAATCGTGGATATCATGCTGGGCTTATTACAGCTGGAAAGCGGCAGTATCCTGGCAGATGGTGTGGAAGTCAGAGAACATTACGAATCATGGCTGAAGAATATCGGTTATATTCCCCAGACTATTTTTATGATCGATGCAGACATTCGTAAGAATGTGGCATTTGGCGTGCCGGATGACGAAATCGATGATGAGAAGGTATGGCAGGCATTGCATGAAGCACAGCTGGACGAGTTCGTAAAGGGACTTCCGGAAGGATTGGACACCGGAATTGGAGAACGCGGTATCCGTTTATCAGGAGGACAGAGACAGCGTATCGGTATCGCCAGAGCGCTATTTGAAGATCCTGAAGTGCTGGTATTGGATGAAGCGACTTCCGCACTGGATGGAGAAACCGAAGCTGCTATTATGGATTCCATAAACAGACTGCATGGAAAGAAGACACTGATCATTATTGCCCATAGATTACAGACCATTGAGAAATGTGATATGGTTTACCGGGTGGAGAACGGAAAGGCTTCGAGAGAGCGTTAAGTATGGAAGATAGTAAGGAGAGACTGTCTCTGATCGGGAAAATAAAACAAAGCCAAACATTATATAAACTGACAGGAATCATACTGCCACTTTTACTGCTGATATTTCCACTGGCAAAGGTGGATTTGGGTATTGATCTGGCGGATGCCGGCTATAATCTTGGTAATTTTCAGTACCTGGATGGTTTACAGGATATGTGGTATCTGTCAACCTATCTTGCCAATTTGACGGGACATTTATTAATGACACTGCCCTTTGGTGATTATATGATAGGTATGCGTTTTTATACCGCACTGATTGTTAGTATTATGGCATTGTTATCCTACTGGTTTTGCAGGACACAGTTAAAGATTAACAAATGGTTTGCCTTTGCAGGGAACATCATGGCAATCGGGCTCTGCTGGTGTCCTACCGTGATCTTGTATAATTACCTGACCTATTTATTTTTAACCGGAGCAGTGATTCTGTTATATATGGGACTGGTAAAAGAAAAGAAGCTGTTGCTGTTTTTCGCCGGTGCTTTATTAGGCTGTAATATTATGGTAAGGCTTCCAAATGCATTGGAGGCAGGATTTATCCTGGCATTATTTTATTACGCCTGGCTGCAGAAGACATCTGCCAGACAGGTGGTGCAGCAGACTCTTTCCTGCGTGGCTGGCTGTTTTGCAGGATATGGGTTCTGGCTTGTTACGATACTGGCCAGCAAAGGCCCGGGTGCTTATCTGGGTATGCTGCAGAGCTTATTTGGTGTCAGTGATTCAGCAGAAGGCTATTCCATGGCAGATATGCTGTTAGCGGCAGTGAAGGCGTATACAGATCGTTTTTATTATATGAAATATCTGCTGGCTTTATTTGTAGCAGGTATGGTATTTGAATTTATCGGAAAGCATTTGAAACAAGAAATGAAGTATCTGCTTCGTGGGATATATCTGGTGCTTACGGTTTGTATTCTTTATTATCTGAAGCAAAACAACCTGTTCCAGACCAATTATTCTACTGACAGTGCTTATATTGTATTGTCCAGCCTGTTTTTACTGGGCGTGACCATACTGGCAGTAAAGAAAATGTTACAACAGGATTTAACTTCCGGGAAACGGCTGCAGGTATGTCTTGTAGTATTGTTAATATGGATTTTACCGTTTGGGAGCAACAATAATATATACCCGGTGGTAAATTGCCTGTTTTTGATTGCACCGGTTGCCTTTGCATGGATCGGTGAAAAGGGAATAGTGTTCCCAGTCAGAGTTATTATGGCAGGTATCAGTATTTTATTACTGGTACAGAGCATCGGAGTGGGATGTTTTTATGTGTTCGGAGATGGTAAAAATGGTGCAGTATGTAACCAGACAGTATATGATTCTACGATTCTGACCGGTATGAAGACCACTACAGAAAGCGCGGAAGAATTAGAGACTGCCATCCGTGTCCTGAATGAACAGCAACTGGCAGATCATACTGTAATATTGTATGGTGATATACCGGGACTGGCATATTATCTGGGGATGGAACCTGCTATCAATACCACATGGCCTGATCTGCAAAGCTACGCCACAGATTCTTTCCGACAGGAATTAGAAGATCAGGAATATGAGATCATTACAGAGAAAGCATCAAGGCCTGTTGTGATCATTGGAAAAGAGTATGAGACGATCAATCAGGAAAAAGAAACATTGTTAAAGACATTTATGGAACATTGCGGTTACCGGATGATAAACGAGACAGCCCGTTTTACCATGTACCGGTAGTGATAGGAAGCCTATGACGAAAAGACAGACAAATTATGAATTGCTCCGGATCATATCCATGTGCATGGTTATCACCTTGCACTATCTGGATAAAGGAAAGATCTTGCCGGAACTGCTTGGACAAATGAATATTGCCGGAGTACTGGCATGGCTGCTGGAGGCTTTTTGTCTGGTGGCGGTAAATGTATATGTACTGATCAGCGGATATTTTCTCAGCCAGTCAGAGTTTCATATGCAAAAACTGGTAAGGCTCTGGAAACAGATTTTCTTCTATGCCCTTGTGATTGGCATTCTGGCGCTTACTCTTGGACTTACCCATCCGGAAGAAATGAATATTTATCGGATGGTTTACTATTTTTTCCCGGCGGTTACCAATCATTACTGGTTTGCCACATCTTATCTGCTTTTATATGTGCTGGTCCCTTTCCTGAATAAGGGGATTCAGAGTATGGACAAAGAGAAATTTGGCAGACTGTTGGGTATTCTGCTATTATTTTTCAGTGTTGCGAAGACAGTTATCCCGGCATCACTTCCTTATGATGACGGCGGATATAATGTACTTTGGTTTATCTGTCTGTATCTGACCGGGGCTTATCTGAAGCGTTTTGGAAGTGAATTATTCTTTCATAAGAAGAAAAGCATGGGTTTGTATTTGGGAAGCGTGAGTGGTATCTTCCTGTTAACTTTTGCTTTACGGGCGGTTTTCTTACAGACAGGTCATTTGCAGGATCTGGTGGGATATGCTTACACTTATAATCATGTGCTTTGCTTTTTAGGAGCGGTGGGGTTATTTACTTTCTTTCAAAGAGTCCGTGTTCCCCAGGGGAGAATCAGTGATGGGATTATAAAGCTCTCCTCTGCTACTTTCGGGGTATATCTGATCCATGAGCATGTGGAACTCAGATACGTATGGCCGCAGTGGTTACATACAGAGGCGGTTGCAGGGAGTCTGCTTTGGATACCACACTGGATATTTTCTGTGATTGTGCTATATTTAATTTGTAGTTGCATTGAACTGCTCAGACAGAAATTATTTGTCTGGATGAAATTATAGGAGAATGAGAATGATTAAATTTAATGTACCGCCTTTTACAGGCAAAGAATTTGATTATATGAAACAGGCTGTAGAGAATGAAAAAATCTGTGGCGATGGTGAGTTTACCAAAAAGTGCAGTGCATGGATTGAAAAAAAGACGGAAACTGCAAAGTGTCTGCTGACAACGTCCTGCACTCATGCTACAGAACTGGCAGCATTGATTGCACAGATCCAGCCGGGGGATGAAGTTATCATGCCGGCATATACATTCGTATCCACTGCAGATGCTTTTGTACTGCGTGGTGCCAAGGCAGTTTTTGTGGACATCAGACCGGATACCATGAACATGGACGAAACGCTGATCGAAGCTGCTATTACAGAGAAGACCAAGGCCATTGTCCCTGTTCATTATGCAGGTGTTGCCTGTGAGATGGATACCATTATGGCAATTGCCAGGAAACATAATCTGATGGTTATCGAAGACGCAGCACAGGGTATTATGTCAACTTATAAAGGAAAGCCTTTAGGAACAATTGGAGATTTTGGCTGTTACAGTTTTCATGAAACCAAAAACTACAGTATGGGTGAAGGCGGAGCACTTTTGATCCGTGACCCAAAATATATTGAGGATGCTGAGATTTACAGAGAAAAAGGAACAAACCGCAGTAAATTCTTCCGAGGACAGATTGATAAATACACCTGGCAGAATTTTGGATCTTCCTATTTGCCAAGCGATATGAATGCAGCCTATCTTTGGGCACAGCTGGAACTGGCAGACCAGATCAATGATGCCAGACTTCATATCTGGAACCAGTATGCAGAACAGTTACAGCCATTAAAAGAAAGAGGATTACTGGAGCTTCCTACCATACCGGAAGGCTGTGTACATAATGCCCATATGTTCTACATCAAAGCAAAGGACATTACCGAACGTACAGCCCTGATTAATTTCTTAAAAGAAAACGACATCTTAACAGTATTCCACTATATCCCACTCCATACAGCACCGGCAGGACTGAAATATGGTCGATTCTGCGGAGAAGATAAGTACACCACGAAAGAAAGCGAAAGACTTACCCGTTTGCCGCTTTACTACGGATTGAAGGACGAGCAGGTAAGCTATATTACTTCCAAGATCAAAGAATTTTATCATGTGTAAGATGTTTGAGGGGTAAGGTCGAAGGATCGGGCTGGTCGCATGTCATAGCTCCTCCACAAACACGCTTTCGCTTCGTGAAGAACGTAACAGTACTAAGGTTTCCCCAGCGCGCCACAGCGCGACTAGAGAAACCAAGTGCTGACGTTCTTCAAGAGTTTGCGTTGAAGCTATGGCATGCGACCAGCCCTGACTTTTCTACATAGCCTCAAATATCTTACGCATAGATTACTGTAATGGAAATCGAAAGAATACTTTTCTAACTGCACCATAATAAAATAAATATTTGTGATATATGAGAATGGCGAGTGTACAGTGTGGTATATATAGTTTCCGCAAGTTCCCTTGGAAAACGTCAGCACTTAAAAAGGTGGCAGCTTTGGCTGTCACCTTTTTTTAGTACTGTTACGTTTTCCACGGAGCGAAAGCGAGAACTTAAGGGAACTATATATACCACACGTCCCCTCGCTCCTATCTCATATACTTCGAAACATTTATTTTACCTTAAACCCATCTCGCAAACCATCCCCCCGCATTTCCACCTGCTCATCTTTGCGCCCGCTGGCACCGGGATATCCGTAGTACCCGGCCTTGTCTCCATCGGTAGGATAGTAGAAAGTCAATCCATTCATTTCATAAGAGGCGGTATTGAATACCTCATAATCTTTTTGCACCACATAATATTCCATATCTAACAGATTCTGTTTGGCGAAAACCAGGTCATCGGTTATATAGTGGTCAAAGTAGGGAACGAGGCAGCAGATGACCCCAAACATGCAGAAGCCGGTTCCGATTTTTAAGAGGTTCATACGGTTGGTGAACAGGCAGTTTCCCAGGTAGATCATGGGGTATGCCAACAGAAATCCCAGACCGTAACGAACAAATGGTGCTGTGAAGAACCAGGCAACGGCACAGATAATACATGTTGTATGGAGCAGGACTATATTCCAGTTGATTTTCTGTTTTTGTAATAGCTTTTGAAGAAACAGGACAAAGGATCCTGCCAGAGACAGGAGAGACCCTGCCATCAGCATCTGTTCGTAACGTTCCTGGTGTCCCCACCAGATAGGAAACCATTCTTTCAAAGGCATATTGATCAGGTTATTCTCATAGAGACAACGGCCGTAGACCTTGATCTGGTCGGAGTCTGTGATGACTCTTTCTATCGGGATCTTCCAGTCAAAGGAGAACAGATCTATAGCGGCAAATGGATATAACAGCCAGCCGGATAATATAATATTACGCAACAGGAAAGGCAGCAGAACCAGGATACCGGTACCAATATAGATGCCAATTTCCTTCCAACGCTTCTTTTGCAACAGTATAATGGCCGGGCTGAGTACCAGTAAGACGATACAGCCGGCGGATAATTTTAGGGTTACCACGTAGACCAGACCAATGCTGAGCAAAGACAATTCCTGATAGGAGGGATATTCACTTTCGAAGACCTCTGCGAAACGAATCAGGAAATAAATGGTCATGAACATAGTCGGTGCATCAGTTGCCGGAGACATGATGGTGTTCGCAATGACCAGTGCATAAAATAAATTAGATACACATAACAGATCTGCAATATGTCTGGTATGGAATTTAAAATCCTTCAAACGGTGGAAGGCATAGATACACATGGAGACAGCGATCAGTCCGTTTGTGGTATGGAGAGAAACACCGCATAAAAATTTCATGCTGAACAGGGCGGCAAAACAAAGATAGGAACTGTTATAAGCATAATTTCCCATCATATTCCCCAGCCCTTTTACTACGCCGAATTCTTCAATCCAGCGGATGGCCTGTGCATGATAGATGCCGGTATCTGTATGCTGGACACCGCGGGAGGTGAAAAAAGCCACACCCAGTAACAGGAACAGATAGAGAATACCCTGCCAGGAAAAAGCGGTGGAACGGATCTGTGTAATCATCTTTGCCAGGGTATCTTTACACCGGAAACAGATAAAGATGCACAGAGCCAGTAGCAGAAGCTGTGCCAGCAGGCTGACTCGGTAAAATAAACTGAAATATTGTGCATAAACGGTAGAAAACACAATACCGGCTGCCAGATTGTGCATCAGAGACAAATCTTCTTTTTCTCGCCCAACAAGGCGGTTGAAAAGCTTCAAGACTCCTACTCCTAGAATCGTGCAGACAACTGCTATATAAAACCAATCCAATAATATGACTAACATAAGCACTCCTTTTTCTCATCAAAGATTATCCTAAGAATACCATAATTACATTTTAATGGAAATAATGAAAGCAACAAACTTGTTAAATACTATGAAAAATGGTATTTTTGTTATATGCAAAAAACTAAGAAAATTTCGGAAAAACTGCAAAATGTTTTGCTGGCATCAGGAGCAGTACTGGTCCTGTTACTGATATTGTCGGTAAAGTTCGATTTCTATTATGATTTAAATGATGATGTGGTAATGAAAAACATCTTATCAGGAGCTTATACCGGTGCACCGGAAGGACATAATATACAGATGCTGTATCCGTTATCCTTTCTGCTAAGTCTCTGTTATCGTGTATTTCCTGCGGCTCCCTGCTATGGGGTATTCCTGTGCATCTGTCAGTTTGGTGCAATCGGTATGATCTTATACAGGATACTGAAAGGGCAGAAGTCATTGGGTAAGAAAGTCCTGATGGCAGTGACTGTCAGTGTACTATTGTTTACATTTTTGCTATATTATCTGGTATTTATACAATATACAGTGACCAGCAGTTTATTGGTGGCGGCAGCAGTTATATGGTTTGGAACATCCACTATGGGCGAAGACGAGAGGGATAAGAAAAAATTCCTAAAAGATAACATGGTGACGCTTTTCCTTTTATTACTGGCCTATTGCATGCGTTCCGAGATGCTGTTATTCCTGTTTCCTTTGTTTGGTGTACTGGGGTTGGTAAAATGGCTGAGTGAGGATAAAATCTTTGCACCGGATGGCGTATGGAAATATTATGTTTCCCTACTGGGAATATTCACACTGGGACTTATCATATGTGCAGGGATAAACCGTATTGCATATGGCTCCGCAGACTGGCAGGAATTTATGCGATTCTTTGATGCCAGGACAGAAATATATGATTTTTATCAATATCCGGATTACGAAGGAAATGAAGCATTTTATCAGGAAGTCGGATTAGATGATACAGAAGTAAATTTACTTGGTAATTATAATTTCAATCTGGATGATGAGATTGATGCCGATACGTTGGAACAAATCGCGGATTACCAGTTGGAACAAATGGGAGGAAATGCCCTGTTTTTGATACCTTTTCCGGAAGGACTCTGGATTTACAGACATAGTCTTATAAATCCGGCGAACCATCCCTATGATCTGTTTATTCTGGTGGGGTATGGCAGTTTGCTAGTAGTGGGGCTGATTAGCAGAAAGGTAAGGTATATTCTGCAGATGCTTCTGATCTTTGTTGTACGAAGCACTCTTTGGATGTATATTATCCTGAGAAACAGAACGCCGGAGCGGATTACCATAGGATTGTATCTGGCAGAATTTCTGGTCTTGTTGATGCTTTTGTGGAGTGCCATAAGAGAAGTAAAGCCTGAAAATTATTATGGAAAAGGAATGCGCTCTCTCATTCCCTGTATTCCATCAAGTGCAGTGATCTGTGTGGCAGCAATTGCACTTTTTTCCCTGCCGGGGATTTGGAATAATGTAAGCTGGCAATACACAGACAGAGAAGATATAAACGGGAACTGGAAAAGCATGCAGGCCTATTGTAGTGATCACGAGGATGATTATTACATTTTGGATGTCATGTCCACAGTGGCTTATTCTGAGAAGATGTTTAGGGATGTGGACAATACTCTGCAAAATTATGATATCTGCGGGGGATGGACAGGGAAGAGTCCTATCTGTTATCAGAAAATGGAGCAGTTTGGCATGGCAGATACCTTTGGCTCACTGGCAGGAAGCAATGGGGAGAATGATAGCAGCAAGGTTTATTTTATTGCAGAAACCGGAATGGATATGGACTGGCTTACTGCTTTTTATACCCAAAAGGGTTTGGAACGTGATACAATAATGGTCGATTCCATTACAAATAATGGAAATACAGCATTTGAAGTATATCAGTTAGAAGCGGTACAGAGATGAGGTTGAGAAATGGAACAGGCAAAATGTGCAGTCGGTACACATGTATATATTAGAAAGAGTACGCTGGATGATACAGATTTGATCGTCAGATGGCGTAACAGTGAGGTGGTAAGACCCTACTTTTTATATCAGCAGCTTTTCACCAGAGAATCCCATACCAAATGGTTTAAACAGACTGTAGAAACCGGACAGGCAGTGCAGTTCATCATATGTGAGAATGCAACAGACAGACCTCTGGGAAGTGTTTATTTCCATCATATTGACAGGGAAAATCAAAGAGCCGAATATGGCATTTATATAGGGGAAGCCGATGCGGAAGGTCATGGACTGGGAACAGAGACCGCAAAGCTTGCATTGGAATATGCATTCAAAGAATTAAAATTTCACAAGATTATGTTACGGGCATTAGCAGATAATGAAAGAGCCATTAAGAGCTATCAGAGTGCCGGATTTGTAAAAGAGGCACATCTAAAGGATGAGGTCTTTATCAGAGGTGCTTTTCATGATGTGGTCTATATGGCTATCATCAATCCATACTGCTAAGGAATGTTTTATCGGAAAGGATTGGAAATGGATAAGATTAGTTTTGTGATTCCGTGTTATCGCTCGGAATTAACAATTGAAGGTGTGGTAAAAGAGATACAGGATACCATGGAAACTCTGCAACAATATACCTATGAGATCATTCTGGTATGTGATTGTTCACCGGATCATGTATTTGATGTGATAAAAAGATTAAGTGCAGAACATGATAATATTACAGGTATTAATCTGGCAAGGAATTTTGGACAGCATGCCGCATTGATGGCAGGTTTTCATTATATTACCGGAGATATTGTGGTATGCCTTGATGATGATGGGCAGACACCGGCTGATGAAGTGGGAAAGCTTTTGGAAGCAGTGGAGAATGGAAGCGATGTGGTATATGCAAAATATGACCACAAAATGCATTCTTCTTTCCGAAATTTTGGAAGCCATGTGAATGAACTGATGACCCGTATCATGCTGAAGAAACCTAAGGGACTTTATATTTCCAGTTATTTTGCCGCCAGACGGTTTGTAGTGGATAATATGGTAGGATATCAGAACGCATATCCCTATGTGATCGGACTGGTCTTACGGGCCACCAAGCATGTGAGTAATGTATCTGTTCACCACCGGGAACGTGAAGTGGGAGAATCCGGTTATACTATGAAGAAACTTCTTTCACTTTGGTTTAATGGTTTTACGGCATTTTCCATTATTCCACTCCGTATGGCAACTGTACTGGGGGCATTATTTGCCTTTGCAGGATTTATATATGGAATTTATACAATCATTAAGAAATTCGTAAATCCGGCAGTTCCCATGGGATTCAGTTCCATGATGTCGGCTCTTGTATTCATTGGTGGTATGCTGATGCTGATGTTGGGACTGATCGGAGAATATGTGGGAAGAATGTATATCAGTATGAACAATTCTCCCCAGTATGTTGTACGGGAATTTGTTTCTGCAAAAGAAGCAGATCATGAAGCATGAGATGCTGACGGGGCTGATCAGTTGTAAAATGCAGTTGAGAATGCTATACTACTGCTATTATGGACTAAAAACAGGCCATGATGATATATGAGGAAACTATGAAGAAACGTGTGAACTTTTACCGGGTGTCAGCAGCGTTAATTGCAGGAATACTATTTTTGCTGATTATTGCTGTATGGCCATTGGGATTGATAGAACATCGTATTACGATAGCGGGACAGGAAACACCGCAGGAAATTTCCGAACCGGTCTGGGACGGAAAGGGACTTGTGCAGGCATTTAGTCCGGAACTGGATTATCTGGATACGCTTTCTATTTATATCAGCAGTGAGGGACAGAGACCTTTTCAGCTGAGAGTCGTGGATGAGGCATTGAATTGTCTCTATGAAGAAGTCATTTATACAGACGAGAATACAATGCCGGGATACTGTGATGTTCCGGTTCATTTGTCGTTAACGGCTGGGGAGCAGTATTACTTTATCCTGGGTGGAACGGACGAAGGGGTATGTGTCGGGCTGGAAAATACGGCATCTTCATCAATGGGAGAATTAACCGGTGGCTCTGAGGATCATACAGGTTACCACATTGTATCTTCCTATAGCTATATAGCCCCCTTATCTGCAAAGAGAATTATCTTTTATGATGGAATACTGATTACCGCCGGCGCAGTGCTCCTGGGATTCATTTTGTTTATCCTGAAAAGAACTAATCTGGGAGAAAAGACCATCACGGTAGAACAGGCAGTAAGGAAGATTGGAACGCCGCTGGTGCTTTTGGCAGGATTTTCTGCCATGATCGCGGTGGGTCCGCTTGGATTATTTGGAACCGACCTGGTTAATATTTTATTCCTGGAATTGGGAATTGTATTACTGACGGGTCTGCTCCTGTTTGTAATGCACCATACCTGTGAAGAGACTGGGGTAGAGACAAATATACGATTGTTATTGCAATCATTGTTATTTGGCGGAGTTTTCTGGTCCTGTATCCAGTATCAGAATGCCCTGTCAGAATATGAACATTACGTTTCGGTGCGCAGTATGCTGATCTATCTGGGACTGGCACTGATCGTTTCCTTTACCAAAGAAGAACTGAAACGGAAAATATATCTGTTATATCTGCCCTGTATGGCAGTGATTGGTGTGTTGTATTATCAGCGAAGCATCCGAAACTGGGGAGATGCCTGTCTGGCAAAGCAGAATGCATTTCTTGCTGCCATTACTGGTATATTGCTGTTAAATGTACTGTATTTGTTTCAGAAACGCTTTGTAAAAAAAGAAAAGATCATGCAGCCAATTTCTCTGCCTTACGTTCTGATACTTGGGGTGTATTTTGGATGCACTGTTTTGTTTGCCAATACGAGAGTATGGCCCATTGCGTTGGTAATTGCATTTGTGTTTACCTATATCCGTGTGGCAGTAACGGCAGACAGGAGAGCCTGGCTTACAGCAGTATCAAATGGTGTATTGATTAGTTTTGGCTGTGTTGTGATAGATGCTTTGCTTCACAGACCGTATCATTATTTTATCTATTATCGTTATCCGCTGGTATTCCATACAGTGACCATGACTGCTGTATATCTGTCCTTGGTAATAACGGTGGCGCTGATTCGTTTTCTGACGAAATATCACCGCGCATATGAATATAAATTTACAGATAAGATCAGGTTATGCTGGAAAGAATCCGTTGTTCTGGGAGTTGCATTATCTTACATGCTGATGACCTTATCTCGAAATGGATTTGCCACAGTGGGTCTGATGGCTTTCATAGTCATCACAGTATATGCCTGCATTATGATGAAAAACCGGGGCCTGCGTATGGCATGTTTCTGGAAACAGACAGGCATGGTATTGCTGGCACTTTGCTGGTGTTTTCCAATTACTTTTACAGCTGCCAGAACAATCCCAGCAATGGTGAATCAGCCCTATATTTACTGGATTGAACCTTTCAGTGAGTCTATAGTGCGTGGAGACCCGTGGGATTCCCCACGATATATTACCATTGAACGTTTCCTGCAGACCTTTGGGATTAAGATGCAGGGATTACCAGAGTTAGTGAAACAGACAAAGGAAGAGCCTAAAATGTTGCTGGCATCTGCAGAACCTGAAAGGGCACTGCATTCTTTTGCAAAAGCAATTCGTGAGAATCATCTGCTCTATAGCAGTGATGCAGAGGAAGCTGTTTCCGTAGATCAGTATACTAATGGCAGACTGGATATCTACAAAGCTTATCTGGGACAGCTAAATCTCACCGGACATGATATTATGGGAGCGACAATGCCGGATGGAACGCTGGCTATTCATGCTCATAACATATACTTACAGATTGCATTTGATCACGGACTGATAACAGGTGTTTTATTCCTGTTGTTGTGTCTGATGACTTTGTGGCGTTCACTGCAATTCCTAAAGCACTATCGGACGGAAATGGAGGCAGGGCTTCCTCTGGCCATATCCCTGGCATTTATGATTGCCGGACTTGCAGAATGGATTTCCCATTTATGCAATCCGATGTATTGCAGCTTCTTATTAGTATTGGCACCAATGTTGTTAAAAATGGAGAAAGAAAGCTAATGATGGAAAAGACAAAAAACATATTTAATTTTCAGTTATTTTATAGAAGAACGGCATTGATCTGTTATGATGTGGCCAGCGTGTGTATGTCCAGTGCATTTGCAGTGCTGTTACGTTACAGTGACGGACTGGATGCTATACCGGAACATTTCCTGAGCACTGTCTGGAATATGCTGCCCATAGATATTGTGATCACGATTGCTGTTTTCATGATGTTTAAGCTATACAGCAGTCTATGGGCTTTTGCGGGTATCAATGAGCTGCAAAATATTGCAGCGGGTTGTTTTTGCTCTGCAGCCATCAGTGGTGTGATTATGAAGATCATGAACATGCCGATTCCCAGAAGCTATTATTTCCTGTATGCCATACTGCTTATTTTCTTTACTTTTATCAGCAGGTTTTCTTATCGTTTTTTTCGTAATCTGAAGCATAAACAGCAGAATCGGAAGAACAGCACTCAGGTCATGATCATTGGAGCCGGAGAAGCTGGAAATGCAATTATCAAAGAGATCATTACCAGCAATTATTCCACTATGGTGATTCGCTGTATTATAGACGATGACCCGAATAAGCAGGGACATTATATTCAGGGTATCAAGGTAGTAGGAGGCAGGAACAAGATCATTGAAGCAGTTGATCTGTATGAGATTAATGAGATCATTGTGGCGATGCCGGCTGCACCAAGAGTTGCTATTCGAGAGATTTTGCAGATATGTAAGGAAACAACCTGTAAACTACGTTCTCTTCCCGGTATTTACCAGCTGGTAAACGGAGAAGTCAATGTGAGCAAGCTTCGAGATGTGGAAGTAGAGGATCTTTTGGGCAGGGAGTCTATTCATGTGGATCTGGATTCCATTTTAGGGTATGTAAGCGGTAAGGTGGTCCTGATCACCGGTGGCGGCGGTTCCATAGGAAGCGAGCTTTCCAGACAGATTGCAACCCATAAGCCGAAGCAGCTGATCATCGTGGATATCTATGAGAATAATGCCTATGACATTCAGCAGGAACTGCTGACAAAGCATCCGGAACTGAATCTGGTGGTACTCATTGCATCTGTGCGGAATACCAGAAGAATGTATGCTATTTTTGATACCTATCATCCGGATATTGTCTATCATGCAGCTGCACATAAGCATGTGCCGTTAATGGAGAGCAGCCCGAATGAGGCGATTAAGAACAATGTATTTGGTACCTGGAAAACTGCCCAGGCGGCAGCAGAAAGCGGCGTGAAGAAGTTTGTCATGATCTCCACGGACAAGGCGGTTAACCCTACCAATATCATGGGTGCTTCCAAACGAATCTGTGAAATGATCGTACAGACCTTTAATAAGCATTATGAGACAGAATTTGTAGCGGTTCGTTTTGGTAATGTATTAGGCAGCAATGGCAGCGTTATTCCTCTGTTCAAGAAGCAAATCGCAGAAGGCGGACCGATTACTGTGACACATCCGGATATTATCCGGTATTTTATGACTATTCCGGAAGCCGTTTCCCTGGTGCTCCAGGCAGGTGCTTATGCAAAAGGCGGAGAAATCTTCATCCTGGATATGGGAGAGCCGGTGAAAATACTGGATCTTGCAAAGAATCTGATTCGTTTATCCGGTTATAAGGTTGGCGAAGATATTAAGATTGAATTTACCGGTTTAAGACCCGGGGAGAAATTATTTGAAGAACTGTTAATGGGAGAAGAAGGTCTACAGGATACTGCGAACCGTATGATTCATGTGGGGAAACCGATTCATGTGGATGAAATGGATTTCTTCAGACAGTTGCACGAATTAAAAGAATTATCCGAAAGTGAATGTGCGGAAGAAGATATCCGCAGTAAGATCAAAGAGATTGTCCCCACCTATAACCATCGGGAACAATAACCGTTTCGGGGCAGAATAGATAGAAACATAACAAAAATGGAAAGGAAATTCTATGTATAAACGTGTTATCAAACGCTTATTAGATTTCATATTGTCATTTATGGGACTTGTGGTTCTGAGCCCGATCTATTTGGTGTTAATGATTATGATCCGGGTAAAATTAGGCAGTCCGGTTTTCTTTCATCAGGATCGTCCTGGAAAGGGAGAGAAAATCTTTCGGTTATACAAGTTTCGAACGATGACTGACAAGAGAGATGCTGCTGGAAATCTCCTGCCGGATGCAGAAAGACTTACCGGATTTGGTAACTTCCTCAGGAAGACCAGTTTAGATGAATTACCAGAATTGTGGAATATCTGTAAAGGAGATATGAGCATCATAGGACCAAGACCTTTACTGATCTCTTATCTGCCTTATTATACAGAGAGAGAGAAACTGAGACATACGGTGCGGCCGGGACTAACCGGACTTGCCCAGGTAAGCGGACGTAATTTCCTGGATTGGGACAGGAGATTTGCCAAGGACGTGGAGTATGTGGAGCATTTGAATTTTGCAATGGATCTGAAGGTTCTGCTATTGACAGTGAAAACAATTTTCATAAAAGAGAACGTGGCAGAAGATACCAATGCAGTAGAGGGTAACTTTGCAGAGATCAGACAGAAACAACTGGAGGAAAAAAATCATGAACATTCTTGTTCTGAGTGCAGGAACGCGAGATAAGGTAGTACAGTTTTTCAAAAAAGAAATGGGTCCGGAAGATCGATTGATTGCCACGGATTGCAGTAATCTGGCACCGGCTGTATATGAGGCAGATGCCTTTTATCTGGTGCCGCGAATCACAGCACCGGATTATCTGGAACAGATTCTGGATATTTGCAGAAAAGAAAAAGTGGATGGTGTCTTTTCCCTGATTGATCCGGAACTGAGTCTGTTGGCAAAATATAAGGAAAAATTTCTGGCAGTGGGTACCACTCCTATTATTTCTGAATATGACCTTGTAGAGACCTGCTTTGATAAATTTAAAATGTATCAGCTTTTGCAGGAAAAGAATATACCAACCGGAAAATGTTATGTAAACAAAGAAGAGTTCTTCGCCGCAGTAGAGCGAAATGAAATCTCCTATCCGGTTTTTGTAAAGCCTGTTACAGGCAGTGCCAGTATGAACATCAATAAAGTAAACAGCGCAGAAGAAATCGAAGTACTGTTTCATTGTTATGAAGGTTTGATGATACAGGAATACATGCAGGGAACAGAATATGGTGCAGATGTATATCTGGATATGCTTACCGGAAAATGTGTTGCTATTTTTACCAAGGAAAAGATCAAGATGCGTGCAGGAGAAACAGATAAATCAGTTTCTGTAAAAGATGAGACTTTGTTTGAACTGATCCGTTCTTTTACGGAGCAGTGCGGATTCCGTGGCATTATTGATATTGATATTTTCAAGATAAACGGAGTTTACTATATCTCTGAAGTGAATCCAAGATTTGGCGGTGGATATCCTCATGCCTATGCCTGCGGAGTAAATGTGCCTGCACTGATGATGAATAATCTGCGTGGCAATAAAAACGTTCCAAACATCGGTGCTTATCAGG
Organism: Lachnospiraceae bacterium; assembly: GCA_028693705.1. Taxonomy (GTDB): domain Bacteria; phylum Bacillota; class Clostridia; order Lachnospirales; family Lachnospiraceae; genus JAQUUX01. Next base: position 12,033 of record JAQUUX010000020.1, on the reverse strand, counting down.
AAGGTATCTGCATGATGAAATATAACGAGATTATGATCAAAGATATGTCAGGGAAAGAAATTATTGCCTAATGAAAAAAATACTGATTTTAGCAAATTCCTCCAGCGGTCTGTATGAATTCAGACAGGAACTGATCGAGGCATTACGAACTGAATATACAATCTTTGCCAGTCTGCCGGACAGGGATATGGTGGAGGAACTGGAGAAGCTGCGCTGCCACGTGTTCCACACAGAGATGAGCAGACGCGGGATGAATCCTATCGAGGATCTGAAACTGTTACGGGAATACATGCGGATCATCAGGGAAGTAAAACCCAGTGTGGTACTGACCTATACCATCAAACCCAATGTGTATGGAGGATTGGCATGTCAGATCTGCAAGGTTCCGTATCTGGCTAATATCACCGGGTTGGGATCTGCTCTGGAAAACGGCGGATGGCTTCAGAAAGTGGCATTATTTTTGTATCGCATTGGACTGAAAAAAGCGGATACGGTATATTTACAAAATACCTATAATGAGGCATTTGTCATAGAACATCATATGGCAGATCAGGCCAAAAAGGTACTGTTGCCGGGTTCAGGTGTGAATCTGAAGCGTTTCCCGGTACTTCCATTTCCGGTTCCGAAACTGCAGGAGGAACTGCCACCCTGGGGATTGGATGAAGAAGAACTGGCAAAGTGGAAGGCGGAACAGCCTGAGATATGGGAAGATAATACAGGTTTTATCTTTATATCCAGGATCATGAGAGAAAAAGGCATTGACCAGTTTCTGGAAATGGCAGAAAATATAAAAAAGAGATATTCGGATACAGAGTTCATGATACTGGGAGCCTGTGATGAAGAATATCTGGATCGTATCAAAGCACTTGGAAAACAGGGTATTGTCAGATATTACGGCAAGGTAAAAGATGTGAGGCGTTATATCGCCAGATGTCAGTGTCTGGTACATCCCTCCTTTTATTCAGAAGGTATCTCCAATGTCTGCCTGGAAGCAGCGGCAAGTGGCAGGATGGTGATCACCACAGATCATCCCGGCTGCAGAGAAACTGTAGAGGATGGGAAAACAGGTTATCTCATTCCCATTCAGGATAGTGGAAAGCTGATCGCGGCAGCAGAAAAAGTGCTGGCCATGACCAAAGAAGAAAGACAGCAGATGGGACTGGCAGGCAGGACCAAGGTAGAGAAAGAATTCAACCGACAGATCGTTGTCGGTGAATATAAAAAAGAAATTGACAGATTATGTAGAATGTGAGGCAAAAGATGGGACTTTATGAAGATATTGTAGCAGGAAAAGAAAAATTATCATTGGTGGGTTTAGGGTATGTTGGTATGCCAATTGCCGTTGCCTTTTCCAAGAAGATCAAAGTAGTTGGTTTTGATTTAAATGCAAAGAAAATAGAGTTATATAAAAATGGAATCGATCCTACCAATGAGGTGGGAAATGATACGATTAAAAACTGTGCAGTAGAATTTACCGCAGATGAGACGAAACTCAAAGAAGCTAAATTCCATATCGTGGCAGTTCCCACACCGGTTAACCCGGATCATACACCGGATCTTTCCCCGGTAGAAGGTGCTTCCGAGATATTGGGACGTAACCTGACAAAAGGTTCTGTTGTAGTATTTGAATCCACAGTTTATCCGGGTGTTACAGAAGATATCTGTGTACCGATTCTGGAAAGAGAATCCGGACTGAAATGTGGTGTAGACTTTAAGATCGGTTACTCACCGGAGCGTATCAATCCGGGTGATAAGGTACATCGTCTGGAGACCATTACCAAGATCGTATCCGGTATGGATGAAGAGACTCTGGAAACGGTGGCAAATGTATACAGTCTGGTAGTAGAGGCAGGGGTATATCGTGCCGAATCCATCAAAGTGGCAGAAGCTGCCAAGGTCATCGAGAACAGCCAGCGTGATATTAATATAGCGTTTATGAATGAATTATCCATTATCTTTAACAAAATGGGTATTGATACACAGTCCGTTTTAAAAGCAGCCGGAACCAAATGGAATTTCCTGAAATTTTATCCGGGTCTTGTTGGCGGACACTGTATCGGTGTAGATCCTTATTATTTGACTTATAAAGCTGAACAGCTGGGTTATCACAGCCAGATCATCTTATCCGGTCGTCGCATCAATGATGATATGGGTAAATATGTGGCTGAGAGTCTGGTAAAAAATCTGATCAAAGCAGAAGTACCGGTACAGGGAGCCAGAGTTGCTATCCTGGGCTTTACCTTTAAAGAGAATTGTCCGGATACCCGTAATACTAAGATCATTGATATTTACAATGAATTAGGCGAGTATGGCATCACTCCGATCGTAGTGGATCCTGCTGCAGATGCAGATGAGGCAAAGCGTCTGTACGGTATTACTTTCCAAACCATGGCTGATGTGAAGGATATGGATGCTGTGATCATCGCTGTATCACATACCCAGTTCATGAGCCTGGACAAAGAAGCTATCAGTAAGTTCTATAAGAAAGAAAATGCAAAGAGAGTATTAATTGATATCAAGGGCATCCTTGATCGAAAAGAATTTGGAACTGATGACTATTCATACTGGAGACTGTAGAAAATATGAACAACCAAGGAAACAGCAAAAGAAGAGACTACCTTACCATGGGACTGATTGGCATAATTGGATTTACAATCCTGCTGATGGTCACCACCTTTTCCTACATGGATACCAAGACACTGACGGCCTGGTCCGTGAATTTCTGGGATCTTTTGTTTGAAGGCAGACTGGGAGAGTATTACAGCTATGCAGGAATAAATGCAAGAGGTGCGGCAGAATGGGATGGCATGGGTAATTTCCTCATGCTGCTGCCCTGGTCCATCTGGAATCTGCCGGTGTGGGTAACCCATTATTTTGGCGGAAACATGGATATTACCGGATTTTTCAGTATCTGCTGGTCGAAACTGTTTCTGGTTGCCATGTCCGGACTGTGCGCCTATTTTTCATACAAAATTGTGTTGCATAGAACAGAAAATAGGGAGAGAGGCTTGCTGGCAGCGCTGCTAATCATGGCAGCACCGGAGCTTTTGCTTTCCATTGGTTATACAGGACAGGATGAGATTGTCTATATTACATTTTTCATCATCGCTTTATATCAGTATATGAAGGGCAGCAAGTGGTATCTGTTCTGGTGTGTGTATGCGGTTACCTGTTGTCCGATCATGCTGTTACCGGTTTTAATTCTGTTTATAATGGACAATAAGAATATACTGGCGGTGCTTGGAAAATCAGTTTGCACCATCTTACCAACAGTAGCTATCAATCTTCTTTATCTTCATGATGAAGGAAAAGCACAGGCTTCCCGTGATATCTGGGTGATGCTTCAGGAGATGTTTGGTTTTGTTTCTTTCCAGACCACAACGGGGATTGCATCTGTTGCAGCAGTTTTGATTACATTACTGTTACTGGCAGTATATTTTGCAGAGCATAAGAGCGAAGCTGATACAGAGACTGATAAGAACAGCTACCTGCTATATTATATTGCAGTATCCATGGTGATTGTCTGCTTCTTTACAGAAAACTTTTTCTATAGAACATTTTTATACGTGCCTTTTATCGTACTGGTGGTATTGTGTCATAACGGGGAACAGGATGCGAAAAAACGTTCCGGCAGTCTCCTGATGCTGGCGATTCTTAGCTGGTGTCGGATGCTCACAGGCGGATTTGATAATCCACAGAATATGAACACTTTTTATACCAACAGAAATGCTGTAATTGCATGGATCAGTGGTCTGACTGGCAGTGAAAAATATCTGAACTATGATGGACTCAGTGAGAAGATGGTGGAGAAACTGCCGATTCTGACTAATATTATGCCGGTTTTAAATGCAGCAGCACTGGGACTGATCCTGTATTTGCTGTATGTGAATTATCCGGGTAATCAGAAGGAATGCAAAACAGAGATTTCAGAGAAAATGTCACTGGCAGTTTACTGTCTGTGTATGCCGGGACTACTGTTTATCTTCTATGTGTTATTATTTATGTAAGTGCTGATACAGAAAAGTAGAAAATAAGGAGATTTTATTTGAGGGATCATAAAGTCAGGAGAGATAAAACAGAATATGGGATTATAATAGCAGTAGGCATAGTTTTTCTTCTCCTGTATCTTGTGGGTGAGAAAAGAGCCAGTGATGACTGGTATTCCTATTATGTGATGAACGTGATCAGAGAGCCGGGATATGCTACCTTTGTTCGTCTATGCTATAATGTATTCGGCGATTTCTGGATCGATGCCGTTGCAATTTTTCAGAATATACTGGCGGCAATTTCTGTGTATGCTTTTTCTGATTTTGTATATCGGAATATCTGGAAAACAGGATTGGGAGCAGTGCTGACTACAGGCCTGCTCCTGGTTCCTCATATGATGACGCCTCTGGGATCAAATACCCACCTGGTGTTAACTGATACGGTGATGGCGGAAGGAATAGCGCTTTCACTTTTCTTTTTCTATATGATACCGTTGACAAGACTGCTGTATGAAAAAGAGAAAATATGGAAGTATGTGCTGCAGGCTCATCTGATTACACTGTTGATGTGCCAGTTCAGGGGGCAGATGATGGTCGCTATTATACTGACCACACTGGTGCTGATATGCAGATTTGCAGCAGGCAGACAGTGGAAACAAACCGGACTGGCATTTGCAGCATTTGTACTGGTGTTTCTGGTAAACAATGTGATTGGCTCAGGCTATAATCTGGCAGTCAACGGTATGTATACCGGAAAAGCCTTGGGACCTGCCAATATGGTGTGCAATGTCCTCTACGTAGCAGACAGAGAGGACGGCGAGGCAATTGCAGATCCTGCATTACAACAGCTGTTTTATACCATGTATGATGGCATGAAGGAAAACAAACTGCTGGATGATTTCGCAGAACCGGGTATCATAGGGCTGGAAAGCTATTATGAAGCCTGCCATGACACCATTAACTATGATCACTTTGAAGCCAATGTACAGCCGTATCTGGAAGCAAATGGAATAGATATTTCTAATTATACCTTGTATCGTGTAGAGGCAGATAAGACCGCAACAGAGATGATGAAGCTGTTATTGCCGGAATGTTTTGGACCATGGCTTGTGAACTATATTGTAGTGGCTTTGGTGGGATTTATCCGCACGGTTGCAGTTGTGCATCCGGTTTTAAATTGGTATACTGTTTTTGTATATTTGCTGGCACTGGTCATGACATTAGTGTGTATCAGACAGGATAAGAACAGCCTGGCAGCCAGGTTTATGGTTACAGTATTCATCGCCATATGTGGTACCGTATTTGCCACTTCACTGATGATTGAGTGCTGGGCAAGATATGTATTTTATAATATGCCGTTCTTTTATCTGGGGATACTTCTTCTATGCAGGGAAATCTATAGACAAAGAATATCCGGTAAGAGTTATGGATGAAACAGGAGAGAAAAATAATGGGATATCAGGATTTGAAGTTTAATAAAGACAGTGTATTTCTTGTAACCGGGGGAGCGGGTTTCATAGGTTCTAATCTGTGTGAAGTGATCTCTGATATGGGATACCAGGTCAGATGTCTGGATAATCTGTCAACAGGAAAACAGGAAAATATAGATCTGTTTATTGATAGGGATAATTACACTTTTATCAAAGGGGATATCAGAGACCTGGATACCTGCATGGAGGCCTGTAAAGGTGTGGATTATGTACTGAACCAGGCAGCCTGGGGCAGTGTACCAAGGAGTATCGAGATGCCTCTTTTGTATGAGGAGATCAATATCCGGGGTACTCTGAATATGATGGAAGCCGCCAGACAAAATGGTGTAAAGAAATTCGTATTTGCTTCCAGTTCTTCTGTTTATGGAGATCATCCGGTATTACCAAAGAAGGAAGGGCAGGAAGGCAATCTGTTAAGTCCTTATGCACTGACGAAAAGAGTAGATGAAGAATATGGTAAGTTATATAAGAAGCTGTATGGTCTGGATACCTACGCTATGCGTTATTTTAATGTGTTTGGCAGAAGACAGGATCCTAACGGTGCCTACGCGGCAGTTATTCCAAAGTTCATCAAGCAGTTACTGGATGGGGAAGTGCCTACCATTAACGGAGACGGAAAACAGTCCAGAGACTTTACTTATATTGAAAATGTAGTGGAAGCCAATCTGAAAGCATGTCTGGCACCATCAGAGGCAGCCGGAAATGCATTTAATATTGCATATGGCGGAAGAGAATATCTCATTGATATTTATTATGACTTATGTAAAGCATTAGGCAAAGATGTAGAACCGCATTTCGGCCCGGATAGAGCCGGAGATATTAAGCATTCCAATGCGGACATCAGTAAAGCAAAAGAACTTTTGGGTTATGCTCCGGATTACAGTTTTGAAAAGGGTATTGCACTGGCAATTGACTGGTACAGGGAGAATCTTTAAATGAAACTTGCAATTCGCTTGGACGATATAACTGCAGATATGGATTGGGACAAGTTTGACAGGTTTAAGGCATTGCTGGATACCTGCCAGGTTTGTCCCTTACTTGGTATTGTGCCGCAGAATGAAGATCCTAAGTTAAAGAAACAGCCTAATAGAGATAACTTCTGGGAACTGATAAAAGAATGGCGGAAAAAGGGCTGGGTCATGGCACAGCATGGATTTAATCATCTCTATGTAACCAATAAAGGCGGTATGTTTCCTCTGAATAATTTTTCGGAATATGCAGGATTGCCGGAACAGGAGCAATTCCAAAAACTGCAGGCAGGACAGAATATTTTAAAAGAGCATGGTATCACAACAGATATTTTCATGGCACCGGCTCATGCATTTGATCGGAATACGTTAAAATGTTTGAAAAAACTGGGATTTCACTATGTGACAGATGGTTTTGATAAGGCACCTTTTCAAAGAGAGGGTCTTACATTTTTACCAATATCCTATAAAAGAAGCCAGAGCATACAGCCGGATAGAGATGGCTGGACTACGCTGGTCTTTCATGTAAATGAAATGAAAGAGGAAGACTTTGCCTATTATGAAAAGCTGTTTGCAGAGCATAAGAATCAATTGATCTCTTATGGCAAATTAATGGAACAGGAAGCTGTAAAACGAAGCAGTGTGGGGAATCTGAAAGAATTTTTGCTGGCTAAATTAAAGTTCTGGCTTGTAAAAGGAATGTCACACTAAACAATCTACGGGGTTAATAAGATGAGTGATCCAATTCGGGTTTTACATGTGCTCGGCAGACTGGATATTGGCGGGGCGGAGAGTCGTATTATGGATTTGTACCGTGCCATTGACAGAGAACTGGTGCAGTTTGACTTTATGATACACACAACAGACCATTGCTATTTTGAGGATGAAATAAACAGCCTCGGTGGCAGGATTTATCATGTGCCGCGTTTTAAGGTATTAAACTATTTTGAATATAAAAAAGCCTGGAAAGAGTTCTTTAAAGAACACAGGGAATTCCAGGCAGTGCATGGACATATGACCAGCACAGGCAGTATCTATCAGCCCATTGCAAAGAAGGCAGGTGTTCCCATAACCATAGCTCATGCAAGAAGCGCGGGTACAGATCCGGGGCTGAAGGGCTTATTAACAAAATGGATGCGCAGATCTCTTTCCGGGAAAGTAGATTATTGTTTTGCCTGTTCCACTATTGCAGGAGAGGCAGTGTTTGGCCAAAAAGCAGTAGAAGAAAATAAAATCATATTATTTCCCAATGCCATTCCAACGGAGATGTATCTGTTTGATCCACATAAAAGAGAAGAAATGCGGGAAAAGCTTGGTATATGTGACAGATATGTCATCGGGCATGTGGGGAGATTTCACTATGCGAAGAACCATGAATTTTTGTTAGAGGTTTTCACTGAACTGAAGAAAAGACAGGAAAAAGCAGTATTACTGCTGGTAGGAGATGGCCCGTTGCTTGGGTCCGTGAAGGAAAAAGCAAAAGAACTCGGAATAGAAGAGGATGTTATCTATACCGGTAATCAGTCAAATGTGAACGATTATTATCAGGCAATGGATTATCTGGTATTCCCATCTCGCTATGAAGGGCTGCCGGGCACTATCGTAGAAGCCCAGGTAAGTGGTCTGAAATGCCTGGTGTCAGATGCGGTTACCAGAGAAGTTGCCATGACAGAATTGGTAACTTATTTCTCATTGGAGAAGAGTCCAAAGGAATGGGCAACAATGGTAATGGAACAGAAAGATAATGAGAGACGGGATTTCCGGGAAGAAGTGCAGGCTGCGGGGTATGATGTGAAGGAGCAGGCAAGAAAAATTACTGATTTTTATATGAGGAGAGAAAAGAATGGAAGCGACTGTTAGAAAAAAAGAAAATATCAGATATTGTATTTGTATTTCACTTTTACTTGTTATGGCTATCGCATTACTGATTAGAACTTTTTTCGGAATGGACTGGAGTGATGAGTCACTATATATTGCTAATGCGTATAGATTCTATCAGGGAGACATGTTTATGGTAGAAGACTGGCTGCCCACACAAATGGCATCTATTTTACTGCTTCCTTTTATGTATATATATTGTCCATTTTTTGGTATGAATGGAATAATTTTATTCTTTAGGGTTCTTTATTTACTTTTTCAAACTGCAATAGCAATTCGTGTTTTCTTTTTTATAAAAAGATACTATGTAGGGAAATTTCCGGATATAATCTCTTTTGTAAGTGCATTACTTTATTTAACATATACAAAGTTTAATATTGCCAGCTTATCGTATAATACAATTGCATTAGGGTGCTTGCTATATTTTGTAATCTTGATTTATGATAATCAAAATAAGATTAATAATTGGAAAAACATTTTTGCTGGAATCCTGTATGCAATTGCTACAATATGTAGTCCCTATATGGCGGTATTTTTTCTAATTGTAACAATAGTTATTATTTTTAATAAAAATAATAACTATAAGAAAATATGGTTATATGTAACGGTTGGTATTGCTATATCATTGACATTTTTCGTCTTGTGGGTATTGGGAACATCTTCTTTTACAGATATATTTAAGTATTTACCTAATGTGTTAAAGGATCCAGAAAATCCGGCAAAACCGGTTCTTGAAACATTATTGATTTCATTTAGTCAGTTTTATACATTGGGAAAAGCTCGAATAAATGGATTGCTTTTTATCTTGCTAGTATCTATTGCATGGAGAATTACAAGAAAAAATGTTACAACTGAGAGACAGAAATGGGTTAATGTTTTACTATGGACGATGTTCTTTGGACTATCTATGTTAAAATTACAGAATGTAGACCCGGTATTTTTACCGATTTATATAGCATTTGTTGCTTTGGAAATAATGATATTAATTGAAGGAAAAAGGTATTGGCTGTTTATTGGAATGGGTATTGTATTTGGTATTGCAACTACATTTGCATCAAATACTGGATTACCAGGAACAGTAAATTGTTATATGCTGTTAACAGTTATTGCAATACCAATTTCAATGGAATTCCTTGAAATCAACAGGGCAGAAGAAATATCTTTACGAAGCAAATTTAACTTTAGCGCAATATGTGTATTTGTTTTGATGGTGGGAATCACATATCTAATGATGGTAAGAACACGTTTTATAGATGTATACAGAGAAGATGTATTATCGGCACAAACACAGCAAATTACAAATGGACCGGCAAAATATTTATATACAACAGAGACTGATAAAGAAGCATATGACTTTTACTATGATTTGCTTCAAAAGGACGTAGACGAAAGCGATAGAGTTTATTTTACAAAAAATATACCTATGCTTTATATGTTCACTGAGGCAAAAAACGGAGCTCCCACAGCGTGGAGAATAGCGTTGACTAGTCCGGTTTTAGAAAAATACTATCATGAATTTCCGGAAAAATTCCCGACATATGTCATGGTAACTAAGGGATCATCACCAATTTTGACACATTTATCTAAGCAAAATCCACAGGAAGGCTGGATGATTGATCAGTTAAATGAAAAAGGGTATCAAAAAACAGAGTATGATTATTGTACTGTATACCAATTAGAGGAGTAATATGTGTGGAATAGCAGGATTTTGTAATAACACAATAGACCGAGTTGCTGTCATTTCAGCCATGAATGCCAGGATGCTTCACAGGGGGCCGGATGCCGGTGATTACTGGCTGGATGAAAATTCTGGATGGACTTTTGGACATAGACGTTTGTCCATTGTGGACTTAACTGAAACAGGAGCGCAGCCTATGCACTCCGCATCAGGACGTTTTGTGATCTGCTACAATGGTGAAATTTATAACGCTTCTGAAGTAAGAGATAAATTGCTGGCAGAAGGTCATGTGACGGCGTTTAGAGGAACCTCTGATACTGAAATCCTGTTGGAAGCATTTGAAGCCTATGGGGTAAAAAAGGCTATTTCCATGTGCAAGGGCATGTTTGCTATTGCATTGTATGACAAGCAGGAAAAGACACTTTCTTTGTTGCGTGATAGGGTGGGAGAAAAGCCGTTATATTATGGTTTTGTAAACGGATACTTTGCATTTGCTTCAGATCCGGCATTGTTTCGGGAACTGCCGGGATTTACCGGTGAAATCAATCGCGATGCATTGGCGCAGTTTATGCGTTATTGCTATATTCCGGCACCGCTTTCTATTTATGAAGGTATTTACAAAGTAAAACCGGGCGAAATTCTGACGATGAAGGTACCTTTTCAGGAGTATGTGACGGAATCTTACTGGTCTATGGAAGAGGCAGCATTAGAAGGAGAACGAAATCCATTTACAGGTTCGGAAGAAGAAGCCAGAGAAGAACTGGAGCGATTACTGACTGATTCTATTAGAGGACAGATGATCGCAGATGTACCATTTGGTGCATTCCTTTCCGGTGGTATAGATAGTCCGTTGATAGTATCTTTGATGCAGAAGATTTCTAAAGAACCGGTTAAAACATTTACCATTGGTTTTGACGATCCCAAATATAATGAAGCGCAGTTTGCCAAAGAAATTGCAGAGCATCTGGGAACAGATCACACAGAGCTATATTTATCAGAAAAAGAACTGATAGAAGCAATTCCAAAGATGCCTTATTATTTTGCAGAGCCTTTTGGAGATTCTTCCATGATACCTACCTATTTTGTAAGTAAACTGGCCAGAAGTAAGGTGACTGTTTCTTTAAGTGGAGATGCAGGGGATGAGCTGTTTTGCGGATATAGCAATTATTGGAAGAGCGAAGCATTATGGCAGAAACTTTCCAGGGTGCCAAAGTCACTTAGAAATGTGGCAGGAAATGTAGCAGGATATTTGCCTTGTAAGATCAATAATACCGTATTTCGAGGAAGTGAATGTTTGAAAGCGGTAGACATAGCTCAACTGCAGGAGGCAGTGTGTAACCGTCAGAGTGATTATGTGAATCACCTGGTACCGGATGTTGCATTACCTGAGCTTTCAAAATACCATGCAATTCTGAGTGATGTTTACACAGAAATGCAGTTACGAGATATGCTGGATTATCATCCAGATGACATTTTGGTAAAAGTAGATCGTGCCGGAATGGCGGTTTCTCTGGAAAATCGTGTTCCCATGCTGGACAGAGATGTAGTGGAATTTGCTTGGAGAATACCATCTGCTTATAAATACAGAGATGGCATCAGCAAAAAGATATTAAAAGATATTCTGTATCAATATGTACCAAAGACGATGTTGGATCGTCCCAAAAAAGGATTTTCTGTACCATTGAAAAAATGGCTGTCAGAAGGAGAAACAAGTATATGGGCTTCTGATTTACTGGAACACAGTAAACTTGCAGAAGACGGCTATCTGGATCAGAAAGTTATTTTAAAATTATGGAATCATTTTCATAAAACAAAAGAAAATGATAGATTGCTGTGGAATATTCTGATGGCAGAACAGTGGTATCAAGAAAACAGTTAGAAAAGGTGAGGGATAAAAATGGCAAAAATAAGTATTATTATTCCAGTCTATTATAATGAAGGTGCGTTGTTACCCTTATATGAAGACATGAAGAAAAAAGCGTTACAACCGATTTTGGATGGTGGAGATGATTACGAAATTATCATGGTAGATG
>JAQUUX010000019.1 GCA_028693705.1 Lachnospiraceae bacterium | reverse complement strand
AATGAAAAGAGCTTTTGGTTATTGATAGAAAAATGCAAGTAAAGGTTTATTTGGCGAACCTAAAATTAAATAGAATATATCATTTTGAAAAACAAAAAATAATTGCCAACGATTACTTGACACAAACTAAATGAAGAGTATTGTGGAGAATCTGGGGAAAATGAGTTAAAATGTAGTAATAAAAGAAAATTGCTACGGAGGATACTGATGGATAGGATAAAAGCAGATAAACCAGGATTTACAATCAAACGAAACAGTCGTCTGTTTAATAATTTATATTGTTTATCTGCTGTTATTGTGATTACTTTTTCTACTACCGGTATCACACTGATTTTCAATGAGCTGGGACTGGATAAGGAAAATCTTTTGATGCTTTTTCTGGTAGGAGTACTGCTTGTCACGGTTGCTACCAGCGGCTATTGGTTTGGTTCGCTGGCGGCGGTGATGAGTGTTTTTTTGTTTAACTTTTTCTTTACAGAACCGTTATATACGTTCGCAATCAGTGATCAACAGGACATTCTGTTACTGTTTTTCTTTTTGATAGCAGCACTGATCAGCGGATTGATGTCTTCTAAGCTGAAAAGCCAGAGGGAGATAGCACAGAGAAATGCAGAGGTTACAGGACAGCTTTATGAGATTACAGAGAGTTTCTTGAAGCTTACCGGTGTGGAAAATATCATACATAATGCACTTTCTTATATTTGGCAGAATACAGGAAATCCATGTAAAATCGAATTGACAGAGCAGATTGTCAGGGATTTTTCGGGGGAATTAAAGTTACATGAGACTTATAGTTATCCGGAGGCAGGAGAGGCAGAGTTTAAGCATTGTCTGCCAATTATGGGTATTAATCAGCAGATTGGTATGGCATATTTTCAAGTAAACGGATCATTTGAAGGAAATATTGAAAAGATAGTCAATGCAATTATTTACCAGACAGCATTAGTGTTAGAACGTGAATATATTTATATGGAACGTGAGAAAATCAAGCTGGCAATGGAAAGCGAGCATTTGAAGAGTACATTGTTACGAAGTATTTCTCACGATATCAGAACGCCGTTAACCGGTATTCAGGGTGCAACTAATGTATTGGGAGATATGCTGGGGAAAACAGAATTTGACCAGACTATAAAGCAGGATGCCCTGCATCTGATATCCAATATTACAGAGGAAACCTCCTGGCTGATTATGACCATTCAGAATATTCTGAATATGACTCGGATCAGTGATGGCCGATTGGAGATTAAGGCTGATTTTGAATCGGTGGATGATCTGTTGGAGCAGATGAGTAACAGGATCCCGGCTTTTTATGATCGTACCAGACTTAACGTTCAGATGCCGGGAGAGATTTATCTGGTGCGGGTTGATGGTAATCTGTTTGTACAGGTATTGCTCAATCTGCTGGATAATGCCTATAAGCATGCAGGAAATGATGCGCATATAGAAGTTTCGGTTAGTGTAGAAGGAGAAAAACTGGTATTTCAGGTAAAAGATGACGGTATCGGAATAGATGCCACTGTTTTGCCACAGATATTTGAAGGTTTTGTTACCTGTTCCACCCATGCGGCGGATAAGGGACGTGGGGTCGGACTTGGACTTGCTATCTGCAAAGCTATTGTGGAGGCACAGGAAGGTACGATTACAGCCTTTAATAATCCGGAGGGCGGAGCCTGCTTTCAGATTAAGATGGCGTATGAGCAATAGGGGGACATATGGGGAATTTAGTAAAAATACTGATTATCGAAGATGATCGAAAGATTAAGGATTTCATCACACTGGCATTGAAAGCCGGAGGTTATCAGATTATAACAGCGAGCAGTGGAAAAGAGGGAATTCTGCAGTTTTGTACTAATTTGCCGGATATTATTCTGCTGGATTTGGGACTGCCGGATCTGGATGGCGTGGAGGTCATCACGGAGATTAGAAAAGTTTCACAGGTACCGATTTTGGTGGTATCAGCCAGGGAAATGGACAGGGATAAAATAGACGCATTGGATGCAGGAGCAAATGATTATGTGACCAAGCCGTTTTCCATGGGAGAGCTGATGGCGAGGATTCGTGTCATGGAGCGTTTCACCGTAGGAACGGATTATCAACAGAATAATACGATACTGCATGTAAAGGATTTGACAATTGATACCGAGAGACGGCGTATTTTTCTGGGTGAGCAGGAGATACATCTGACGCCCTTGGAATATCGGTTACTAGTCCTGCTTGCCAGCAATCCGGGCAAGGTAGTCACCCATACACAGATCATGAAAGAGGTGTGGGGCTACAATGAAGCCAAGGATTCCAAGAGTATCAGAGTTTGTATGTCCAGTCTTCGCCGTAAGATTGAGGTGGATACTTCCCATCCACAGTTTATCCTCACAGAAATTGGAATCGGTTACCGATTCGCAGATGATTAACGGCCGGTCAGAGCCGACAGTTTGAATACATCATTGGATAATCCTATGACTACGATATGGTCCTGGGGTTGAAAAGTATGTTGTCCACCGGGAACGGGCTGCAGGCCTTTGCCATTTTTGATGGCGATGATATTTACGTTATAGGCCTTGCGAACATTGATTTCTTCAATGGTTTTTCCTGCCCAGTCAGGGATAATGGGAATTTCAAAAATAGAATAATCAGAAGTCAGCTCGATATAGTCGAAGATATTGGTGGCGTTATAACGCACTGCCAATTTTTCGGCTATTTCTTTTTCAGGGTAAAATACTTCGTCAGCTCCTATTTTCTTTAAAAATTCTGCCTGGCGTTCTCTTTTGGCTTTAGAGATTACATATTTTGCCCCCAGTTCTTTTAAGATAGAAGTGATTTCCAAAGAGGCATAGAAATCTTCTCCGATAGCAACAAAACAGTAGTCAAAATTATTTACGCCCAGGGAACGAAGAACACCCTCGTTTGTGCAGTCTCCCACAAAGGAGTTTAAGAATTGGGCAGACAGATCCTGGATGACTTCTTCACTTTTGTCTACGATCATAACGTCATTGCCAAGCTGCTGCATTTTTTTGGCAAGATGCTGTCCTAAGATTCCCATTCCTATAATTAAAATTGATTTCATAAGTAATTATCTTCCTTTCTTAAAAAAATCAGCTTAACAGTACTTTTTCCAAAGGCCGCTGCAATGGCGGTTTTTTCTTTTGCTCTCCAAACACCAGAATCATGGATAAGGCACCGATTCTGCCACAGAACATTAGAAGTAATAATGCTGCTTTGGACAGGGTACCAAGACTGGATGTGATACCCATGGTAAGTCCCACAGTTCCGGCAGCAGATACTGCTTCAAAGGCGCTGTGAAGAAAATCAATTCCATCAGAGGTACAGATGATCATAGCCACAACAAGAATGTCAATAAAATAAGTAAAGATAATAGCGGCAGCATTTTTAATCAGACTATCATCAATTTTTCGGTTGAAAACGATTACGTCTGACTGTCCTTTACCAAGAGCAACTACGGTAAGGAAGATAACTGCAATAGTAGTAGTTTTAATACCGCCGGCTGTGGAGCCGGGACTGCCACCGATCAGCATCAGAATCATGGATACTACGGCGCTGCTGTCCGAAAGTGCTGAAATATCGATGGTGTTAAAACCGGCAGTTCTGGTGGTAACGGACATAAATAAAGCTGACAGTGGATTGCAGGCAGGTTCTAATACCAGAAACAGTAAAGCGCCACTGAAAATCAGAAATCCGGTGGTGGCCAGGACGATTTTTGAATGGAGAGAGTATAAAGGGAAACGAAACTTGAACTTCCCAATGTCTGACCATACTAAAAAGCCGATACCGCCCACTACAATCAAGGTCATTATTGTGAGATTAACCAGAGGATCATTTACATAACCTGTCAAAGAAGAACTGGGAACTTTACTGCCCATTAAATCAAATCCTGCATTACAGAAGGCAGAGATAGCATGGAATATGCTGTAATAAAGTCCTTTTTTCCAGCCAAATTCGGGAAAAAAACGGAAGAATAGAAGTAAAGCACCCAAAGCTTCCATACAAAAAGTACCCAGACAAATGCGTTGTACCAGTCGTATTACGCCACTGACTCGAATATTTCCGGAGGATTGCATGAGTAGCATTCGTTCGTGGAGCCCGATTTGTTTTTTCATAAAAATCGCAAACATGGTAATAAGCGTCATGAGCCCGATGCCTCCGATCTGGATCATGCAGAGAATGGTAAGCTGACCAAATAAAGACCAGTGGGTAAAGGTGTCGTATACCACTAAGCCGGTTACGCAGGTGGCACTTGTAGCAGTAAACAAACAATCAATAACAGGAGTAACAGAACCATCCCTTGTAGCAAAGGGAAGTGACAATAATAGAGTCCCCGTTAAAATCACCAGGATAAAGCTGAAGGCAATGATTCTTGTATGACTGATGTGATGTACATATTTTCGCAAGGGTAATGCCTCCCAACATCCATGTAACTTTTTCCAAAATTTTGCAAGAATGGCACCTGTATTGGATTCATATGGTGTATCTGTACCGGAAAGGAACTGATCCATTTTCAAGGCAAGACGAAAGCCTAACACCCCATATAGTAATAACACAGGTATGATAATCCATAATGTTCGCATGATTTCCCTCCCCTTTGTTGTATCGCGTGGAATGCAGATGATTGGTTTTATAAATTAATTATAGAAAAATCAATATAAATTTTGTGCTTAATGTCTTTGCACAGGCGAAAGACTTGTGTTAAGATTCCGCAAAAAAATTTAACAACTTTCTAACACCGTGCTACAATAGGTTTATGAAAACAGAAAAAAATGAAAATTCGAAAAATCAGATAAAACCTGACTATTATGATTCCTTCCATTGTATTGCGGATAAATGTTCCATGACCTGCTGTAAAGAATGGAAGATTGCTGTGGACGACCTGACCTATAAAAAGTGGAAGAAGCTGGGGATGAAGCCGAAGGTTCACAAGCAGGCAGGCGAGCGGGTCATTACATTAAATGAGAAAATGAATTGCCCTTATCTGGATGAAAATAAATTATGTAAACTTGTAATCCTATATGGAGAGGATATCTTATCAGATACCTGTGCCACATTTCCAAGGCAGGTTCATCATTTCCAAGACAGGACAGAGTATTCACTGGTTTCCTGTTGTCCGGCGGTGGTGGATATCTGGCAGGAAAATGAAAATGCAGCTTTTCAGAAGCTGTTTATGACAGAGTCTGCTCATTCGGATGATCTGCCATATCGGATTCGTTTACGAATGATGGAAATATTACAGGACGAGGGGCTTTCAGTAACGGAAGGCTTACTGGTGCTGTTTTTCTTTGCATTGGATTTGCTGGAGGCAGAAGAAAAGAATGAACTGCAGCTGTGTATGGAAAAGTACGGCAAAGATGAGTGGATTATGGAACTGAGACAGGCGATTGAGAAAGCAGTTTTTTCTCGAGATGAAACAGAGAATGAAGGACGGGAGCTGTTCCTGGATGTGGCAGAAAACTATAGAAGAGAGGGTTTATACGCAGATTTACTGGAGCCCTTGGCGAAGCTGGCAGAGGCAGAAGAAATAGAAGAAGCAGAGCAGACAAATTGGGATAAAACGAAGTCACAGGAGAACCAGATGGAATTGGGACTCCTTGCGGAATTTTCAAAACAATTCCATATATATGATTCTTTGTTCCGAAATTTTCTGGTGGCAGAGCTGTTTACCAATCTGCTGTTACCGGAAGCAGATCTGGAGAGCATGGTGGTAAAGCTTCAATGGATTGCCATGGAGTATGCAGTGATAAGAGAAGCATTATATCTTCAATGGAAACAGGAACCGGAACGAAAACTATCCTATGAAACCGTGCGTACATATTTGGTGCTGATATCCAGAATGACGGGATATGAAGAGGATGATATTTACGAATATCTGGAAAACAGTTTTGAGAGTATGATATGGGACTGGGGATATTTTGCATTGATTATTGGTAAAGAGTAGAGCTCAAGATGTACAATCACAAAAGAAGCAGGGAGATAGCGGATGCAATATAGTGTTTCTGAATTATTATTTTACTTTTTTATATATTCTTTTCTGGGCTGGTGCCTGGAAGTATTATATCGGTCTTTGCGAACCGGAAGATTTGAGAATCGTGGTTTGCTGGCAGGACCGGTTTGCCCGCCTTACGGTGTAGGAATGTGCGTGATTCTGATAGCACTTAGAGATATGGGAGGGCTGCTACATATACAGATAGTGGCATGTGTCATATGGGCAAATGTTGTTGTGTTCTTTTCTAATGGCCTGGTGGCAATTCTTTCCGGTAATAGAATGGCTGAAAGAAGGAAAAAACAGTATGCCCTGGGCAGTGGCGCGGGACTTTTCCTGACTGGTTTATGGGGCGGCATTGCGGTTTTAACTTTGTATTTTGTACACCCGTTTGTATATATGCTGTATCACATGTTGCCGCGCTTGGTTATATATGTTCTGGTAACTGCAGGCTGGGTGATATTACTCACAGATGTGATCGCCATGTGTACGATTTTACGGATTACGAGAAAAGAGCACAGGGCAGCAGTGGATGCCTCACAGGTACTTCATGAAGCAACACAGACATTGGGACACCGAATATTTGTAATACTCAGAAGTCATATTTATAAAGCCTACCCGGAACTGACAGAACAGGTTCCGGACGGAACCAATGGCTTTGGAAATTTGGATGGAAAAGTCTTTGCAAAAGGAATTTGTCTTACAAAGCTGATCTGGATTTTCGTTATCGCAGCCTTACTGGGAGATGGAATTGAAACTGTTTATGTATGGGGTGTTTCCGGAGTGCTGATGAGCAGGTCAAGTCTGTTATATGGAACCTTCAGTGTAGTATGGGGAATCGGAGCAGTGCTGTTGACAGTTATGTTAACTCCACTGGCAGCTAAAAATGACCGATATGTCTTCCTGGGGGGATTTTTCCTGGGAGGCTTTTATGAATATATGTGCAGTGTTTTCACAGAACTGGTCTTTGGAACGGTATTCTGGGACTATAGCGAAATGCCCTTGAATATCGGTGGCAGAACTAATGTATTGTTTATGTTCTTCTGGGGACTGTTAAGTGTAGTGTGGATTAAAATTGTCTATCCGAAATTAAGTGATCTTATAGAAAAGATACCGCCTATGGCGGGGCTGATATTAACCTGGGCAGCAGTACTGTTATTGACTGTAGATATGTTACTTACCGGAGCTGCAATGTTACGATATACGGAGAGACTGGACGGGTCAAAGGCAGATAATGCCATTGAGAAATTTTTGGATACCCAGTATCCGGATACTTTGATTGAATGGACCTGGCCAAACATGAGATTTCAGGACGAGATATGAAGATGCAAAAAGAAATTTTGACAGCACAAAGAGAAGAGTATCTTTACTTATATGAAGAAATAAACAGTCGGGAGATTCGTTTACTGAAGGCATATGGAAAATCTCCGGAAGTAGTTCTGCCAGACCAAATAGCCGATAAATCATTGATTGCGATTGGTCCGTACTGTTTTTCGGAAAGTAATATGCTTACGCCAAATCAATGGGAGAGTACGGCATCTCTGAACGATCTGCAAAAAGAGAACAATTGGTGTGCTTTAACCGGTAATTATATTGTGTCTGTGATGCTCCCCGATACAGTAACGATACTGGATCCCTATGCATTTTATAATTGCAGAAAACTGGAACGTCTGGAAATTGGCATACAGCTGGATCAGATTCAAAGCGATGCATTTATGAATTGCCAGTCCTTGCATGAACTGGAGATCAGAGGAAGTGTGACAGATCGAACAGGATTGCCTTTTATCCTGAATCAGATATCCCAGGAATTGGAGGTTATATTTCAAACAGAACAGGGAATTGAAGCAAAACTGATCTATCCGGAATATACGGAAAGTTATGAAGAGATAGGACCGGCTCATATCTTTGGTCTGCAGGTAGAGGGAGAAGGGTATCGTGCCAGAAAACAGTTCCGAGATGGTGTTTGGGATGGAAATGGCTATGACAGTATTTTTACAAAAGCATCTGTGGAAGAGAAAATGACAACTTTGTCCAAAATGGTATTGAACAGATTACTTTATCCGGTGGGATTGACTGTAGAACATCAGAAAGACTATGAAGGATTTTTACAGAGAGAGGAAAAGTCAATTGTGTCAGAGCTGGTGGCAGGAGAATGTCTGGATGAACTGCAGTTTTGTATTAGCCAAAAGCTGTTATCCGATCGGTCAATAGAACTGGCGCTTAAGTTAGCAGTGGAAAATGGCTGGGTACGGGGAAGTGCAGGTATATTGCGCAGCCGGAGAAAACTGAAATCACAGGAGGATCCTTATGCGTTCTAAGGTGTTGACCCAGGCGGACTGGGAAGCCGAAAAAGGCTTGAAAATACTGGATTATCTGCGAAATGAGATATACCTGGATCTTCGGTTTCTGGATGTGGCATTATCAATGTTGACCCCAACAGTCAATATAAATATATCTGCTTTTGCCACAGACGGAGGACGCATCTTTTATCCGCCGGAGCATACCATTGCAGTATTTAAGCAAAATGAACTGTTTTTGAAGAGGGCTTACCTGCATACGGTTCTGCATTGTTTGTATTCACATTTATGGATAAAGGGAAACAGAGAGACGCCAGTTTGGAATCTGGCGGCAGATATTGCAGTAGAATATGTGCTGGATGGACTGGGAAAACCCTGTACGAAAAGGCCGCTTAGTTTTATCAGACAGCAGTTTTATCAGAATATGCAGTCGGAGAAAACTGTTTCTGCCGGAGGAATCTACCGGATGTTAATGGATTTAGAGGAGGCAGAACAGATCAAATTGCAACGGGAATTTTATACGGATGATCACCGTTACTGGCCCAATATGGAAAACAACAGACAAAATCCCATGATTTCCAAACCGGAATTGCAGCAAAAATGGGAACAGCTTTCCAAACAGGTACAGATCAAACAGGATCAAAGCGGCAAAGAAGCGGGGGAGGGAGAACAGTTATTATTTTCCCAGATGCACGCGGTAAAAGCCAGAAGAACCTATGGGGATTTTCTGAGGCGGTTTGCCAGATTACAGGAAGAACTCCATGCAGATCCTGATGAGTTTGATTTGACCTATTATACCTTTGGATTGGAGCATTTGGGTAATATGCCTTTGGTAGAACCGGTGGAAACCAGGGAAGAAAAACGGATCAGAGATTTTGTAATTGCGGTGGATACCAGCTATTCCACCAGTGGAGAACTGGTACAGCAATTTTTAAAAGAAACTTTTTCTATTTTAAAGGAACAGAATACATTTTCACATCATTGCAGGATTCATATTCTACAGTGTGATGATGAGGTACAGTCAGATACGGAAATTACCAGTTTGGGGCAGTTGGAGAAACTCATGGAGCAGTTTGCCATAGCAGGTGGCGGAAATACAGATTTTAGACCGGTATTTCGTTATGTCAACCAATTGATTGAACAGAGGAAATTAAAAAATCTGGGTGGATTGTTATATTTTACCGATGGCAATGGAATCTATCCAAAGCAAAAACCGGCATATCAGACAGCATTTTTGTTTTTAGAAGAATATGAAGAGGATAAGGTACCGGCATGGGCGATGCGGCTGAAGCTGGAACCGGATTCTAAGAGAAAGGGTTAATCAGAATGAATATCAAACAGGCAAAAGAAGAAATCAAGCATACCGTGCAGGCATATCTGTTAAAGGATGCTCAGGGTGTTTACCGGATACCGGCGATCAGACAGAGACCTATTCTCATGATGGGACCTCCCGGTATCGGCAAGACCCAGATCATGGAGCAGATCGCCGGAGAATGCGGCATCGGGCTTGTTGCATATACCATTACCCACCATACCAGACAAAGTGCAGTGGGACTTCCTTTTATCAAACAGGAATGTTTTGAAGGCAAAGAGTATTCGGTAACAGAGTATACCATGAGTGAAATCATTGCCAGTGTATACCATAGAATCAGGGATTTTGGACAAAAGGAGGGCATCCTCTTTATTGACGAGATCAATTGTGTATCAGAGACCCTGACACCTACTATGCTGCAGTTTTTACAATGCAAGACTTTTGGAAATCAGAAGATCCCTGAAGGGTGGATCATTGTGGCAGCAGGTAACCCACCGGAATATAACAAATCAGTGCGTGATTTTGATATGGTGACTTTAGACCGTGTCCGTACCCTGGATATTGAAGCTGATCTGGAGGTATGGAAGCCATATGCCAGAGAACAGCAGATACATGGTGCTGTTTTTAGCTATCTGGAACTTTGCCCACGGAATTTTTACCGGGTGGAGGCAGATGTGGACGGACTGCAATTCGTCACAGCCAGAGGCTGGGAAGATCTGAGCAGCCTGATGAAGCTGTATGAGGAACTGGAACTTCCGGTAACAGAAGAATTGGTTCATGAATTTATCCGAAACGGGGAAGTAGCCCAGGATGCAACAGCCTATTTTGATCTGTATCGCAAGTATAGGGAAGATTATGGTATCCCGGAGATCCTGAAAGGGAATGTAAAGCCTAAAGTCTATGAACGCCTGTTACATGCGGATTTTGATGAAAAGATCAGTGTGGTAAATCTGCTGCTGGATGCTTTGCAGTTGAATTTTGCTGATGCATACCGCGAAAAATATGTGACAGATGCGTGGTATCAATTTTTAAAAGCGTTCCATGACGGAGACATGACAAGTACACAATATACAGAAATGCTACGGGAAAAACAGAATGCATTTAGTCTGGCCGCCACACAACAGGATGGAACAGGAAGCACACAGACGAAGGAAGAACGAAATCTGCAGATGAGGATTCTGCAATTATTGCAGGAAAATGCACCTAAGGATGAAGAGCTTTCGGGAGAAGCACTGTTTGACCTGGTACGAAGCGGATTTGCAGAACAAAAGGATTTGCTGAAAAATGTACAGGAAAAAACCGGGAAAGCACTGGAACATGCATTTGATTTTCTGGAAGATGCCTTTACCACCGGACAGGAGATGCTGATCTTTATTACCGGTCTGACGATGGGAAGAGAGGCAACCTCTTTTTTAACACAATATGACTGTGAACGTTACCAAAAGTACAATGAAGAATTGCTGGCTGGCAGCAGAAGAACTGAGTTATTGAAAGAATTGTCCTTTTGAGTGAATTAAAGTATAATAAATAATATATTAATTTTAAATAAAAGATGATACTGACGCCTGTTGTGAAGCTTAATAGCAATAATTGGAGCAATCTATGGACAAAATCATTTTGAAAATTTTTCACACAATAATGGTCGTCTCAGTAGTTTTGATGGTGACTGCATTTGCAGTAAATCATAACGGAACTTCTGGGGAAAATATCGTCGGACTGACACCGTCCTCTGAAACGGAAAATATAGATGGAGTCAGGAGTTATAATTTTGATTTACAGGACATACAGTTGGAGAACCAGGAACTGGCTTTTCTGACCAGCCATCAGCTGGTTCATGTACTGGCAGATCAGAAAGAGATTTATGCGCTGGACAAAACCGGTGGAATATGGGGACATACAACGGGAAATGTCTGGAATTTTTTGGAGATTCCCGAGGATACAAGGGAGCTGACGGTACAGATACAATCCTGTTATCCATCACTTGCATGGTATGAGGTTTCTTTTTATATGGGATGCGCAATGGATGTTTTCCATTGGATATTTGAGCGTTCTATCGGTGCGGCAGTAGCCAGCAGTATGGTGATTTTCCTTGGAATGATCATGGTGCTCTACTGGCTGGTAGTACATAAAAAGGCCGGTATTGGTAATGCCATGCTGTATCTGGGTGTTTTTGCCATGATACTGGGGCTTTGGTTCTTGAATGAAACGAATATTTTTACCGTTGTGGTCAGTGATCGAATTGCTGCCGGTTTTATGGCTTTTGTTTTGCTGATGTTAATGAGTGTTCCTTTCATTTTATTTGCCAGAAGCTTTTTTGAATTAAAAGATACCGTATTTTGGAAACTGTTATGTGTATGCAGCAGTGCAGAGATCGTGTTACGCATTATACTGCAGATGCTTGATATTGCAGATTTGAAGGAAACTTTGCTTTTATCTCATATTGTGCTGGTGTTAGCACATGTTTATGTGATTGGCTGTATCATTTACAAGATCAGGAGAAAAGAAGTAGACGGACCTGTTAAGGCCATGGTAAAGGGGATGTTCCTGATTATAACAGCAACAGGAACGGATATGGCGATGTACTATCTACATATGAGCATAACAGATCTTTTTGGAGGATTTGCATTTTTGCTGTTTATTGCTCTACTGGGGTATGAGGCGGCCAAAACTTCCATGACCATGATCAACAATGGGATTCTGGCAACAAAATTTGAAGAAATGGCTACCAGGGATACTCTTACCGGACTGTTTAGCAGAAATGCTTATGAAAAAGACATAGAAGAAGAAAATCCATCCAGTATAGTTGTGATTACGTTTGATCTGAATAATCTGAAGGCTTGTAATGATATTTATGGACATAAAAAGGGTGACAGTTACATTGTAAAAGCAGCGGCAAGTATTGCAACTGTATTTGGCGATGTAGGAAAATGTTATCGAATCGGTGGAGATGAGTTTTGCTGTCTTTCTCAAAAAAATACAATACAGTATCTGCCGGAGAAAATCCAGTTGCTGCACGAAAAGATGGAAGAGAGCAGAGAGCAGCTGCAAATGCCGGAAGCCTATGTTGCCTGCGGTTATGCAGAATACAAATTCGGCTCGGACAGAGATCTGGAGGATACCAGAAATCGTGCAGATGCAATGATGTACCGCAATAAAAAGGAATCGAAACTATCTATGTGAAAAGTTGCTACTAAAGATGAGCAGAGGATGATTATTATTGGGAGCCATATTTAATATTGAAGAGATTCATGAATATTACAAAAATCTGATCAATACGGTTAGTAATTATCAAGATTATCTGTTCTTCTATGACCGTAAGGAAAACTATGCTTATATTTCCAAAGAACTGGAGCGACAGTTCTCTTTTCCGGGACGGGAGTTTTCTAATGCCTTACAATATCTGGAACAGAATGTCATTCAGGAAGACATGGAAAAGCTGGAAAAGTATTATCGAGATGTGGATAACGGAACAGAAACCGAGCTGTCCATAGTCATTCGCTGCGTTCTAAAAACCGGCAGAATGGTATGGATCAGGCACAAATGCCATATCGATAATTCCGTGAATAAGAATTGTCCTGTATTCATAGGCAGCATGCAGGAAGTGGGACAGAAACGAATTGCGGATAATGCTACGGGTGTTTACACCGAAGAAAAGCTGTTTGAAGATTACGAGGTTTTTTGCAGCGAACAGGAAAATCCTTATGGTGCCCTGATGAAACTGGGTATTGACAATCTCAGGGAGATTAATGCCACGAATGGGATGGAAATGGGAGATCTGGTGGTTAATATTGTAGCTACCACCGTGGCTGAAATTGTTGGGAGAGAGAACGTATACCGATTAGAGGGCAGCGATATTTTTCTGTTGTTTTTAAAGAAATGTCAGTCTGAACAGCAGGCAAAGAATGTATATGAACGAATTCAGAAACAGATCAATGACCATTGCAGGCAAATACAGTATAGATACTTTTTTACTGTGTCAGCCGGAATTGTATTGTTTCCGGAGGTATCTAAGGAGATCAAACAGCTCCATACCTATGTAGGCTATGCACTGAACAGAGCAAAGGAAAATGGCAAGAACTGTTATTCTGTTTATGATAGAAAACAGTTCTTACAATATCGTGAAAAGCTGCATTTGCAAAGAAGACTACAGCTGTCAGTAACGGAAAATTTCAAGGGTTTCAACCTGTTTTACCAGCCTATTGTGGATCTGGAAAAGAAACAGATGACCGGTGCGGAAGCATTGCTTCGCTGGAATGATGAAGAATACCCTAAGACATCACCAGCCGAATTTGTGCCGTTGCTTGAGGAAAGCGGACTTATGGTACCGGTAGGACGTTTTATCATGGAAGAAGCAATGCGGCAACAGGTTTTGTGGGAAAAAGAGCAGCCCGGATTCTGCATGCACATCAATTTGTCCTATGTACAGTTCCAAAGAGGTGACCTGTTAGAACAGGTAAGAACTTTGATTGAAAAGACAGGGGTTAACCCTGAGAATATTGTATTTGAAATCACAGAAAGTGGTTTTATCGGCAGTGATACCACGATTTCCTCGGAGCTTTCAAAATTGAAAAATATGGGATTTCAGATTGCCTTGGACGATTTTGGTACAGGATATTCCAACTTCGTGTATTTAACATACCTTCATGTGGATATTGTGAAATTAGACCGTGTCTTTGTAAATGGTGCCTTGAATGATCCGGCAGAGATGAATTTATTATCTCATATTATAGAAACAGTACATGCCATAGGCATGAAGGTTTGTCTGGAAGGACTTGAACAGGCAAATGAGTTAAAAGCATTTGAGCGCTTTAATGTACAGTTTATCCAGGGATACGTTTTCGGTATTCCTGTGGCATCAGCATTTTTTCAAAAGAACTTCACAGAACTGACAGATCAGAAAGCATTAAAGGAGCATAAGCAATACAAGACAACAGATGAGACCATGACATCCCTGGTAAAGGATATGCGTTCCAATGAGAAGAAACATTCCCTGTTACAGCGGGCTGGCAGAAGTCTTTCTCTTTGGCTGTCTGCTCTTGTATTGGTGGCGATTCTGGGTTTTAGCCTGATGTCCTGGCAGTTCTGGAAGCAGATCCTGGTGGATCAGCTGCAGAGTAATATGAAAACAGAGCTTGCATCTGTTGTGGATATGATGGAAAGCAAGATAACGAATACAGAGAGTATGGTACAGAATCTGGGTAATTATGTGCTTTACTCTCATAACAGCTTAGAACTGGAAGATTATGAGCAGATGTTACTGCATCTGGTAGAGCGAAGAACTGAAATTGCCGGAGCCGGAATCTGGTTTGAACCATATGCATTCCGGAATAGGGAAATAACCAGCCCGTATGCCTATCATGATGGAGATCAATGTGTACTTACTGACTATTATGGAAGTCCGGAATATGATTATTTTAGTCAGGAGTATTATGCCAGAACGAAAGATGTAAAAGTTCCTACCATAACCGGACCATATTTTGATGAGACCATGAATAAACAGCTCATTACTTTTGCCAGTCCTTTAATTGATGAGGATGGTGTTTATCTGGGATGTGTAACGGTGGATCTGTATGTAGAAAATCTGGAAAACGCAGTAGAAAATATACATGCGGGACATGCAGGATATGCATTCTTGCTGGATACGGATGGATCCTATATCTGCGGCTTTGGAGAATCACCTTTCGATGAACAGAGTATCGCAGAGATTGAAGACCAGGAGAGACAAAATGCTGCCATGAATGTTCTGCGGCAGGAAGATGGGACTGTAGAATATGATGCAGAAAACCAGTCCTATAGGGTGTTCTTTGATACAATTGATAAAATGAGCTGGACTATGGGGATCCGAATCAGTGAAGCAGAACTGTATAAGCCGGTAAATCGGCTGTTTGTAATCCTGGTACTGACAGTGGGCGGAACCATTACACTTGCATTATTGGTAATCCTGGGTGTTATCCATGCTTATCGTGCTACCCAGGAAAGAGAATTAAATCAGCAGAAGCTGTTGAACAGGGCACAGTTTAAAGCATTGCAATCCTCCTACTTTCTGATTATGTCTGTTAATGCAGATACAGGGGCATTAAATGCTATTTACAGATCGCCTTATCAGCAGTCTTATGAAGTTGATATGACAAATTACGATAAGTTTATTTCAGATAGTCTGTCATATGTCCATACGGAGGATTTGGAAGAATTCAAATCATTTAACAGGATGGAAAATATAAGAGAAGCTTTGAAACTTCATGACCATATCTGTTTGGAAGCCAGAACACAGCTACACGGATTGTTCCCGGAATGGACAGAGATTACTGTCAGCAGGATTGAAAATGGTACTTTAAGTGAGAAAAAGAAGAAATTCCAGGGAAATGAATTTTTGTATATGGTTAGGGACATCCATGAAAGAAAGAGCCATGAGACAACAGTGGATGAAGAAAATGCCAGATTGTTAGAGCAGATGAAGGAAATGAATGAAAAACTGTTCCAGATGAGTATTACGGACAAGCTGACACAGGCATATAACCGTGACGGTCTGGAATTTTATGCAGAGGAACTGGTAAAACAGGCTTCCCAACCGGGACATAAGCTGTTTGTACTGGTATCAGATCTGGACAAGCTGAAAAGAATCAATGATACTTATGGTCATTTGAGAGGTGATGCTGCAATTAAGCTGATTGCAGAGGTATTCATGGAAATTGATGTGGCAAAATTGCTTTGTGCCAGAATCGGTGGAGATGAATTTATGCTGATGGGAGCGCTGCCGGATGAGGATGAATTACCGGAGCGAATTCTGGAAGGAATCCATGAACGGCTTATTGAAAAAAATAAGAACTCAGGGTTGCCGATCCCGGTGAATATCAGTGTGGGTTACTACTGGGGACCACCGGATGAAGGAACGGATCTGGATCACTATGTGGATGTGGCAGATCGAAATATGTATGATATGAAAAACGGAGAACCTTAACAGGTTCTCTGTTTTTTTTATAGAAAAATCATAAATCTTAAAACTTTATGAAATGTAAAAATAAGGTATTGTCAAATACCATGACAGAGTTATAATGTTAGCTGACTAATTGTTAGAGAACTAACATTTTGAAAAATGATACGGAGGGATAAATTGAAGCCGGATGGAACGATTACTTTTGAAATAAAAGCTGTGAGCAATTTGATCCGCAGAAGAATGTGGGATCTGGTATCGGCCCCGGAACTTGGCGGACTGACCGGTGCACAGAATGCCATGCTGGGTTATATCATGGATCATGAGGAGAAACAGGATCTGTTTCAAAGAGATCTGGAACGGGAATTTAATATTCGCAGATCCACAGCAACAGTTATGCTGCAAAGTCTGGAGGAAAAGAATTTTATCCGCAGGGTTCCGGTGGAACGGGATGCAAGACTAAAGAAAATTGTATTAACAGAAAAAGCTGTTGAAACACAAATCAAAGTAAGAGGCTACATTGAAAAGTTTAACAGACAGCTGGAGCAGGGATTGACAGAGGAAGAAAGATGTATGCTTTTGGAGACTCTGCGAAAAATAAAGAATAATTTAAAAGAAGAACAATGTGAAAAGTAAATGGAGAGCAGTATGATTAAAACATTATCCAAGTATGTAAAAGAATTTAAGACAGATTCCATTATTACCCCGCTGTTTATGCTGTTAGAGGTATTTATGGAAACAATTGTCCCTTTGATGATGGCATCCGTTATCGATAATGGTGTCAATAAGGGAGACATTAACCATATTTATAAAATGGGAATTTTCATGGTCATAGCAGCAGGTGTTGGGCTGTTTGCAGGTATCATGGGCGGTAAATATGGGGCAAGGGCTTCAGCCGGTTTTGCACGAAATTTAAGATCGGGAATGTATGAGAATATTCAGAAGTTTTCTTTTGCCAATATTGATAGATTCAGTACTGCCGGTCTGGTAACGCGTATGACAACAGATGTGACTAACCTGCAGAATGCTTACCAGATGATTTTAAGAATGTGTTTCAGAGCACCGGCCAGTCTGATCTGTGCCCTTGGTGCAGCTTTCTTTATCAATGCCAAAATTGCAAGTATTTATCTTCTGGCAGTTGTTTTCCTGGGTGGCTGTATCGTGATTATTGTGAAAAAAGCCATGCACTATTTCAGGGAAGTATTTGAAAAATATGATGACTTAAATGCCAGTGTGCAGGAAAATATTGCAGGTATTCGTGTGGTAAAGGCATTCGTAAGAGAAGATTATGAAACTGATAAATTTCATAAAGCCAGCAGCAATATCTATAAAATGTTTGTAAAGGCAGAAAATACAGTAGTCTGGAATATGCCTTTGATGCAGTTTACAGTTTATGCATGTATTCTGGGAATCAGCTGGCTGGGCGCTAACATGATCGTGGTCGGCAGTTTGGAAACCGGTGCGTTGATGAGTCTGCTGACTTATTGCATGAATATTTTGATGAGTTTGATGATGCTTTCCATGGTATTTGTTATGTTAACCATGAGTACAGCCAGTGCAGAACGTATCACGGAAGTATTAAATGAAAAACCAAGCCTGACGAATCCTGAAAATCCTGATTTCCAGATTCCGGATGGCAGCATTCAGTTTGAAAATGTATCCTTCCGCTATAATGCTACCAGCGAGGAACCTACTTTAAGTCATGTGGATCTGTCTATCAAAGCAGGTGAGACCATTGGTATCCTGGGCGGTACCGGCAGTGCCAAGACCAGTCTGGTGAATCTGATCAGTCGTCTGTATGACGTAACCGAAGGTACTGTAAAGGTTGGCGGCAAGGATGTTCGAAACTACGATCTGGAAACCCTGCGAAATGAAGTAGCAGTTGTGTTACAGAAAAACGTACTGTTCAGCGGTACAATTTTAGATAACCTCAGATGGGGTGATAAGGATGCAACACTGGAAGATTGTAAGAGAGTCTGTCGTCTGGCATGTGCAGATGAATTTATTGACCGTAAGCCTGATGGCTATGAAACGCATATCGAACAGGGCGGCTCTAACGTATCCGGTGGTCAGAAACAGAGACTTTGTATTGCAAGAGCTCTATTAAAGAAGCCAAAGATCCTGATCTTAGATGACAGCACCAGTGCTGTAGATACTGCAACGGACGCTAAGATCCGTCAGGCATTTGCGGAAGAGATCCCGGAAACCACCAAGCTGATCATCGCCCAGCGTGTATCCAGCATACAGAATGCTGACCATATTATCGTCATGGATAATGGTACGGTAAATGGATTTGGTACCCATGAAGAATTGTTGGAAAACAATGAAATCTATAAAGATGTATATGAATCCCAGAACAGCGGTTCCGGTGATTTTGATGAGAATGGAGGGATAGAATAATGCCGCCAATGAATAATGGAAGAGGAATGAAAGGTCCGGGAGGGAGATTTGCCAAGGGACCGAGAGTGGAAAATCCTGGTAAGGTATTGAAAAGACTGGTTGGATTTTTGATGAAAAACTATGGTATCCAGATGGTCATTGTGGGAATCTGTATTATCATAGGTGTATTTGCCAATGTTAGAGGGACTTTGTTTTTAAAGACACTGATCGATGGTTATATCAAACCACTTTTGGGAACAACGAATCCTGACTTTGCACCACTGGCACGCGCCATCATGGAAGTTGCCATTGTTTACCTGGTGGGTGTGGTTTCTACACTGGCTTATAGTAAGATCATGATCTATGTGGCACAGGGTACACTTCGCAATATGCGAAATGAAATGTTTGCCCATATGGAAAAACTGCCAATCAAATATTTTGATACCCATTCCCACGGGGATGTGATGTCTACCTATACAAATGATATTGATACTCTGAGACAGATGATCAGCCAGAGTATGCCACAGCTGTTATCCAGTGCGATTACCATCGTATCGGTTTTTGTCAGTATGCTTACACTAAGTATTCCATTGACTGTGATTACCGTTGCCATGGTGGGCATTATGCTCTATTGTACCAAAACATTATCCGGTAAGAGTGGCAGTTACTTTATGGCACAGCAGAGAGATATCGCCAATGTTAACGGCTATATCGAAGAAATGATGGAAGGCCAGAAGGTTGTAAAAGTATTTTGTCATGAAGAAGAAAGTATCGCAAAGTTTAAAGAACTGAATGATCAGCTCTTTGACGGTGCCTATAATGCTAATAAATTTGCCAATATCCTCATGCCGGTAAATGCACAGATCGGTAATATCAGCTATGTGCTGTGTGCGGTAGTGGGTGGTATCCTGGCATTGGGCGGAAGCAGCACGTTAACTGTTGGTGCCCTGGCAAGTTTCTTAACCTTTAATAAGAGCTTCAGCCAGCCAATTAACCAGGTCAGCATGCAGCTGAACAGTATTATCATGGCTCTTGCCGGAGCAGAACGTATCTTTAAGCTGTTAGATGAAAAGGTAGAAGTAGATGATGGCTATGTTACTCTGGTAAATGCAAAAGAGGAAGACGGAAAGCTCACAGAGACTGCTGAGAGAACTGAACACTGGGCATGGAAGCATATCCATCAGGCAGATGATTCGGTGGAATATGTACCGTTAACCGGAGATGTTCGTTTTAATGGAGTGGATTTTGGTTATTCTGATGAGAAAATCGTGCTTCACGATATTCAATTATTTGCAAAACCGGGACAGAAGATTGCATTTGTTGGATCTACCGGTGCGGGTAAAACTACAATTACAAACCTGATCAATCGTTTTTATGACATTCAGGATGGCAAGATCCGCTATGACGGTATCAATATCAATAAAATCTGTAAGGACGATCTGAGAAGATCTCTTGGCATCGTATTACAGGATACGCATCTTTTTACTAATACCGTTATGGAGAATATCCGTTATGGCAGACTGGACGCTACGGATGAGGAAGTAATAGCAGCAGCAAAACGTGCCAATGCAGATAAATTTATCAGACGATTGCCTGACGGATATCAGACAGTACTGACCGGAGATGGTGGAAATCTCAGTCAGGGCCAGAGACAGCTGTTGGCTATTGCCAGAGCAGCTGTAGCAGATCCGCCGGTATTGATTCTGGATGAGGCAACTTCTTCCATTGATACCAGAACAGAGAAAATCGTGCAGCAGGGTATGGATAACCTGATGAAGGGCAGAACTACTTTTGTAATCGCCCACAGACTTTCTACGGTAAAGAACAGTGACTGTATCGTAGTACTGGAACAGGGTCGTATCCTGGAAAAAGGTACCCATGATGAATTGCTGGCATTGAAGGGAAGATATTATCAGCTATATACAGGAAACAGTATTTCTGCATAAGTAACGTTTAGTACATTGCGATATAGAGCAATACAAATATATAGCAATACGGATACAGAGCTAAGGGATGGAATAATTGTATGCATAATATGCATGTGTGGAAAAAAATAGGTACTAATCTGCTGGGGATTCTGCTATTTGCAGGATTCCTGGCTGTCGTTTTAT
The DNA here is from genome assembly GCA_028693705.1 of Lachnospiraceae bacterium. Classification (GTDB taxonomy): domain Bacteria; phylum Bacillota; class Clostridia; order Lachnospirales; family Lachnospiraceae; genus JAQUUX01. The sequence continues at coordinate 21,685 of JAQUUX010000019.1, read as the reverse complement.
ATACCGGTATTTTGGGAGATGCCTGGCAGTCAGAAAATGGTAGTACAGCTCAGGAAAACAGTGCCGCTAAGAGTACATTGTCAGGAGTCGGTACCTGGGAAGATCCGCTTCAAATCACAGATATGGCAGATTATGAATTGTTTGCCAAAAAAGTAGCAGAGGGAAATACTTATAAGGATAAAATAGTACGGCTGGAGATTGATCTGGATTTTGCAGATGTGGAGACTCCGGTTATGATAGGCGAAGGTGGGGATAAAACTGCTGTTTTCGCCGGTACCTTTGATGGCAACGGTAAATCCATTAGAAATCTGAATCGAACATCAGAGAGCGATGCATTGGGACTTTTTTTGCATTTGTCCGGAACAGTCTGTAACCTGAAAATGGAAGGTGGTCAGATTCTGGCAGATGATAGCGGCGCCATTGCAGCAGCAACAGAAATTTCTGCCTTAATTGTCAATTGTAGCAGTAACGTTACTGTGGAAGGTGATAAAAGTGGTTCCTTTGTGGGAAATAGTCTGGGAACGCTGCATAATTGTGTTGGACTGACAGCAAATGCTATGGATCTTGTCGGGGTTTTCAGTCTGGGTGAAGTGAAAAACTCTTATGTACGAACACCGGCTGGAATGGCATTATCGGGTTCAAACGGCCATAATGACTGGGATACGGCAGAGATTACAGAGATGGGAAAGGTGCTTTCAGGCCTTAATATGAACCTGGATATTATTGGCATTACTTATGGGATTCCGGTTTGTTTCACATGGCAGGGTGATGAAATAGTATTGTCTGAGAATAATATGATTCCTTTGTCAGATATTTCAGCTGTTTGTAATCTGGGGGGTAAAAAAGTAAAACTGAGTGCTTACTATTCTACAGACCGTACATCATGGTGTTTTGTATTACCGGCAGGATTTGCAGAAAAGACCATGCCGGTTATCGTGCAGGATGCAGAGGGAAATGCGAAAGAGTATGAAATTTCAGCGCTGACACAGGAAGAAATTGATATAGAGCATGGCTCTTATAGTTACCATGTGGTTTGTTTACAGGCGGTTAACGTACCAACGATGTATTTGCAGACCAGCGGTGAAAACGGTGTTGCTTTATTAAATGAAAGCAAAGAGAATGAACTCTCAGGCAATATGACGGTTACGGACAGACTGGGAAATATTGCGTATAAAGGCACAGTTGACAAGATGAATTCCAGAGGAAACGATTCCTGGGCGCAGCCTAAAAAGGGAATCAGTCTGACGCTGACGAACCGTACAAATCTGCTGGGACTTGGAGAAAATGAAGATTATGTACTGTTACCCGGGTATCGTGACAGTTCACTGATTACTTATAGGGTACTGGCAGATATGGAAAAACAGATTGGTTTTACGGCTGCGCCGGAGACCTGTTATGTGCATCTGTATATTGATGGGGCGTACAGGGGAATTTATTTTCTGACCGAACGAATTGAAATTGACAGTGGACGTTTCGAATTGGTAAATTCTTATGAAGCTACAAAGGAAGCCAATGAGGATGAAATCTATACGTACGAAATGGAAAGCTGGAAAAACGATGAAACAGGCGCGAACAGGCACTGGTATGATATTCCAAACGAACCGGAGGATCTTACCGGCGGCTATATTATAGAAATGGATATGGATGATTCCACAGATGAGCAGAGTCGGTTTGTCAGTGATGCAGGGATTATATTTACCATGCGAAGCAATACCTGTGCAACTTACGGACAGGTAACATATATGGCGGATCTGTGGCAGGATTTTGAGGATGCACTTTTCGCGGAGGATGGCTACAATGAAAAGGGCGGTTATTATGCAGATTATATTGACCTTACATCCTTTGCAGATCAATGGCTTCTTTTCGAAATGAATGCAGAGCCGAGTATTACCGGAAGTGTGTATTATTATAAAGATTCCGATACAGCAGGAGATGGAAAGCTGCATGCCGTATACGAATGGGATGCTGAGCATTCCTGCGTGGATACGCCGGATAAGAGCTATATTCCCAGACTGTGTACCAAGTCCGCTTATGGCTATTGGATTGCATTGATGAAACATGAGGATTTCATGCAGACTGTGGAAAAAGAGTGGCAGGAAAAATTTGTCCCGGCCCTGGAACAACTATTACAGGATGAAACCACAGAGAATACCGAAGGTGTCAGTCCTCTGAACTGGTACAATGATGCTTTTAGCGCGGACGGACTCTTAGATACAAGTCGCTGGGTATGGTGCAATATGTCAAATAGGATTGAAGAGCTTCGCTCCTTCTATACGAAACGTATGAAATTTCTGAATGCTATGCTACCTTATTATGATGACGGATACGATTTTATCGTCCGGGAGAACAACAAATACTATGGAGTGACAGTTACCGGAAAATTACCCGATGCATCCGCAGAGCCTGGCGAGGCAGCAGGGAGTGAATTGACGCGGGTGGAACTGCCAGGAAGATAAGTTTGCATAACTATACGAACACACAGTTCACATAATGGGTTTACATAACTGGAAATAATGTTTACATAACTCTAAAAAGTACCAAAAATGAAACACCTCACTATCACTTTGGATAGCAGTCTTTTCTATTATTTATTTGCAGGGGCGTATAAACTGTTCTATAATATTGTAGAGTTTTATAGTTAGACAAGAGAATATACCAGAAGATAAAGGAACTTGAAAATGAACATGGAACAACTTGCAGCACATCTGCTGCAGAATGAATATTGTAAACACATTGGACTGGAAATTGAGACCTTAGAACCGGGGTATGCAGTAGGATCCCTGGCATTAGATCAGAAACTTATTAATCCGCTTGGAACCATGCATGGTGGTGTATTATTTTCACTGGCAGATATTGTGGCAGGATTTGCGGCAACAGCACATGGCTATTTGGTTACTACGATTTCAGGAGATATAAATTATGTAAACCCGGCAGTACAGACAAAACGGGTTATCTGCGAAGCAAAAGAAGTTCGTTATGGAAGTCATATCGGTGTATATGATGTGGAAATCAAAAATGATAATGGTAATATTCTTTGTAAAGCAACGTTTTCTTATTTCCGGTTGGAACAGAAGGTGGATTAAATGCGTTTGATGGAATTTAAAATGGAACGTCCCGGCTTATTGGAAAAAGACCAGAAGGTTACTGTGACGGAAGGTGTTTTGCCCAGTAACTATTATTATACAATTGATCCGTCCCTGGCCATGTCAGGAAATTATCCCTTTAGAGAACTGCTAAAATCAAGAGAAGGCGTCGTAACGGATGTAATTGAAAATGAGAGAGGCTTTTATGTGACCGTGGCCTTTGATGAGGAACCGGTTAAGAAAAGATAAAAAAGTTATGGAAACGATAGTGTTTTTACATACTATGGTTTCACACAGAGGAGGAAAATTATGTTAAAAACAGTTTCAACAGACAAAGCACCAGCCGCTATCGGACCTTATTCCCAGGGAATCATTGCAGGAGATATGCTCTATGCATCAGGTCAGATTCCGATTATCCCGGAAACAGGAGCTATTGCAGAAGGTGATATTACCGTTCAGGCAGAGCAGTCCATTAAAAATGTTGGTGAAATTTTAAAAGAAGCAGGAGCTGACTATACGAAAGTAGTAAAGACCACATGTTTCCTGGCTGATATGGCTGATTTTGCAGCATTTAACAGTGTATATGAGAAATACTTTACCGGTAAGCCGGCCAGAAGCTGTGTTGCTGTAAAGCAGTTGCCAAAGAACGTATTATGTGAAGTTGAAGTAATTGCGTATCTTGGCTAACAGTTTCTAAATTTTGCCGATATGGATGGGTAATAGAATGAAAAACATGATTTTGATTGGTATGCCGGGAGCCGGAAAAAGTACGGTTGGCGTAGTATTAGCCAAGAAATTAGGGTATCGGTTTATAGATTCTGATCTGGTAATTCAGGAACGGACAGGAAAATTATTGCATGAGATCATCAGTGAACGTGGTGTAGATGGCTTTCTTCAAGTGGAAAATGAAATAAATGCTTCTCTTGAAGAGGATAATGCAGTAATTGCTACCGGCGGCAGCGTGGTATATGGAGAAGAGGCCATGGAGCATCTGCGTCTGATTGGTCAGGTTATTTATTTACAACTGTCTTGTGAAGAAATCGCCTGCAGACTGGGTGACTTAAATGAGCGAGGTGTAACACTGCGGGACGGGCAGACCTTACAGGATCTTTATAACGAGCGGATTCCGTTATATGAAAGGTATGCGCATCGGATTGTCAACTGCGAAGGAAAAACCATACGTGATATTGTTTCTGAAATTGCAGCAGCAAAATAATTCAGAAAAATGTTTCATGGAAATGGAAGTGATGTTATGGATCGGAAACAAAAGGGTATCATAAAGTTCTATGAATACCAGGTAGGTAACAATTGTCTGGTGGGAAATGAAGAAAAAGCTAAATATGATGATACTGAAGTGCCTAAATGGTATCGGGTACAAGCTGAAATATATCAAGATACCAGACAATTGGCCGATTTAGAGAATTCTGATTCAGAAGAAGCTGATGCAGATAATTCAGAAACGGAGAATTCTGACTTATATTAAATGAATATTATTGAACAGATCAGACCATACTATGCAGAAGAAAGACCAAACAGATTTTAGGGAGGTTGTTTATGGATTATGTAAACGCATTCTGGGTAGGTGGTCTGATTTGCCTTCTGGCTCAGATCTTATTGGAAAAAACGAAACTGCTTCCGGGCAGAATAATGGTATTACTTGTAGTAATTGGGGCATTCCTGAGTTTTTTTGGCTGGTTTCAGCCCATGCAAGAATATGCAGGTGCAGGCGTGACTGTTCCTCTTGTGGGATATGGACATCTATTGATGAAGGGCGTTCAGGAAGCTGTGGACAAGGAAGGCTTTATCGGATTATTCAAAGGCGGATTTACTACCGGTGCTGTAGGCTGTTCCGCAGCGCTGATATTTGGATATCTTGCCAGCCTGATATTTCGTTCAAAAATGCGAAAATAGAAAAATTTTGTCGGAGACTAAAAAAGTTCCGACAAAATTTTTTTTCGTTATATTTTTATGGGAAATGTTGGAGAAAGTCACACTGCAAAAACAAAATATGATAGAATTGTTTTATGGTTTTGACAAGGATATAAAATAATAATATTTAGGCATTGAAATCATTGTCCGGTAGAAACTATAATAGAAAACAAAAGATGTTTTAACAGGAGGAAAAGAACATGGTAGAGCAGAAGGTAGAAATTATTAATCCATCAGGTCTTCATATGAGACCGGCAAACATCCTGGCACAGGTTGCGGGAAGGTGCACTTCTGATATTACAATCTCTAATGGCAAGAGAACAGTTAATCCTAAGAGTCTTCTCTTACTCATGTCAGCAGCGATAACCTGTGGTTCAGAAGTCACTGTAACCTGTAGTGGTCCTGATGAAATTGCTGATTTAAAGACTATAGTTGATGCTATTCAAAGTGGTTTGGGAGAGATGGTTCAGGAGAAATTTTAATGAAAAAAATATTAGTCGATAAATGCGCCTCCATGGGCATTGCAATGGGTAAGGTTTTTCTGGTTAACAGACCAGATATTACTCCTGCAGAGTATTCGGTTACGGAAGAGGAAAAAGGAACTGAAATACAAAAATTTCAGCATGCGGTTGATACCGTTACTGCAAATTTAGAGGAAGCTGCAAAGGAATCAGAAATCTTTGCTGCCCATATCGAACTAGTAAAGGATTTTGCTTTAAAAGATAGTGTAGAAACAATGATTCGTTCCGGAGTCGGGAATGTGGAACAGGCAATTGCAGAAAGCTGCAATCGTTTTGTATCCATGTTTGAAGCTATGGAAGACGAATATATGAGAGAACGCGCTGTCGATATGAAAGACATTAAAGAACGTCTTTTAATGTCAGTGAAGGGGATCAATCCCAATCCTTTTGCTGCGATGGAAGAGCCATGTATTATTGTGGCTACGGATCTGGCGCCTTCAGATACTGTTCGTATGAAGAAAGAACTGGTGCTTGGTTTTATAACCCAGTTTGGTGGTGTTACCAGTCATGTGGCTATTATTGCAAAGAATCTGGGTCTGCCTGCGTTGGTAGGCGTTACCGGTCTGATGCAGAATGTAGCTGATCGTGATGAGATTATTTTAGATGCTACAGGTAAAACGATAATTTTCAAACCGGATGAAGAGACCAAAAACTTTTATAAAGAGGCTGTTCAACGAACCAATGAAGAAAATGCCTTGTATGCAAAATTAAAAGGTGTACCGGCGGTTACAAGGGATGGAAAAACTGTTGAAATCTGTGCTAATGTAGGAAATGTAGAAGATATTAAAACAGCCAAAGAATTTGGCTTTGATGGAATCGGCCTATTCAGAAGTGAATTTTTATATATGGAAAATACCCATTTCCCAACAGAAGAAGAACAATTTGCAGTATATAAAGAGGCTGTCTTGACAGCAGAAAAATATGTGATCGTTCGAACTCTGGATATTGGCGGAGATAAAGGACTTCCATATTTTGAATTTGAAAAAGAAGAAAATCCGTTCCTTGGATGGAGAGCAATTAGAATCTGTCTGGAGATGACGGATATGTTTAAAGCACAGTTACGAGCCTTACTTCGGGCCAGTGCATTTGGTGATATCCGTATCATGTACCCAATGATCATCAGCGAGGATGAATTGGATAAAGCAGATTCCATTCTGGAAGAATGTAAAAAGGAACTGGATATCGAGGGAAAAGCTTATAATAAGAACATTCAGATTGGCATCATGATCGAGACGCCGGCAGCAGTAATATGCGCACCGGAATTGGCTAAGAAAGTAGATTTTTTCAGTATTGGAACCAATGATCTGACACAATATATAACAGCGGTAGACCGTGGAAATAAAAAGATATCGTATTTGTATGACAGTTTTAATCCTGCCGTTTTACGTGCCATTAAAATGGTTATCAATGCAGGGCATGCGGCAGGCATTCCGGTTGGGATGTGCGGAGAGTTTGCATCAGATGAAAAGGCTGCTAAGTTATTGCTGGGAATGGGACTGGATGAATTCAGTATGTCAGCCAGCTGTATGAACAGGGTCAAAGCACTGATTCGAGAGATGAATTATAAAGAGATTAGTGAGAGTACAGAAGTAAAACGAATTTGAATTAGAGAGAGGTATTATCCGTGAATGAAAATTTAAAAAACTTTCCCCCGGTTTCTATTGTTCCATGTATGGATTATCAGGAATCCCATGTGGAATCAGCTTTATATGAAGCAATTAAGCGGGTGGATGATTTATCATGGGTAAAACCGGGAATGAAAATAGGAATAAAGGTTAATCTGGTGTCCCATATGAAACCGGAGACCGCCGTAACGACTCATCCCCAGATTGTAGTTGCGTTATGTAAACTGCTGAGTGAACGGGGGGCAGAGCCAATTGTAGGAGACAGTCCGGGTGGTCTGTTTACAGCAGCTATTGTGAATGGCATTTACCGTGCAGCTGAAATGCAGCGTGTAGAAGAGGTTGGCGGTAAATTAAATCAGAATTTTGATCAGGAACTGCATGAGAACCCGGAAGGTGTGAAAGCTAAGCGATTAGATTGCACCTCATGGCTGTTGCAGTGTGATGCTATTATCAATGTCTGTAAATTAAAGACACATGGCATGATGGGAATGAGTGCGGCAGCTAAGAATTTCTTTGGTACGATTCCGGGACTGCTAAAGCCGGAATATCATTTTCATTATCCGAATCCCATGGATTTTGCGAATATGTTAATCGATATTGACGAATTTTATCGTTCCGGTTTTGGATTCCGGTTAAATATTGTGGATGCTGTTGTAGGAATGGAAGGCAATGGACCGACCATGGGAACACCCAGACAGATTGGTGCATTACTGGCTTCCACATCACCATATCCCTTGGATACAGTCTGTGCTGAATTAATTGGCTTAAAGCGAGAGGAAGTACAGACATTACAGGCAGCCTATGAACGAGGACTGGGACCGGCAGATATTTCAGAGGTAGCAGTTCTTGGAGATGTCGATACATTTAAAATCGCCGATTTTGAACTGATCAAAGAACGGATGAATATAGAATTTGTCAACGATCTGGTAGGCGTAAAAGGAAAGCTGTATCATTGGATATTATCTACAGCTATGACATCCAGACCCAAACCGGAAAAAGACCTTTGTATTGGCTGTGGTAAGTGCGGAGAGATCTGCCCGGGGCACGCTATAGAGATGAATCCGGCAAAGCTTTCCAAGGGAAAAGGACTGCCGGTTATAGACAAGAACAAATGCATCAGATGCTTTTGCTGCCAGGAGTTTTGCCCGGTGGGGGCGATGAAGGTGCATCGGTCGGCGATTGCGAAGGTGCTCAATCGAAGGTAAACTGTAGGTTAGTAAATTGGAAATAATAATTATAATGAGACGGCAGTGGTGCGGATATGTATCCTTCCATTGCCGTTTACACGTATAAGACCTTCTACATCATTCCATAAAGGTATTCAGTTACTTCCGCTAACAGAATCCAATCGCCATCCTGGCTCGGGATTCCTTTCCGGGCATCCATGCCCGGAATAGCTGTTTTGCAGCTGGAATGATTAGAAGGTCTAATCCGTGTGCTCAGGCAATGAAAGGATACATACCCACACCACTGCCTGTTCGTTACGATTCATATCTCCAAGTGCCAATCTGCAGTTGCCCCGGTCTGTAGCCAAGACCAGCCTGTTGCAATTTTTCAGTTGCTGTAACTGAGATCTCTGCGCCCCAGGGCACCACAAACTGCAGCTTAAAGAAAATAAATATTGCGTAAAACGAGGTTCAGCCGTGTATCGTATGCGAACAAGAACTGTAAACGCGTCTGTACTTAGTTCGCGTCTTGTGCGAACTTATGTACAGCTACGTGTTTACCGTAGTGAAAACGGGCTTGTGAGCATATGATACACGGCTGAACCGTCATTTAATAGCAATCCTTATTCCTTTAACCTACATAAGATTGCTTTCATATCCGCGGGCAATGGTGCCTCAAAATACATCAGAGCACCTGTGATTGGGTGCTTAAACTCCAGACTATGAGAATGAAGTGCCTGTCTGTTGATCACGGACATATCAGGATGGTATAGGAAATCTCCGGGCAGGGGATGACCAATATAGTTCATATGGATTCTGATCTGGTGGGTTCTGCCGGTTTCCAGGATAATAGCGGCAAGGGAGTATTCTTTGCCGTTTTTTTGATGTGTGGAAAGTCTGGTATAGTGGGTAACTGCAGAATCCCCTGCTTCAAAGTTTACCTCACGTTCTATGACAGAACCGTCTTTACGGGCAATAGGGGCGTCGATTGTACCTGATTCCGGCAGGATACCTTCCACAATAGCAAGATATTTTCGATGAATTTCCCGATTACTGACCATAGTGGATAAAATGGAGCCACTTAGCATATTTTTGGCTATAATAGTCAATCCTGTAGTATCACGATCCAATCGATTGATGCATCGGAATACAAAAGGGATATTCTGCTGTTCAAAATAGTAGGCAACACCATTTGCCAAGGTGTTTTCATAATGATTTATAGAGGAGTGAATGGGTTGAAATGCAGGCTTATTTAACACAAGCAGATCTTCATCTTCATAAATGATATTCAAGGGAACAGGCGTGGGGACAATGTGTTCAGAACCGGCAGCTTCCACTATGTGAACGGAGAGGCTATCCTGTGGTTGTAACAGCGTATTAGCACGGGTTGGAACTCCATTTAAAAGAATGCCATCAGTTGACTGCTTGAGTCGATATATGAGAGGATGGGAGAATCCTTTTTTTCTTAGAAATTGTTCAATGGTAGCAGGAAGCACAGCATCCTGATCAATGAGGTAGGTTATATCTCTTATCATAATTCCTCGAAGGCGATCTCCTTTTGGGTTAAGAAGTGTTTTACCCACTGATCCCAGGAGGTATCACCGGATTTATCCATGGTAAAGCTGGTATATGAGGTACCGGTAATCATAGTCATACCGGTTTCATCAAATCGAATATTTAGAAAAAAACTGCTTAATAGAGATTGACTTATGGAGTCAATAACCTGTGCCATCAGATCCGGCTTTAGCTGGAGTGTTATCTTCACACTGACAGGAGTTTTCTTTCCTTTGATCAGCTGGAATATAAGACTGTGGCAGTCCTCCCAGGTCTGAAAATCATAAGAACGAATCCCGGGATCATTCCATTCCTCATTGGAAAAATAGGCTTCATTTAGTCGTCCTTCTATTGTCGTGGTAGTAGCTGTTTTAATAACAGCCTGTTCTAATAAAAAATCATGGAAACAGTCGGTTCCCAATAATTTACTCATACAGTTTTTAACATTGGTTATTTGAATGGCAATCATATTATTCCTCCGATTAGAAAATTATAAACTATGTTGTGGTAAGCGTCAAAAGAATGTGTTTTCTATTTACAAGAATGTGACAATTGTGTATAGTTAATGTGGTATTAAAAACCATATAAAAGAGTGATGAAAGCGGATAATGGACTTAAAAAACAAAGTTATTTATCCGGTGGAGAAAAGAAATGAGTTTTAAAATTGTATTAGACAGTTGTGGAGAATTACCGGAGCAGTATCAGCATGATGAAAGATTTCAGAGAGTACCGCTACAGCTAATCGTAGGTGATTATCAGGTGGCAGATGATGAAAACTTTAATCAGACTGAATTTTTACAGAAGGTTGCAGCGACAGAGACTTGTGCAAAATCAGCATGTCCTTCCCCTGAAAGCTATATGGAGGCATATCGTACGAAGGCTGATCACGTTTATGTAGTTACCTTGTCCTCACATTTAAGCGGCAGTTATAACAGTGCTGTATTGGCAAAGAATCTCTATGTGGAACAGTATGGCGAAAAGGATATTTATGTATGTGATTCACTGTCTGCCAGCGTTGGTGAAACCCAGATTGGATTTTTAGCCATGAAAATGGAAGAACAGGGATTACCTTTTGATGAGATTGTGAAAAAGTTGGAAGAGTACAGAGATGGTATGCATACTTATTTTGTGCTGGATAATCTGGAAACACTTCGCAAAAATGGTCGTATGAGTGCAGTGAAGGCTTTTGTGGCTTCTACACTTAATATAAAGCCTGTTATGGGAGCAATTGCAGGCGTGATTATACAAAAAGGTCAGGCAATCGGGATTAAGAAGGCCTTGATGAAAATGGCAGACACAGCTTTAGCTGAGGCAATAGATACAAAGAATAAACCGCTGTTCATCAGTCATTGTAACTGTCCGGAACGGGCACAGATGGTAAAGGAACGAATGGAATCCAAAGAAGAATTTGCTTACGTGGAGATTCTGGACACAGCAGGTGTCAGCAGTATGTATGCCAATGATGGCGGTGTTATTGTTACTCTCTAGAAACGGCGACATTGTGGGAAGCTAAGAGCTGATAAACCTATACAGTATTTTCTTACAGCATGATTTTATTGCATTAGATTTTTCAGGAGTGCCTGTATTTTAGAATAATAGATAGGATTATAATGGAATCTGGTCTGATCTGTCATAGTAATGGACAGAGGGGCCAGATTTTTTACGTGGGAAGCATTTAACAGTAATTTTCCGGTTGGCATGAAAAAGGCAGGATGGCTATTTAGCTGGTTGTAGAAATTGACAATATCATCATAGAGTGTAAAGGATCTGCCCTCAGTCAGGGCAATGGAAAGAATGTCAGTATCGGTCTGATGGATATACAGAATCTCATCTGCTTCAACATATAGAGTGTCATCATCATTCCTCAATTCAATTCGATGATCATGAGGCACAATTTCCAAAGTAACCTGATCGAGCATATCAGATAAACGACTGGTGGTAATCTTTTTTTTTAAATATCTAAGCTGTGGATGTGCAGGCATATTCTCATAAATAATAATGGAAGAACACAGTACAATAGGAGCTTTGGAGCCTGACTGGATCAGCTTCATGGCAAGCTCGTACCCATTTAATTCAGAGTCTGTCATGTCCAGAAAAAACAGATCGTACTTATCAGGCGTTCCCAGTAATACAGAAGCATTTCCAAAAGAGTCTACATTGAAATGCTCTTTTTCTGTCATTCGTTTATCAGATTCTCTGGAAAGTAAACGTTCCAGATGTTTTCTGTCTGCCACATTATCATCACACACTGCAATATACATGAGGATACCTCATTTCTGAATAATTTATCTTTAAATATTTATTTGGTGATTTTAAAAAGTAATAAATTGGATCGGTAGCTGAAATAGTGCAATTACAGCTGCAGCCTGGAGAAACAGGATCAGAGGCATACCTACTACAAAATACCATTTCCTTGTCTTATGATGAAAAAAATACATTCCTCCAATAGAACCAATGGAACCGCCAATCAGGGCACAGACGAATAGGGTAGCTTCCGGAATGCGCCACAGATGCTTTTGTGCTTTTCTTTTATCTAAGCCCATCAAGATGAAACCTGTCAGGTTTACACCTATAAAATATACAGTCAAAAGAGTAACTACGTTCATATATATTAACCAATCCTTTTTTATATTTTGTATCATCAAATCATATGGTTTTATTGTAATCGGTACAGAACTAAAAGTCAAAAAAAACGGGATGAATAGAATTAGCAGAATATCGTCCTTTTTATTATTGGCGAGGGTAAAACAAGGTGCTAAGATTAAATAAAAAGAACGATATTCTGTTAAATGATATGGGTGAGTGTTACAGGAGAAGGCAAATAGATAATGGAAAATGGTGTGGGGGAAATTATGAAGGAAAAAAGTGATCAAAAGTTTTATATAAAATAAACCTCCCGATGATAGACGCCAAATTGTATTCCAGGTTAGCATCTAATATCGGGAGGTTATTTTTTATAATTCCTATTTGATTATTTATTTAATTGTTGTCTCAGTCCATTTCATTGCACGAACCTTGCTGGAGAGACCGAACAGATTGATAAAGCCTTCAGCATCGTGATGATCGTACATATCGCCTGTTGTAAAGGAAGCAATGCTTTCATTATACAGAGAGTATGGAGAAGTAGTTCCTGCTTTGATGATATTGCCTTTGTAAAGTTTGAATTTAACTTCACCGGTTACATATTTCTGTGTGGACTCGATGAATGCCTGAACAGCCTCGCGAAGTGGTGTGAACCATTTTCCTTCGTATACGATCTGAGCAAATTTAGCACCCATTTCCTGTTTTACATTATAGGTGTCACGATCCAGGATCAGCTCCTCTAACTGCTGATGTGCTTCGTACAGGATAGTTCCGCCGGGAGTCTCATATACACCACGGGATTTCATACCAACAACACGGTTTTCAACGATGTCTACGATACCTACACCATGTTTTCCACCAAGTTCATTCAGAGTACGGATGATATCAGAAACCTTCATTTCTTTTCCATTAACGGTTTTTGGAACGCCTGCTTCAAAGGTCATGGTAACATATTCGCCTTCTTCAGGTGCTTTCTCAGGAGTGTTGCCAAGTACTAACAGATGTTCATAGTTTGGCTCGTTTGCAGGATCTTCCAGTTCCAGACCTTCATGGCTGATGTGCCATAAGTTACGGTCACGGCTATAGCTGTTGTCAGCAGAGAAAGGAAGATGAATACCATGCTGATGGCAATATTCGATTTCTGCTTCACGGGAATCCATACTCCATTTTTCATTTCTCCATGCAGCGATGATCTTTAAGTCAGGAGCCAGTGCTTTGATACCAAGCTCGAAACGGATCTGATCATTTCCTTTACCGGTTGCACCGTGGCAGATGGCGGTAGCACTTTCTTTACGGGCAATCTCAACAAGACGTTTTGCAATAGCAGGTCTTGCCATGGAAGTACCTAATAAGTATTTGTTTTCGTATACAGCATGAGCCTGTACACAAGGAACGATGTATTCGTCACAGAAGATATCAGTCAGATCTTCGATGTATAATTTCTCAGCACCACAGGATTTTGCTCTTTCTTCCAGGCCATCCAATTCATTTCCCTGTCCACAGTCAGCGCAGACACAGATTACTTCATAATCAAAATTTTCCTTTAACCATGGAATAATGGCTGTGGTATCAAGACCACCGGAATAAGCTAAGATAACTTTTTCTTTCATTTCAAAATCCTCCGTAATATATTGTGTTCGTTATTTTATCTGGGTGTTAAAAGACTGGTGCAGGGTATCGAGTATATTGCATAAACATTATTTTTTTATTCCGGTGTACGGAAATAAAAAAATAATGTTTATGAAATACTCGATGTCACTTCAACAGCGTTTTAACACCCAGACAAATGTATCTCTGTCAAACAATATACACCACTGTATATGGAAATGCAAGTGCAAATTTATACATTTTTAAAAGAAAATATAGGGATAAATATGCATAAAAATAAAAAATACTTGCATATTATGCATTAAAGGTGTATAGTTATGCAATCAAAGAAGGCAATACGATTTCCAATGCAGCGAAAGCGGGCCTGAGAGTGATACTGTTCCCCGCCAACCGTCCTTATGACGAAATCATTCTTCCTTCCACCTATTGAGATTTGAAAATAAACAGAGTATCATAAAAAAGGTATGCAGTATTTTCCATATTATAATGAAGTGAAATTCAGAAAGTGAGGCAAACATGATTAAAGCAGGAATTATTGGATCAACCGGATATGCAGGAGGAGAGTTAGTCAGAATCTTATCTGCACATAGAGATGTAGAGATTAAATGGTTTGGTTCCAGAAGCTATATTGATCAGAAATATGCATCTGTTTACCAGAATATGTTCCAGATCGTGGATGCTGTCTGCATGGATGATAATATGGAAGAATTAGCGAATCAGGTAGATGTTATTTTCACTGCAACACCCCAGGGATTATGCGCTTCTCTGGTAAACGAAGATATTTTAAATAAAGTAAAGATCGTGGATTTATCTGCGGATTTCCGGTTAAAGGACGTATCTGTATATGAGCAGTGGTATAAGCTGGAGCATAAATCCCCACAGTATATTAAGGAAGCAGTTTACGGATTATGTGAAATCAACCGTGAAGATGTAAAGAAAGCGAGACTGGTTGCCAATCCGGGCTGTTATACGACATGTTCTATTTTAACGGCATATCCTCTGGTAAAAGAAGGATTGATTGATCCGGATACAATAATTATTGATGCTAAATCCGGAACATCAGGGGCAGGAAGAGGAGCAAAGGTTCCGAACCTGTATTGTGAAGTAAATGAAAATATTAAAGCTTACGGAGTGGCTACCCACAGACATACTCCTGAAATTGAGGAACAGCTGGGATATGCTGCAGGGCATCCGATACTGATCAATTTCACACCGCATCTGGTGCCAATGAACAGAGGTATCCTGGTAACCGAGTATGCTACACTGAAAAAGAAAGCCGACGGAACACTTCCAACCTATGAAGAGATCAAGGTAGCTTATGATAAATATTATGCAAACGAGAAATTCGTCCGTGTTCTGGATAAGGATATCTGTCCGGAAACCAAATGGGTAGAGGGCAGCAATTATGTGGATGTGAACTTCAAGATTGATGAGAGAACCGGTCGTATCATTATGATGGGAGCTTTGGATAATCTGGTAAAAGGTGCAGCAGGTCAGGCAGTACAGAATATGAATCTGTTATTTGGTCTGCCGGAAACAGAGGGCTTAGAGTTGGTACCGATGATCCCATAGACAATTGAAAAATGATAAATGGAGAGAGTAAGAAGCTGCATCTGATGATAGCAGCTTCTATATGAAAAATTATGTATGAATTACGAAGTATGACAATTGATGATTATGACGGTCTGCATGAGCTTTGGATGACTATAAAAGGCTTTGGAATCCGCAGTATTGATGATTCCAGGGAAGGTGTGGAACGTTTTTTAAAGAGAAATCCGGATATCAGTGTAGTTGCGATAGAGGATGGCATGATCGTAGGAGCTATTCTTTGCGGACACGACGGCAGACGTGGCTGTCTGTATCATGTTTGTGTCAGAGAAGGCTACAGGATGCGAGGCATTGGCAATAAAATGGTGGTTTTCTGTATGGAAGCATTAAAGGCAGAACATATCAATAAAGTTACCCTAATTGCTTTTACAGAAAATGATATTGGAAATGCTTTCTGGAATGAGATTGGCTGGGATAAGAGAAAAGATTTGAATTATTATGATTTTACGTTAAACAGAGCCAATATTACAGCGTTTAATCATTAAGCGACTAAGAATTATTTTAGCAGGAGGAATATTATGAAACAGATCAAAGGTGGCGTAACCGCAGCAAAGGGATTTGAAGCAGCAGGAACAGCAGCTGCAATCAAATATCAAAACAGAGATGATATGGCACTTATATATAGTAAAACACCTTGTGTAACAGCCGGGGTATTTACCAGCAATGTAGTAAAGGCAGCACCCGTATTATGGGACAAGGAAGTAGTGACCAAGGGAGATCCGGTTCACGCAGTTGTTATTAACGCTGGTATTGCCAATGCCTGTACCGGCAAACCCGGATTTGATATATGCAGACAGGAATCAGAAACAGCAGCAAAAGCACTTTCTATTCCGGATTCTTCCGTTTTGGTGGCATCTACCGGTGTTATCGGTATGCAGCTTCCCATGGATCGGGTGGCAATCGGTATAGAAAAGCTTGCGACTTTAAAAAATGATTCTCTGGAAAACGGCACCACAGCAGCAAAAGCAATTATGACCACGGATACCATACACAAGGAAGCTGCTGTAACCTTTGAAGTAGATGGTAAAACAGTGACCATCGGCGGAATGAGTAAAGGTTCCGGTATGATTCATCCGAATATGTGTACCATGCTTTGCTTTGTTACAACAGACCTTGCTATTTCCAAGGAATTGTTACAAAAAGCATTAAGTGAAAATGTGGTGGATACCTTTAATATGATCTCTGTAGACGGGGACACTTCTACCAATGATACCCTGATGCTCCTGGCAAACGGAGAAGCAGGCAATACACCGATTACGGCAGAAGATGAAAATTATGAAAAGTTCAAAGAAGCTTTAAACTTTGTAAATACTACTATTGCCAAGATGATGGCCGGGGATGGCGAAGGCGCAACCGCTTTATTTGAAACAAAAGTAATTCATGCAAAGACAAAAGAGGATGCCAGAATCTTAAGCAAATCTGTTATCTGTTCTTCTTTGACCAAGGCAGCTATTTTCGGACATGATGCCAATTGGGGTCGTATCCTTTGTGCTCTTGGATATTCAGGTGTGGAATTCGACCCGGAGAAGATAGAACTGTTCCTGGAAAGCAAAGCAGGAAAGATTGCCATTTATAAAGATGGTATGGCCACTGATTACAGCGAAGAAGAGGCGACTAAGATTTTGTCGGAGCCTGCTGTAACGGCATTGGTGGATATGAAAATGGGAGATGCAGAAGCTACTGCATGGGGCTGCGACTTGACCTATGATTACGTGAAGATCAATGCAGATTATCGTTCCTAGAAATATCAAAAACATTAGGCAGAAAAGAATAGACAGAATATAGAAAATGAAGAGGACACATGATATGGAAGCAAAAGATATGAACCAGGTACTGCAGAAGGCTGAAACTTTAATAGAAGCACTTCCTTATATACAGCGTTTTAATCGGAAGATTATTGTTGTAAAATACGGCGGATCGGCCATGAGTAATGAAGAATTACAAAAAAATGTCATCAAAGATGTTACTTTATTAAAGCTGGTAGGTTTTAAACCGATTATCGTCCATGGCGGTGGTAAAGAGATCAGTAAATGGGTTGGCAAGGTTGGAAAAGAATCCTCCTTTGTAAACGGATTACGAGTTACCGATGACGAAACCATGGAAATCGCAGAAATGGTTTTATCTAAGGTAAATAAGAGACTGGTAACCATGGTAGAAGAACTGGGTGTAAAAGCCATTGGCATCAGCGGTAAAGACGGTGGACTTCTCCATGTAACCAAAAAATATTCAGATGGTAAAGACATCGGCTATGTGGGAGATATAGATAAGGTTGATCCGAAGATCATTTACGACCTGTTAGAACATGATTTCCTGCCAATCATTGCACCGATTGGCCTGGATGATGAGTTCCAAACCTATAACATTAATGCAGATGATGCTGCCTGTGCCATTGCCAAAGCAGTAAGTGCAGAGAAATTGGCGTTCTTAACAGATATTGAAGGACTTTATAAGGATATCAACGATAAGTCTTCCTTTATCTCCAGACTTTCTGTTGACCAGGCTGATCAATTGATTACGGATGGCTATATTGGCGGAGGTATGCTGCCAAAACTAAATAACTGTACCTCTGCAATCAGAGGCGGTGTAAACAGAGTACATATTTTGGATGGCAGAATAGCTCATTGCCTGTTGTTGGAGATATTTACCAAACAGGGTATCGGAACAGCGATTGTAGCAGATGATAATGAGGCCACAGAGAATATTTAAGAGGAGAAAAGAACATGTCGATGCAGGAATATATAGAAGAAGCAGAAAAAGATCTGTTACATACCTATAACCGGTATCAGGTGGTTATGGACAAGGGTGACGGTGTATATTTATATGATCTGGGCGGGAAGAAATATCTGGATTTCGTAGCCGGTATTGCGGTTTTTGCACTGGGCTATCATAACGAGGCTTATAATAACGCACTAAAGGATCAGATCGATAAACTGATCCACACCTCTAACTATTATTATAATGTGCCGGCAATTGAAGCAGCACGCAAGATCAAGAAAATATCCGGTATGGATCGTGTTTTCTTTACCAATAGCGGAACCGAGGCAATTGAAGGAGCGATTAAGACTGCCAGAAAATACGGATTTTTAAAGGATGGCAAAAATGACCATGAGATCATAACCATGAATCATTCATTCCACGGCAGAAGTATGGGTGCTCTTTCCGTAACAGGAAATCCAAAATATCAGGAGGCTTTTGCTCCTATGATCGGCAATATCAAATTTGCTGATATGAATGATTATGACAGCGTAGAGAAACTGGTAACTGATAAAACCTGTGCTATTTTGTTTGAAACGGTTCAGGGCGAGGGCGGTATCTATCCGGCAGAAACCGAATTTATACAGAAGATTCGCAAGCTTTGTGATGAGAAGGACATTCTTCTTATGTTAGATGAAATTCAGTGCGGTATGGGACGTACCGGTACTATGTTCGCATGGCAGAAATATGGTGTGAAGCCTGATGTGATGACCAGTGCGAAAGCACTTGGCTGTGGCGTTCCGGTTGGCGCATTCATGATGACCGAACGGGTCGCACAGAAATCTCTGGAGGCAGGAGATCATGGTACTACCTATGGCGGTAATCCGCTGGCTGCAGCTGCAATCAGTAAAGTTATTGATCTTTTCGAAGAAGAGCATGTACTGGAAAATGTAAATACAGTTGCGCCTTATCTGGAAGCAAAGCTGGATGAGATGGTGGCTAAGTATGATTTTATTGAGACCAGAAGAGGTGTCGGTTTGATGCAGGGACTGGTATCGACTATCCCGGTCAATCCAATTATTAACCGTGCACTGGAAAAAGGTCTGGTATTAATTAATGCCGGAAGCAATATTATTCGTTTTGTTCCACCGCTTATTATTAAGAAAGAACATGTGGATGAGATGATTGCCATTCTGGATACTTGTCTTGCAGAGTATAAATAGGTTATAATAGCAGACATGTGGAAACTGTGAATTTGGTTTCTGATAAGTGAAAGAATGGAGATTATATATGAATTTCAAAAAACGACTACCGGCCGTTTTGGTTATTGTTTTTGTAGTAGTGGCTATTATAGTTGCGGTGCAGTTTAAACTGATCGGACAGGATCCAAATGTACCGGTTTTGGGAAAAGAAACCGTACGGTTTTGGTATACGGATGATACCATGACAGATTATTTAAGCAGTGCAGCAGTAGCCTTCTCAGAGGCCCATGATGATGTACGTGTGGTACCGACACTGGTATCAGGAACAGAGTTTTTGGAAGCAATAAATACGGCATCATTGGGTGAGGAAGTACCTGATGTATATCTGGCCAGTAATGATATTCTGGAAAAAGCATATCTGGCAGGGTTAGCAGCAGAAATACCGGAAGATTCAATCTGTAACACGGAGAATTTTTCACAGACAGCGTTGGATGCAGTAACTTATAAGAATAAACTGATTGCTTACCCTATGTATTATCAGACCAGTGCTTTTTTGTATAATAAGACTTATCTGGATGCCATGGAAGATAACCAGGTACCTACTACAATAGCTGCAATTGAGACTTATGCGGATGAGCATGATGCACCGGAGGGCTTGGAATCCTTTTTTACCTGGGATGTAACAGATATTTTCTATAATTATTTCTTTGTGGGAAATTATCTGAACGTAGGCGGAGACCCGGGAGATGATGCGCAGAACATTGATATTTATAATCTGGATACCATCAAGTGTCTCAGAGTTTATCAGGAGTTGAATCAGTTCTTCTCTATTGAAGCTGATGAAGTAAGTTATGATCGTGTTATCCAGGATTTTATGGATGGAAAGCTCATGTTTACAGTAGCGACAACGGATGTGGTTAATACTTTGGAAACAGCAAAAGCAGAGGGAAGGTTCAACTATGATTATGGCATTACCATGCTGCCTGATGTAACAGATGAGTTAAAGGTTCGTTCTATGTCTGTAACTGAGGGAGTGGTAATCAACGGCTATTCAGAACACAAGGACGCAGCGGCAGAATTTGCTGCTTTCTTAGTACAGGATTCTGCTGATACACTTTATGCAAGAACCGGTAAGGTGTCTGCATATTTGAAGGCTCCTTATGACTATCCGGCATTGGCGGAATTTGCAAAGGAATATCAGAGATCCGTTCCGATTCCTAAGATGATTGAAACCGGAAACTTATGGGTTCAGCTGGAAATTGCATTTATCAAGATATGGGAAGGCACAGATGCCAACCAGGAATTGAAGACTTTATCTGAGCAGATTATGACTCAGGTAACAGGAAGTGAGTATACAGAAGAAGTGATTGAGGAACCTGTGGAGGAAACACAGGCACCGGATGAGATTATTGAAGAATCTGTGGAAGCACAGGGATAAAAATGAATAAAGAGACCGGCTGCTGACTATACTAAAGTAACGAATGTTATGGAGGTAAATGGTCATGGCCGGTTTTTTAATTGCATTGTGTTCGGGGGCATTGATGAGTATACAGGGGGTTTTCAATACCCAGGTAACAAAGGCATCTAGTGTCTGGGTGGCTAATGTTTTTGTACAGCTGACCGCTTTGTTTGTGGTATTGGCAATATGGATCGGTAGGGACAGAACTTCTTTTCTCACATTGTTAAGTGTAGAGCCAAAGTATATGCTGTTAGGCGGTGTCATGGGTGCAGGTATCACATATACGGTTATTAAAAGTGTGAGTGCACTGGGACCCGGAAAATCCGCGCTTTTAATTGTCACCTCACAGGTGGCTGTTTCTTATCTGATTGAATTGTTTGGTTTGTTTGGAATGGATAAACAGCCGTTTACTTTGCGCAGACTGATCGGTTTCGTGGTTGCAGTTGCGGGTATTATTATTTTAAAGATTTAAGCATGAAATGGAAGAAGGACAGTACTAAAATACTAGACAACAGTTTCTTAATTTATAATGAAGTATATTGAAAAAGATTTTTAAATTCGATACAATGGAGATGCATAGAGGGGTCTTCCTGGAGAAAGGAAGAATTATGCAAAATAGTAAGGTTAGGACAATGTTACCCCTGCTGTTATTC
>JAQUUX010000018.1 GCA_028693705.1 Lachnospiraceae bacterium | reverse complement strand
TAAGCAGTAATCAAGCGGAATAAGAATGAAGTGTAACAGGATACACTGTTCACTGATTAACATTCATAGTAACATATCAACTTTTTATTTTTGATAAGTTGGTGTCACATCATTGACTAATGTACACATCCGAAAAATGCACCACAGTCTCCGTTTTTTACCAGCTCACCTATTTCTGTGGGAGTCCGCATCATATAGTCTTCATCGATGATGCCTTTCCGGTACCAGGTATTTAATTTCCCTAACGCCTGTTTCGTTTCTCCTGTAATAGAGCCATACACCATTTCGCCGTTATCATCCTTTATCCATTTCTGAGGATAGGCATGATAGGCACCAAACACCGGATCCAGAGAATAATTAGCACTTTCCTGCCCCACCAGATTTACATCACAGGCAAGCCCCATGGGATGACCTGCATTTTTAAATGCCAATATGATCTGCTCCACATCTGTTACAGTCTTCGGTTCCTCTAAGTGCAGTTCCTCCAGCCAGTCCTGCCTTACCCAGAACAAATTACAACCGGAATACACTTCCGTAGACGGAAGTGCCATTAATTTACCATCAAAGGTCACTGAATCCAGTAAACCGGCACCATAACTGTCATAAATCTCTTTAATGGTATCTGAGGTGCAATTTTTATAAGCAGCTGTCAAATCCTCCACCATATCATTTTCCACCAGCTGTTCTAATGTATCCAGATCAAATACCAGCATGACATCCGGGATATTACGTTCCATGATCATGTGCCGGATATAGAGTTCATAATTATCATCCTCTGCCACTTCGATCACATCTTCATTTTGCACATTCAGTTTATCCATTAAATAACGGGTGTAAGCATTGTTTTCATAGGTATCTCCTTCAGGCATGGAAGAATTATTGGCACCTGACATTTTCGCCAGTGTATAGGTTACTGTTTCCGGATAGGCTGCTGTAGGTGTTGTATTTGCCTGTTTCCATGCCGCTTCCAGTTTAGCTTCCGCGACTGTTTGCTGTTGCCAGCCCGCGAATACCATGATCATTGCACAGGAAAACAACACGCTGTGTGCTGCAGCATGTCTTTTCAATCGGTGTGCAGAATTTTTATGTTTTAAGCTATTTCTCATGGGCATTTTGTCCGTCCTTTACTGCCTTTGGAATCCGCAACATTGCTGAAGTGCCCTGTCCCGGCGCGCTTCGGATCACCACATGATATTCCTCTCCATAGTGCAGAATCATTCGGTCATTTACATTCTTTACCCCATACCCCTTGGCATCATATTCCAGACTTTTATCCGCCTCAGCCTGTTCCATGCCAACACCATTATCTTTAATCTCAATATGAATGTCTTTTTCATCCTGTGAAATAGAGATCCACAGCTGATGATCCGGATCTTCTTTCAAATCCAATCCATGCTCTAAAGCATTTTCCACAAAAGGCTGGAATATCAGTAATGGAATATAGTAATTGTAAGTCCCCTCATCAATTTCATAATGTACTGTAAAGTTATCATCATGCATGCATAACTGAATTGCCAGATAAGATTTGATGTTTTCCACCGCATTCTGAATGGTATTCATCATCTGTCCGCGATTTAATGTTGTTCTATAAAACGAAGATAAGGCTAATGTAATCCGACTGATCTCCTTTTCTCCTGCTTCCACTGCCTTCCAGTTAATAATAGACAGAGAATTATAGAGAAAATGAGGATTGATCTGCGCCTGCAGGGCCTTCATTTCAAATTCCTTTTGGGCGATCTTGGTACGATAATTTTCCTGAATCAGCTCCTGGATTCGAAGCACCATATGATTGTAGCTCTGTATCAGAGTACCGATTTCATCCCTTCTCTCACTGGTAATGGTTGTCTGCATGTTCTCTGCATCCAGCATCTGAATGTCTTTGGTCAGCAATTCAATGGGTGAAGCTATGTAATCGGAACAGATTCCTCCCAAAAGCAAAATTAAAATCACACAGACCATAATTTGTACTGCAATACCAAGTGCCATATCCCAGGAAATGGTTTTAATTCTATCTGTTGGGGTATAGTAAAATGCTTTTACTGATAAAGGTTCAATCTCCTGTTCAATCCATAGATAACGACTGTTATCTTTATCAAAAGAAAGGAATCGGCCATTTTCATCCACACATTCAGTACCATTAAAATTACCGATTTCCTCCACTGCATATTGACTGTCTTTCGACATTGTCCCTTGCAAAGCATCCCCTACAGCAATACCTTCCACATGCACGCCATAGCTTTCCACTGCCATCTGCTGCAAACTCTGCAGCAGAGAAAAGGTATCTGCGGACACTACCATATAGCTTTCAATCCCAGAATAACTGGGTATTTTGTGAATTGCCAGAAAATCCAGAGAAGCACTGTCGTAAAACCATGTGGTTCCGCCCTTTTTGTCCAACCGATCGTACCATTTACTTTCCTGCAGTTTGGATAAGGGTTCCGTTTCCTTGCCAAAAGAGCTGGTAATGTTTTCTGAATATATAGTAATGGTTTGCATATTCAGGTTCTGATATTCCAGTGCCGTAATAATATTGCAGACCTCCTGGTAATATTCATAGCGTTTGGTTTTGTCCTCCGGCGAGCATTCCAGAAAGTCTATGACGTTCTGATCATAGACAAAATAATCAATCATCTGTTCACAGATTGCAACCTGTGAAGCCACGGCGGCACATGCCTGCTCCAGAGAATTTGTCATATCATCTTCCCTGTTCTCCACAACCGTGTTGTGAGCATACATGAACATGGATACTCCCAGAACTGCAATTGGCACAAAACCAACCACGATCAGCAATATGGTAAGTTTGGTTCTGAATTTCAAACGGTCAAAGTGATTCTTCAACTGGTTGTTCTCCCTTCCGGAACTGCTCCGGACTGCAGCCATAATATTCCCGGAAATTCTTACAAAAATAAGAAACATTGGAAAATCCCGTCTCATTACAGATCTGCACAATCTTCATATTAGTCTTATCCAACAGTTCTTTTGCTTTTTCAATACGATAAATTCTCACAAACCGGCTTAAATTAACACCGGTTTCTTTTTTAAATATGTAGCTGAAATACCCCGGAGATAAATATACTAACTCCGCCAGTTTTTCCACACTGAGTTCTTCATTATAATGTTCGTATATATAGCTTTTGGCTCTGTCCACTTCATCATGCAGGCTTAGTTTGCTCTCACTGCACCGCTGCTCCAAGCCGCTGATCAGCTCGCCTACATAAGACAGCACTTCTGCCACGGACTGCATTTCATATACCTTTTGAATAATCTCTTCCAGTTTCTTGCCATCCACATACTGAGCTGTACAGATCTCCTTTACCAGAGAAGACACCATAAACTTGGTGTATATCTGTGAATACTGAATAAAAGTCCGACTACTACTCTCCAGCGTATGAAAATGCTCCCACAGATGCAGCATATCCTTTCTGCTCACATCTGTGATCATTCGGCTGATCATATCATTTAAAAACTGTTCTGCTTCTCCCGGTTCCGGTATACTTTCCGGCAAAAATAATCTCTTGGCTTTATCGTAAAATTTATTTTCCATCAAAGCATCCAATTCCTTGAATACCACAGGAAGATCCTCGATACATTTTACAGGAAAGCCTGCTGCTACATAAAACCTCTCTCCATAGGTACTATTCATCCAATTACAAAGATGCTCTGCACATAGGAATTGATCGCATTTACTGTGCAATAGACAAAGTTCCTGATCTTGTCCCAGATTCAGGAAAGTCACTTTTTTCTTCAATTCTTCCCGCACACAGTTCTCCATTTCCTCATCAAACGTTTCAAAGAACTGATCTTCGCTCTCCATGAGAAACATTCCCTTAATCTCTTTCCATGGATCAATACTAATGCTGTTACAGATCTTTTCCAGCATTTCAGCAGTACCCTGATACAAATATTTGCTTAAAAAATACTCTTCCAGATAATCCTGGCTGGACTGGGTATCCTGTTCTTTTTTCTGTCTGGTCTGAATCTTTTGAAATAAAGTATCCATAGTATTGTGAAATTCTTCCGGTGCTACCGGCTTTAATACATAATTATTTACGCCAAATTTGATTGCCTGTCTAGCATATTCAAATTCTCCGTAGCCACTGAAAATTACCATTTCAATATCCGGCTGAAGTTTTCTCGCCTGTTCTACCAGCTCAATTCCATTCATGAAGGGCATTTTGATATCTGTAAACAGAATATCCACCGAATTCTTTTTCAAAATCTCACAAGCCTCTTTTCCATTGGAGGCCTCTAAAATTTCAAAACTTTCCTGCCTTTCATTTAATAAAAAACGAATTCCGTTTCGTTCCAGTTTTTCGTCATCTACAATCAAAATTTTCATATGGGTATTGATACCATCCTTTTCATGAAAAACCTTTGCTGTCACGCATATCTCTTCCCGGCACGCAGCTGTTGCTTATTCTTTCATTATAAAGGATTTGTCAGGAAATAAAACCAAAAATCTGACAGATTGCTCTGCCAGATTTTCTTATTAACATTTCCAGATATCACGATTATACTCGGCAATGGTTCTATCTGAAGAAAAATAACCCGCTTCTGCAATATTATGAAGCATCTTCACAGCCCAGGATCTTCTCTTTTCATAGTCTGCGAAAGCTTCTTCCTTTCGGTTAACATAATCTTCAAAATCCAACAATGCCATAAACCAGTCTTTATTCAAAATTTCCTTTTGTAAACGTTCCAGCTGTTCTTTATTACCGATTGTCAGAAGTTCTTTACCAGTGATAAAGTCCACCGCTCTTTTAATATCCGGGTTCCGGTTATAAAACTCTTTGGCGGAATAATCCGCATTCTTATAATGATCGATAACAGTCTGGCTTTCTGCACCAAAAATATAAATATTGTCATCCCCTACCAGTTCATGGATTTCGACATTAGCCCCATCCTCTGTTCCAAGGGTTACTGCTCCATTTAACATAAATTTCATATTGCCGGTTCCGCTGGCTTCTTTGGATGCCAGGGATATCTGTTCAGAAATATCACATGCGGGGATTAATTTTTCAGCCAGAGTCACATTATAATTTTCTACCATTACAACCTGAAGGTAAGGATTTACCTCAGGATCTTTATTCACCAGTTCCTGCAGACACAAAATCAAGTGAATAATATCCTTTGCAATTACATATGCCGGTGCTGCCTTGGCTCCGAAGATTACGGTAATCGGGGTCGTAGGCTTCTTGCCTGCTTTGATTTCCAGATATTTATGAATAACATACAGGGCATTCATCTGCTGTCTCTTATATTCATGCAGACGTTTGATCTGAATATCATAAATTGCATTTTCCTGCAATGTAATATTCTGGGTTCTTTTTAAATAGGCTGCCAGTTCTTTTTTATTCTCTTCTTTAATCGCAAGTAAACGATCTAAAACCTCTGCATCTGCTTCCAATTCTTTCAGTCGTCCCAGAGCCAAGGCATCCTTTTTGTAATCATCGCCAATATATTCTGTGATGAAATCTGCCAGTTTCGGATTACAATGTAACAGCCATCTTCTAAGGGTAATACCATTGGTCTTGTTATTAAACTTCTCCGGATATAATTTATAGAAAACATTTAATTCTTCCTGCTTTAGTATCTCAGTGTGCAAGGACGCAACACCATTTACACTGAATCCGTAATGAATATCAATATGTGCCATATGCACGCGATCTTCTCTGTCAATAATTGCTACTTTTTCCTCAGAAAATTTTCTGCGAATACGGTCATCCAATACTTCTATGATAGGAACCAGAGCAGGTACCACGTCTTTCAGATAATGAATCGGCCATGTCTCCAAGGCTTCTGCCAAAATAGTATGATTGGTATAGGCACAGGTTTTGCTCACTACCTCAATAGCAGTATCCATATCCATGCCCTTCTCTGTTAATAGACGAATCAGTTCAGGGATTACCATGGTCGGATGGGTATCATTGATCTGGATCACAGCATAGTCATACAGGTCGTATAAATTACTGCCTCTTTTTTCACATTCCTGTAAAATGAGCTGTGCACCATTGCTAACCATAAAATACTGCTGATAAATACGAAGCTGTCTGCCGGCTTCATCACTGTCATCAGGATACAGGAATAATGTAAGATTTTTTGCTATGTCTTTTTTGTCAAAATCTATACTATCTCCCAACAAAATATTTTCATCAACACTGTCCACGTCAAATAAATACAGGGAATTCGTTCTATTCTCATAACCGGTTACTAAAATTTCATATAATTTAGACTGCAAAGTAAGATTTTTAAAGGATACAGGGAAACTGATACCTGTTTCTCTTAACCAGTCCGGCTTTATTCCTTTTTCACTGCCAAGCCATGGATCCGGTGTTTCTTTCTGAACATGATCATTAAACTTCTGATGAAATAATCCGAAATGATAGTTTAAACCAATTCCGGCTCCCGGAAGTCCCAAAGTTGCCATGGAATCCAAAAAACAGGCCGCCAATCGTCCCAGACCGCCATTTCCCAGAGATGGCTCCGCTTCCAGCTCTTCGATTTCTCCAATATTCTTACCGGATTCCTGTAGTAATGCTTTTACATCATCATATAATCCCAGATTAATTAAATTATTGGATAATAATTTTCCAATTAAAAATTCTGCAGAAATATAATATATTTTCTTTTTTCCTGTATTTTTTTTCTTATTTTCCGCCTGATTTTGTACCATATTTAAAAGTGCTGCATAGAGTTCTTCATTAGTACTATTTGTTATGCTTTTTTGTAATATTTTTTCCAGATTATTTTTGATAATATTTTTCTGATTTTCCTTCATTTTTTTTACCTTTCTTTTTTCATTATTATTAGCTGTTTGTTAATTTCATTATTTTTCTTTTTTTAGATTCAATTACTTTTTAATTTTCACTTTGTAATTTAGTGTATTGTCATATTGCTTTCATTCATATTTTACTATCTCGTATATCATGTAATCTTGCATAATATAGTTATATTCTTGTACAAAACTATCATTTCTGTTATTCTATCTTAAATAAATCATTAGAAAGAGACACTATATGGACATCTGGGAGTATCAAAAATATCGTGAAAACAAAGTACATACAGAAAAAGGATTCCCTTATAATACCTATTTATGTTCTATTCCTTTGGATTTTAAAAATGTACCCATGCATTGGCACGAAGAAATTGAATTAATCGTGATTCAAAAAGGAGAAGGTATTATTTCTTTGGATCTGCATTCTTATTCTGCTACTGCAGGTGATATTTTCCTGGTCCTGCCGGGACATCTGCACGCCATTGCTGAACAAAATGGTAAGCAAATGGAATACGAGAATATTCTGTTTCAGTCTTCCATGCTACAGACTTCTGTCGGAGATTTTTGTTCTCAAAATCTTTTACAGCCTATCTTTCAGGGCAATATCAGTGTTTCCTGCTACATTCATCCCGGACTGCCACTTTATGAAAATATCTTGCAACTTATACGGGAAACAGATAGTCTATGCGATAAACGCCCTTTTGGCTATCAGCTTGCTGTAAAAAGTAATTTATTCCAATTATTTTTTCATTTAATAAAACATCCACCGATTGCCAATGGTGTTTCTGTAAATAACAAATTTCTGGAAAAAATGAAATTTATCCTGCAATATATTGATACACACTTTGCTGAAGAAATATCCATTTCAGAAATGGCAGAATTAGTCTTTTACAGTGAGTCACATTTTATGAAATTTTTTAAAAATAATATGGGAATTAGCTTTATACAGTATCTGAATCAATACCGCTTAGACATGGCAAGACACTTTTTAACTTCCACTTCTATGTCTGTTTTAGAAGTTGCTTCAGAATCAGGATTTGATAATATTTCTTATTTTAATCGTCTTTTTAAACAAAAATACGGAATCACCCCCAGACAATTGCGTGACAGTAATGTCTGAAATGTGTTCCGTATCATGTATTATTTTATGATTTTTTTATGATTTATTTTTCATAATGCACCAGCTGAGTTTTTTCTACAGATCTTCAAAAGCTTCATCTGCCGCCTGACACGCAGCTACGATGCGGTCACACCATAGGTCAAACTCTGGATCTTCTATTTGAAGTTCCGGATGCTCCAACATATACCTGGTGGATTTTCTAAGCCCCTCTGTCATGGATACCTTGCATACAAAATCCGGTACCAGACTCTTAATCTTGGTATTATCAAAGACTACGGTACAGGCCTTATCTCCCAAAAGCTGTCCGGTAAAATCATATACTTCTCCATGCCTGCCAAGAAAATCTGAAGAAACATGTAGCGGGTGTAGCGGTTTGCCAACTTCTGCTGCAATTGTTTCATAGATCTGATTCCAGGTCATACTCTCGTCACTGGTAATATGATATGCATTTCCGATCGCATGAATATTACCCATCAGTCCCACATAACCTTTGGCAAAATCATCTGCATGAGTTAATGTCCATTGTGAGGTTCCGTCACCGGGAATAATAACTGCTTTTCCCTCTAAAATACGTTTAATAATCTGCCAGCTCCCTTGATCTCCATGAAGTGATACTGGCGGCTTGGTTCCATTATAAGTATGACTCGGACGCACGATTGTTACCGGAAATCCTTCTTCCCGATATGCCGTCATCAATACATTTTCAGCTTCAATTTTACCTCTGGAATAATCCCAGTAAGGATTTACCAATGGTGTACTCTCTGTAATCAGATAGTTGGCCGTTGGTTTCTGATAAGCAGAAGCACTGCTAATATAAATATATTGTTTCGTCTTATTTCGGAACAAACGGATATCTCTCTCCACATCTGCTCCATCATATCCAATAAATTCTGCTACTACATCAAACTGCATATCACCAATTGCTTCCACCACTGATGCTTCATCATGAATATCTGCCTGAATAGATTGCATGCCTTGTGGAATCGGCTTGTTCCCTCTGTTTAAAAGGATAACTTCCCATCCTCGTTTTCTTGCAAGTGCTGCCACTGATGTGCTGATCGTGCCTGTACCGCCAATCATAAGAATCTTCATGGATTGCCTCCTTGGATTACTTCTGTTTTTGCATTGCAGCAAGCTGTTTACGAAGTGCTTCTAATTCCTGGTCTTTTGCCGCCAATTTCTGTTCTTGTTCTGCCAGAGCTTTTTCTTTTTCTGCCAGAATTTTTTCATTTTCAGCTATCTTCTTTTCCTGCTCTTCAATCTTCATTTCCAGCTTATCAGTTGGAAGCTCCAGCGCTCCCGGAAGTATAAATCTCATAGACTCTCCACCTCCCAATTCTTCATAATGTGCGTAAATATGTTGATATAACTGCTCGGTAAGCAGACACAACTGCTTACTGTCATCATCACTGATATTTCCGCACTGTCTGTTGGCTTCTATACTATTTAATATATCATGCTCAATCAGTTCCTTCAAGATGCGAAGATTTTCTTTACTGGGTTCTTTTTCTATTAAATCCTGTAATTTCAATAAGTGAAACGGAATGAGAATAATCATTTTTCTTTGATTTAATTCCTGTAGTGAATGCCTGTTATAAACGTAATTTTTCACTTCATACACAAAGCTCCCCTGTCCTCCAAATTCAATTTTTATACTACTTTTCTCCGGAATATTATCACTACCTTTTAAATAGATTACTACAGGCTCCGGAAACCTGATAGCTTCCCCATTTTTTGCGCCGTCAATAGCATATAGTGCACCATATTCAAAAACTCTTAAAACAATCATTCCATCATAAACTGTTTGTGCTTCCAGATGATAATGATATTTTTCTGCTATAACAATTAGAACATCTGCAAATCTGCCTGTTAATGTTATCGATGTAAATTTGGAACGTGGAAATGATACCGTACTATCCAATGGATGATTCGTTCCAAATAATCCATTAATCAGATTGATTATTGCCAGATTTGATAATGACAGAATTCGTTTCAAGATTTTATCATAGATCTGATGTACTGTTTTTTGTTCTTTCTGATTACTTACAGATGTGTTTAAAACTTTTTCTTTAGACATGATAATTCTCCTTTAGACTTGGGCAGCATTTAAGAATACTAGAATAGAATATCTTTATCTGCCAGATAGATTAGAAATGGCTATAAGGACAACAGGTCTGACCCTTCTCCAATCAAACCTGATATCCTCATATGATTGCTTATTATATGATCCGCCCCTTTACCATTACATACCCCATTTTTTCATCTTTTAGAAATGCATTCATAACCGGATGTGGCTTTAGAAATGATTTTATTGATAAAATCATTGATAGAATAATTTTGCATATGCTTTACTTGCATAAGAACAGCAACTGCCATAGAAAGATGTGTGAAATAAATCGTTTTACTGAAAATTTTGAATGAAATATTCTGATACTGCTTGACCAAATAAGCTTTGAAATAGATTGTCCAGAAGAAACTGAACACCAAAAATATAACATATTGATAGTACTTTTACCACATAATTGTTATAATTAATTGTACTTTTTTCAATACATTGTGATACATTCAGTTTCTTCCCATATCGTAAATGCCCATTCCCCATTATATCAAGTGCAGTTTTTGCAATTTTCTATTTTCAATATGAGGTAACCCTATAAACTGTATGGTTCCCGGCACGGATGATAACACCCTGTCCTTCTGTTCAATACTTCGTCCGGGAAATTTCTAAATAACATTTCCATAAATATAAACAGCCTGAATTTTGCAAACTCGCTTCGCTCAGACAAGTGCAAAAATCAGGCTATATTTATATCCATGTTATTAAGAAATTTCACCAGACAAAATAATTCACAGAAGGACAGGGTGTTATCATTCGTACCTGAATCCTTACAATTATAAGGTTACACCATCCTTGAAAATAGAGATTTCACGGAATCCCTTCTCCTCGGTTTTGGTCTGTTTGCCGCTTGCTGTCTCAACAACCAGGTCAAACAGGCGCTTTGCTGCATCGTCCAAAGATTCGCCATCGGCAACAGGTCCTGCATTGAAGTCGATCCATCCGGATTTCTTCTCTGCCAGCTGGCTGTTGGTGGCAATCTTTAAGGTAGGTGCCGGTGCGCCGAACGGGGTTCCTCTTCCTGTGGTGAACAGGATCATGTGAGCACCCGCTGCTGTCATGGCAGTAGAGCTTACCAGGTCATTTCCCGGTCCATAGAGCATGTTGAGTCCCTTGGTCACTACTGGATCTCCGTATCCGATCACATCCATGATCGGTGCATCTCCGCCCTTCTGGACGCATCCGCAGCTCTTGTCTTCCAGGGTGGTGATGCCGCCCTGCTTATTGCCCGGGCTCGGGTTATCATATACTACTTCATTATGGCTGATGAAATATTCCTTGAAGCCGTTGATCATGTTCACTGCCTTGTCAAAGATCTCCTGATTGACACAGCGGTTCATTAACATCCCTTCTGCACCGAACATTTCAGGCACTTCCGTTAATACTGTGCTGGCTCCTCTTGCTCCCATCATGTCGCTGAAACGGCCTACTGTAGGATTGGCTGTGATACCGGATAATCCGTCAGATCCTCCGCACTTCATGCCGACCACCAGTTCACTGACAGGTATGGCTTCTCTCTTAAACTGTGATGCATAGGCTGCACACTCAGTTAACAGCTTTCTGCCTTCCTCAAATTCATCACTTACTTCCTGACAGGTCAGGAATTTCACACGGTCTTTATCATATTCTCCCAGTTCTGTCATGAACTGCTCATGAGTCAGGTTCTCACAGCCAAGACTCAATACCAGGACTGCACCTGCATTGGGATGACGGGTCAGTGCTGCCAGAAGCTTTCTGGTCTGGGCATGATCCTCTCCGGTCTGGCTGCAGCCAAAGGGATGGGTGAAGGTATATAAGCCGTCAATACAGCCTTTTACCAGATCCTGGTTATCAGCTGACATCTTCTTGGCGATGTCATTTACACAGCCAACAGTAGGAATGATCCAGATCTCATTACGGATGGCTGCGCGGCCGTCTTTTCTCATATAGCCCTGGAAAGTCTCAGGTGCTACTTTTGTCAAAGGATGTACATCCGGTTCATAAGTATATTTGATCTCTCCTGAGAGATTGGTACAGACGTTATGGGTATGCATCCAGGTGCCCGGCACGGCTGCCTTTGTGGCATGGCCGATCGGGAAACCGTATTTGATGATGTTTTCATTTTCTGCGATGGCTTTGATGGCCATCTTATGACCCTGGGGAATATCCTCCACTGCTGTAACAGTAACACCATTTACAGTAATGGACTCTCCCTTTCCTACAGGATGAATAGCTACTGCTACGTTATCACGTTCTGTGATCTGAATCGTCTTGTTCATATATAGTCCTTTCTTTTGAAAAAGCCGGAGAACATTCCCCGGCTTTTCAGTTTACATTTTTATGATTTCAATTCTGATTTATAAACAGTTTATATTCTATAAACAGCTTATATTTTATAAGCAGGATTTGTAAGCTGCTTCTGCTCCCTGCTCACGGATCATCTTTAAGTCTTCCAGCACTTTTGCCTCAAAGCCTTCGATCTCTGTCAGATCCTGATCCCACATCTGGGTGTTGGACAGTACTGCATGTACCAGATCCTCTGCGCTGTCATCCTTGTGTGCATAGTAGAAATCAAGTGCCCATGCATCATCCTGGATCTTATAGGTATTTCCCTTAGGACGTTTGCAGATCATACCATCAGCAGTTCTTTCCTGGATATCATTGCTGTAGAAAGCAATATAAGCTGCCATACTCATGGTAAAGCATACAGGAAGCTTCTTCATTTCCTTTACATAGTCAAGGAATGACGGAAGATCTCTTGCTTTCCATTTGGAAGTGCTGTTTAAGGAGATGCTCATTAACTCATGATTTACGAACGGGTTATTGAAACGGTCCTGCACAGCTTCTGCAAAGTTCTTTAAGTCATTCTCATCCAGTTCATGTTTCAGGGTTGGAATTACCTCTTCATATAAAAGCTTGTTCATGAAGCCTTTTACATTATCATTGTGCATACAGTCACGCACAATATCAAAGCCTGCCAGGTATGCACCCAGTACAAAACCGGTATGTGCGCCATTTAAGATACGTACTTTTCTATGTTTATAAGGAGTTACATTTGGAACTACCTCTACATTTAAGCCTGCCTTCTTGAATGGAAGCTTATCTTCCAACCCTTCAGGTCCTTCAATGATCCATACACCAAAGCACTCGCCTACATCGATGAGTTCATCATGATAGCCGTTTACTTTCTCTAATTCTTCTACTTCCTTTGCATCCTTGATGCGGCCGGGTACGATACGGTCTACTAAAGTGGAGCAGAAGGTATTCTCTTCATTAATCCATTTCTTAAAGCCCTCTTCCAATCCCCAGTCATCGATGTACTGGTTTACGCATTTCAGTAATTCTTTTCCGTTGTCATCGATTAATTCACAGGATAACATGACGATACCCGGTTTTCCTGCTTTATAACGCTCGAACAGGATTCTGGTCAGTTTGGCAGGGAAAGTAATTGGCGGACACTGGTCAAATTTGCTCTCAGTATCATGTGCAATTCCTGCTTCTGTTGTATTGGATACGATTATCTCAAGGTCGTCGCTGACTGCCATCTTTAATACGGCATCAAAATCCTCATATGGATTGATACATCTGCTGACGGAAGAAATGACACGCTTGTCATCTACCTTCTGGCCTTTTTCGCTTCCGCGAAGATATAAGGTATAAAGACCTTCCTGCTCATTGATCAGGTTTGTTAAGCCCTGGGCAATTGGCTGTACCAGCACTACCTTGCCGTTCCAGTCTGCCTTTTCATTGGCACAGTCGAACCAGTAATCAACGAATGCACGCAAAAAGTTTCCTTCACCGAACTGCATTACCTTTTCCGGTGCGGATTCTTTGATATATCCTGTATAGCCGGATTTTTTCAGAACTTCATAATTCAATTTTTCCATATGCAATACCATCCTTTTTCAAAATTTGCAGCACCATGAATAAATCACAGTGCTGCACAGTAGTTTTTGTATTCTTTAATTAAACCTTCTCTACCATAAATCTCCATTTTCATCAAATGGAAGATACTCTGGCTCTGACTCAATTTCAAGATGAGAATTATTCTTCACTTCTTCATAATAAGCTTCTGATAACATAATATGCTCCAAGTGTAAGCTGTTTGGAATTCTTACGATTCTCGGCTTGCTCTTATCTATTTCATTGCAGGTCTGTACACATACCTGAAGACATTCTTTATCGCTTTCCATTACGATAGGAATACGAACACCACCCAGTACTGTACAGGTAATTGCATTTGGATACATACTTGCCAGATCCAGCTGGTCAAATACTCTCTTTGTGGTTGCGCTGGAATATCCAAGACCGATACCATTTCCGTGAGTTTCAGGACTTAAATCCAGAACTGCAACTCTCTGTGCTTTAATACCGCCGGTTGCATAATCAGAACAAAATGTTCCTGTAATATTAGGATCCATTCCGTCACCACTGAAGTTTTTACCGATCTGATCTACTACCAGTACATCACATTCATCTACCCAGATACGAGGCATATATGTAAATGCTTCTTTCAATAATCCAGGTTCTTTATCCACGATTTCATCTGCATTTACTGCTACAATCTTGCAGGTTTCATCAAATGCATTCTCAATCGTCGGTACTGCAAACAGAATAGGTGCTTTCTCAATAATTACTTTTCCAAACATAGGAACATACTTCGCCATGTTTTTAAAGCCTGCTTCATGACAAACCTGGGCACCATGCTGTTTTCCCAATCCAATGGTCATCATTTTCATGATTCCACTTTCGTAAGGACCTCTAAAAGCCGTGTGCGGTTTGATTCTGCATCCAATGATAATACCATCTGCCTCTGCTGCATTCTTATCGATATAAACATCTGTACCTTCTTCATTTACACCGATTTTCTTTACTTCCATAGATGAGATAATCGGGCATCCCAGATATTCTTCCGTTGCACCATAGCCTTCGACAATTGCGCGCTGACCTTCTGCAGTGGCACCACCATGACTTCCCATTGCCGGAACAATAAAAGGAAACGCTCCTTTTGATTTTACAAAATCCACAATGCATTTTGTTGTAAGAGCCACATTCGCGATACCTCTGGATCCTACTGTAATAGCAATACGCATTCCGGGTTTTACCTGACTGGAGAATTTTTCCTCTGCCAGCAGATTCTGAATAATACCAGGTATTTCCTCCGGTGTAATAACAGGCCTGGGGAAGATCTGTTTTACTTTAAACATTTTAGGTAATTTTGTTTCACTGACTAAGTCAGCTACGAACTGTCGATCTCTCATTTCTTTTTGCTCCTATTTTTTAATAGAATAAATTAACTAAGAACATTGTAAGTGCCGGACAATATGTCAGTACAATAATATCAATCAGGAAGAGGATATAGAATGGTACCGCTTCCTTGATGAAATCTTTTGTAGGACACTTGGTAATACCACAGGTAACAAACATTAATGTTCCCATTGGAGGTGTAAATGCACCAATAGTACAGTTGAAGATATAAACCATTGCAAAATGTACAGGATCAATACCATATGCCTGTGCAACAGGTGCCAGGATTGGTGCCAATACGATCATGGATGCATTACCTTCAATGAACATACCTACGATTAATAAGAAGATATTAACCATAATCAGGAATACATACTTGTTATCAATGGAATTAACCATCCAGTTTGAGAATGTCTGTGGAATCTGCTCTTTTGTAAGAATCCAGGAGAATGCACTTGCTGCTGCAACGATTAACATGATACCTGCTGTTGTTGTAACTGTTTCTTTACATCCCTGGAATACATTTTTTAATTTTAATTCACGGTAAAATACACCTAATAAAACTGCATATACAATGGCAACTGTTCCTGCTTCAGAAGCAGTGAAGATACCGATACGAACACCACCAATGATAATAATTGGTAACATCATAGGGAAAAATGCAGGTTTAATTGCCTGGATTTTTTCTTTTACCGGAATCTTTGTAGTTCTTAATGGTAAGTATCCTCTCTTCTTAGATAAGAAGTGAGTGAAAATCATCAGTGTTACACAAAGTACAACACCAGGTCCAATACCTGCAATGAACAGCTTACCAATAGAAATATTACAAATACAACCATATATAATCAAGCCAACTCCGGGTGGAATAAGAGGAACTACCATTCCTGATGCTGCTGTAATTACAGTTGCAAATGGTTTGGAATATCCTTCTTTTTCCATAGTAGGTACCAGCATCTTACACTGCATCGCTGCATCTGCAAGAGAGGAACCGGACAAACCACCCATAAGGGTAGATAATAAGATATTTACCTGTGCAAGTCCACCAGGCATTCTGGCTGTCAAAACCTTACAACATTCCATAATTCTTTTTGTAACACCAGTGTAATTCATGAAAATACCGGCACATACGAAGAAAGGAATTGCAAGTAATGATAAGCCTTCTGAACCACTGATTACCTTCTGAGCAAAAACTGTAATGTTAATGCCCGGCATAGCAATAAAATATACAGCTGATGCTGCTAAAACGGAAATATAAACCGGAACCTTTAAGAATAAGAGTGCAAGTAGGACAATAGCACATATAATTACAACATTATTCATTTGTGTCCTCCTCCTTATCCTCTAAAAGATTTTGTTTTTCATCATCATATCCAAATACATTTACTAAAAAATAATTAAAAATCTGAAGTAAACAGGCAACCGGTACAACTGCATAAATATAAATGTACGGAATCTGTAAAACTGCAGTTCCTCTTCCAGTCTTAATGAAAAGTTGGAAATATAACATTGCCGTATAACATAAATAACCAAGTACACCTGTTACCACAAGACCAATAAATACATCAATCAATTTTCTAATTGGCTTTGGAAACATCTCATATAAAACTTCGATAGAAGAATGGTTTGCTGTTCTGTATGCTGCACCTCCGGCAAGAAAAACTACCCAAACAATAAGCGCAGCCTGGATTTCTTCTATCCAGCCAAAGGGCTGTCCAAAAACATATCTTGCAAGTACACCTGCAAATGTAGCTGTAACCAGGATCACCATCGCGATAGACGCGATGATGATATCCAGGTTAAGAAGAATTTTAATTTTATTGTTCTTAATCCTCATTTTTTATGCTCCTTACTGAGCTTTGCCTGCTGCTTTTACTGTATCATAGAGGCCTTCGCTCCATCCAAGTGCTTCTGATGCTTCATCGAAGAACTTCTGGCCAGCTTCAACCCATTCAGCTTTCTGCTCATCTGTTAATTCTGTAATTTCTACACCTGCATCTAACAGGATCTGTGTTGCTTCTGCTTCTTTTTCTTCCTGTAAATCATTGTTGTATAAACCTGCTTCGTCAGCTGTTTCTGTCAGAATCTGCTGCTGTTCCGGTGTTAAGCTTGAGAAGAAGCTTTCACCGCAAATCCACATAGATGTTGCAAGGATATGCTCATCTTTTACAAGGTATTTAGCAACTTCCTGGAAACTTCTGTTAGCAAGAGAAGTAATTGGGTTTTCTACACCATCAATTGTCTTTGCCTGTAATGCCTGGTAAACATCACCCATATCCATACCAACTGCAGATGCACCTAAATCTTCAAAACTTGTAATAGACAGTTTGTTAGAAGATACACGGAGTTTTAAGCCTGCAAGGTCAGCTGGAGTTACAACCTTCTTAACAGACATGATGTTTCTTACACCATAGATCCAGTTAGAAGATACGACACGGATAGATGCTGTATCAGCAAGCTGCTGACAAAGATCTGCATACCAGTCAGAACCGATTACTGCCCACTCTTCATCCCAGCTGTCAAACATAAATGGTGCATAGAAAATACCGAAATCATTTACACCGTAATCTGCAAGGAATGCACCATCGGCAACAGTAATAACGTTTTCGCCTAAGATCATCTGATCGATTAATTCTGTTTTCTTTCCTAATGCTGAGTTAGGGAATAATTCTAATTCCATGGTACCGTTTGATTTTTCTTTAACCAGTTCAGCCCATTTCTCAACTGCCATAGCTGCCGGCTCTGTTGTTGCATTTTCATAACCTACCTGGATCTTGATTACATCTCCGGATGCTGCTGCATCTGCTGCAGGAGCCTCTGTTGCTGCTTCTGTTGTTGCTGCTGCGTCTGCTGCAGGAGCTTCTGTTGTTGCTGTGCTTCCACAAGCGGTAAGTCCCATTACCATTACTGTACTAAGTACTACTGCTAAAACTTTTTTCAATCTCATTTTGTTTCCTCCCAATGCGATTCTTTGTTTGTGTTTTTGTATTATAGCTTATATAGAAACACCTTTCTAGGTGAAATCTATCCTTACCTTTAACATATTACCTGCATTATTTGAGAAATCACTGAATGCCTGGGCAATATCATTGAACTTGTATTCATTGGTAACAATTTTTTCCAACGGTACTTTTCCACTCTTTACGATGTCGATCAATTCCAGGAAATCCTTCTTTAATGCATTTCTTGAACCATATACGTTCAATTCTTTCTTCTGAATCAATGTAAAGTTAAAATCAAGATTCTTCTTACCTACACCGATCAGAACAACTCTTCCGCCAAATGCTGCTGCATCAATACAATTCTGGAATGTGGATGGTAAACCAACTGCTTCAATGGTTACATCAAATCCTTTGTTATCTGTAATGGTATTTACAGCTTTTTCAAATGCTTCCGGTGACTCATTTAAGATTGTTCCTGTTACACCAAACTCTTTTGCATAATCAAGTTTTCCTTGTGCTACATCAGATATGTAAACTTCAGCACCTTTTGCAATAGCTGCAACTGCTGCCAGAACACCAATGGTTCCTGCTCCGACTACAAGTACTCTGTCGCCTTCTTTTACATTTGCTCTGCTGACACCATGATAGCTGATACAGAATGGCTCGATCAAAGTTAATTCTTTTGCGCTAAGACCTTTGCCATCATAAATTCTCTCGATAGGCATCGTTACATATTCTGAAAATGCTCCATCTCTTTGACAGCCCAATGTCTGATTGTCCATACATGCGTTAACAATTCCTCTTTCGCATGAGTAGCAATGTCCACAATTAAAATATGGATTACATGTAACGATCATGCCCGGTTTCAGGCCTTTATCGTTATCACCTATTTCTACGATTTCTGCTGAAAATTCATGTCCGGGAATTCTGGGATATTCAAAATATGCGAATGTTCCTCTATAAGAACCCAGGTCACTACCACAAATTCCACCATACAGAACCTTTAATAATGCTTCGCCTTCTTTTGGAACAGGCTTCTCAATTTCTCTTATTTCGACTTTGCCTGGCTCGTCGATATATACTGCTTTCATTTTATGCTCCTTCCTTGTCGATATTTATTATGCATATGTGTTGTATACATCAAGTATCTATAAGATATATTACACGGGTATAAAAAATGAGTCAATATTCATTATGCCAGAATATTGACTCATTTTTTGTGTATTTTCACTATAGAATAATTTTTACTTCATTTGATTATTAACGGACATCATTTTCATGGACATCATTGCTTCCACTGCTGCAAACTTTGCATTGGAAAGATGTTCATACATACATTTTGCGGCTTCATCGTAATCTTTCTTCAACAAAGCTCCCAGTATCTTCTGGTGTTCGTCTTTGGTTTCCTGTGCTCTGCTCTCTCTTTTCATGCCGGAAATGATTCTCAGACGATGATTTTGTGTATAGATCTGTTTCATCATATTGATCATATATTCATTACCACTTGCATTAATAAATAACTCGTGTAATGCATTATCATCTGTGTATCCCTGTGCACTGTAGATATGATGGCCACTGTTTACTGCAATATCTAACTGTTCCTGTATAATTCGGCTGGGAATGTTTTCTCCATACGTTCTGATCATATAAGGCTCAATCAGAAGTCTGACTTCAAATATCTCATTCACAGATGCCATTGTAATATCACTGACAATAACACCTCTCTTTGGTAAAATCTTAACCAGACCTTCCTGTTCCAATTTATTCAGAGCTTCTCTGATTGGTGTCCTGCTGGCTCCAACCATTTCCATAATATCTGATTCAATCAGAAATTGATTCGGCATATATTCACAATTCACTATCTTCTCTTTTATAAAAGAATAAGCTTTATCTTTTAAATTACTCTTACTCATGATGCCTCCGAATACATTGATTATTTATTAACAATCTGTTCTATATAATACCAAATTTTGTCTTAAAATGCAACTTATATTTATGTTTTACGTTTTTTTCTTTAATTGTATGCTTTTTTATACAGAAATGAAAAGATACTTTCCGACGACACCTTTTCTATATAAAAACCGTCTTTAAACATTTAATATACTGCACTAACAATATCTCCATCCCACAGGATTCGCTCTCCCTGACACATAAAGTAAAAAGGAACGGACGACGCCTCTATTCGCATCTCCCGGTCAAATAGATATGGATTAGAACCATGACGTATAAAAGTCCAAAAATGAGATGGTATAACAAGTTTGGGTTTGACAAGATTGACCAGTTCCACACCTTCTGTAGAGTTCATGTTTCCATACTCGCCATTTATAGGAATCACTAAAATATCGATATCCTTTTGGGCTGCATATGCCATTCTATCAACCTGGAAAGAAGTATCCCCTGAAAAATAAAGCATATGTCCTTCTGTTTCGATCAGCATACCAATTGCATCCGGTGCATGATCACCATGATCCGCAAAAACAGCTTCTATCTTGTAACCCCCCAGATCATATTGGCAACCTTTATCAAATTGGCATACCTGATCTTTTAAAATATTAGCTTCTTTACATTTGTTGCATACAGTTGCAGGTCCATATAGTATAGTTGCAGGATTTCGCTTCAATACATCCGGAATAATGTCCATGTCCAAATGATCTTCATCGTGATGAGAAATAACCAGATAATCCGGATTCAGTTCTTCCTGCTCCATAACCGGCATCATCATTCTCTTCAATCCACAGATTCGTTCCACTGCATTAGATAAATATGGATCAATTGCCAGAAGTTCGTCCTTACTGTTCTTGATCAGAAAACCAGCCTGTCCTAACCAAAATAATGCTAACTCACCTGTTTTAGGATGGCACTCAGAAATCCTCTTTAAAAAATTCAATGACAAACCTTCTTTCTATAATAATAAAATGTTACAGCACATAATCCGATTACAATGCAACTCCCCATAAAATAATATGCGCACTTTATACCATAATTTTTCAATAAGGAACCTGTTACAATCGGAAATACAGTCATTCCCACTGCGTAAATTGCCTGAAAGATACCCTGTGCTGTCGATCTTTTGTTTCTCGGAACTCCATCCAGACTTTCTGCTGTTAATGAAGTAAACAAAAATCCCATAGCAACAGCAGCTAATATCTGGCAACCGTAAATTCCATAAAAACTTTTCATATTAGGAACCAGAATACAGTACAGCAACTGTGCCACCATGCCCCCGAATATCATTTTTTTGTTTCCAATCTTTGTAAAAAATGCGGTGCCTGAGAGCCTTGCAAAAATAACAGCAAAAACAATATATATTATAGTAGTAATACCGGTTTGCAAATCATTTGCTCCCAGTTCTCCAGCCCTTGATATTGTAAATGACATACATGTTGCCATCTGTATACCTTGCTGGATCAATGCCAGAAATGAAAAGAAAAGTAATTTATCATATCTGAATTTTCCTGTGACCTTTACATCCTGAACAGCTTCAGCCTTGGTATTGTTATCCATAACCCTTGTGACAAGGATACTGCATACTAATGCAACACCTACGCTGAATGCACAGATATGTCGCATACCCAGTTTGGTATAAAGCATGGAGCTGAATATGAATCCTAAAAGTACCCCGGTATTATTAGCTGCCAGTACCACTCCGGTAGCTGTATGTATCTGATCGTCTCCATAATAGCTCATAAACAGAACCATAAAAGAAATCCAGGTAGATGCACCCAAACCCGAAAAAAGATTTGCAATAAAAAACCCTGTAGCAGTTGGCATCAATACCCTGATCAAACAGGCAAAGCCTACACACAAAATACCTGCAGCTATAATCTTTTTATGCTTTCCATAGTTATCCGCCAGAATCCCCACAGGAATTCTCAAAAATATTTGTACAAAACCATATGCACCAACTACCAGACCTGCCACTCCATAGGACGTGCCTATGGACAGCAGATAAGTTGTCTGATATGGAATATATACATATTGCATAAACCAGAAGAAGCATACAATGATGAGTAACAGCCTTTTTCTGTCATGCTTTTCTTTCGTCAAAAGGATACACCTCCAGTGCCGTCTTATAATAAACAGACTCCAGTTCTTCCTGTGAAAAACCAGGACACTGCTCCAGGAAATCCTTAAGATGTGTATACGTATCGTAGCACATGACGGAAGGAAGATCCGTTCCCCACATCAGATGATCGGCCCCCACAATATCCTTGGCCATTTTTATATAGCGTAGTGCTGTAGGGTATGGATAAACATCCGGTTTTACATTAAATGGAAGTGCCGCCAGATCAAAATATATATTATTCTTTTTCAGCACTTTTAAAGACTGCTCTAAAATAGCTTCATCTTTGGTAGACGGTGCCAGAAGATGGCAAACTACAATTTTCACTTCCGGATAGGTATCGGCCAACCTGCTCACTGCTTCTGGCTGGAAACTTGCCATACCGGGACTGCCTATATCCAGTGCAATTACCTGACCATTCTTCCTGCAATTAGAAACAACATGATCAAAGACCTGATCAAGCGCAAATGGATGGTGATATGTCATCAAGCCGCATCCTGAACTGCATTCAAACTTCAAAACCTTATAGTTCAGTTCTTTTGTCAGTCGTTCATAAATCATATCTGCATAGGGGCTTAATGGATCAAAGATCCCTGCCCCTACAAACATGTCAGGATACTTCTTTACGGCTTCGGCTATATACTCGTTTTGAAATCCATAAAAATTTCCCTGAAGCAGAACTGCTTTATCTACACCATTCTTTTGTAAAAATTCGTGACAGCTGTCCATGGTAAAGGAATCTGTACCCAGTTCAGAGGGTATCATATTCACCACTTCTCCGGTTGCCCATCGGCCTTTTCCGTTGCCAATAGGCACCAGCTCTCCTTTTCCATGAAATCCCTGCAATTTTGGAAATATGTGCACATGAGTATCAATCATTCGCATAATAGCTGCCTCCTGCTAAGCCTGTGCCTTATTCTTTTTAAAGAAAAGAGATTTCTTCTGCAGTCCACTCTTCTTGTATCTGATATTTGCATCCAATGCAAC
This sequence comes from Lachnospiraceae bacterium, assembly GCA_028693705.1. Taxonomy (GTDB): domain Bacteria; phylum Bacillota; class Clostridia; order Lachnospirales; family Lachnospiraceae; genus JAQUUX01. Next base: position 19,738 of record JAQUUX010000018.1, on the reverse strand, counting down.
AGCCGCAATAATAACGATACATTTAATAATGCCATGATAATCAGATGCCACACCCAGAAGACGTAAACCATTTGAAATAACACCTACCAGGAATGCTCCCCAGATGGCTCCGGTAATCGTTCCTTCACCACCCATCAAAGATGCACCGCCAACTACTAATGCAGTCAATACAAAGTTATCGTAACCCTGAGCTGCCTTGGCAATTGCCTGACGGTTCATACTGGCCAATACAATACCTGCCATGGCTGCTGTAAATCCAGATGCCACATAGGCCAAAACAATAATAGTCTTACTTTTAATACCTGATAAGAAGCAGGCTTCTGCGTTGCCACCAACTGCATAAATGCTTCTGCCAAATACTGTTTTATTCAATAATACATATGAAATCAATGCCATAAAAATCATGATCCAAACAGAGAAAGGAACGCCTAATACTCTCTCTCCTCCAAGGAACGCAAATAACTTTGGCTCCATACAGGCAATAACATTGTTTCCTGTCAGAAGCTGTGCAACACCGTACACAATATTCTGCGTTGCCAGTGTGATCAGGAATGGAGGAACATTAAATCTGGTAACAATAACACCATGTACAAGACCTACGATAATACCCAGTAATAAACCGCCGCATACACCGATAATAACTCCCTGATTGGTATATCCGCTGTTTACAATCTGAACTACCGTAAATGCCCCGGCTGCTGCTGCAACTGCACCAACAGATAAATCAATACCACCCAGCAAAATAGGAAAAATCGTGCCACAAACCATAATGCCATAAATGGAAATAGATAAGAGTATGCTCTTCATATTTGCAAATGTCAGGAATACTCCCGGCTGCAAAACAGTCAGAATAATCATTACCACTACCAGGATCCACAGTTTCTGTGATTTATTAAAGATTGTTTTTATATTTAAATTATTATTTTTCATCTTCATTGCCTCCTTTTGTCAGAATACCGGATTCTGCCATAAGTATGTGTTCCTGTGTGATTCTGCCTTCTGAGAATTCTGCGCATATTTCACCTTTACGCATTACAATGACTCTCTGAGAAACTCTAAGCAATTCCTGAAGGTCGGAAGATACCATGATAACTGCCGTACCGTTTTCTGCAAGATTTTCTATAATCTTATAGATTTCATCTTTGGCACCAATATCAATTCCGGCCGTTGGTTCATCTATGATCAATAATTTCAAATCTCTGCTCAGCCATTTTCCCAATACTGCCTTCTGCTGATTACCACCGGAAAGATTGCCAACCGGTATCTGGGAATTGCCGGGTTTGATATTTAATTTCTCTACCATGGTATTACCGTATTCTTTTTCTTTTGCACGGTTTACAATGCCATGGCTTGCAATTGTATCATAATTTGTCAGTGCAATATTCTTTTCAATAGAAAGAAGTGGTGTAAATCCCTGATTTCTTCGATCTTCAGGGACCAGTCCGAAACCGGCTTTGATATTTTTGCTGATCGTTTTTGATACCGGTTTATCTTCAAAAAGAATCTCCCCGCTGTCATATGGATCTGCACCATAAATACAACGCATTACTTCTGTTCTTCCAGCTCCGATCAATCCGGCAAAACCTACAATTTCACCTTCATGGATTTCAAAACTTATATTCTTGAATACACCTTTACGTTTCAGATTTTTAACTTTTAACAATACTCTTTTATCAGAAACCCGAAGATTGTTAGAAGCTGTAGCTTCACTCAGGTCTTTTCCGATCATCAGTCTGATAACATCTTCCGGAATGATCTCTTCTTTCTCAAGAACAGCAACACGAACTCCATCACGCAGTACTGTCAATCTGTCAGATAATCTATATACCTCTTCGAGACGATGAGAAATATAAATAATGCTGACTCCCTGTTGTTTTAACTGTTCAATAATACCAAACAAGGACTCTGATTCTTTTGCACTAAGGGATGCCGTTGGCTCATCCATAATGATCAGCTTGGAATTTTCGCTAAGTGCCTTTAAGATTTCTACTACCTGACGCTCTGCAATGGTGAGTGTTTCCACAACAGCATCTGCCTTAATGCGGAAATTATATTTTTGGATTAATTCTTCCACATCTAATTTCATCTTATTAGACTGCAGAATTCCTTTTATAGCCTTTTCTTTTCCCAACATAATATTCTGCGCTACTGTCAGTGTAGGTATCAAACTCAGTTCCTGATAAATTACGCCGATTCCAAGTTTGGAAGCATCTGATCTGCTATTGATATCTACAGCCTTACCCTCCCAGAAAATCTGGCCTCCGTCTTTTGGATAGATACCTGTCAGAATCTTAATCAGTGTAGATTTGCCGGCACCATTTTCACCCATCAGAGCATGTACTTCTCCCTGTTTTACCGTAAATTCCACATCTTTCAGAACAGGTGAGTCATTAAAAGATTTTTGAATTCCTTTCATTTCCAGTAATTCACTCATTTAAGCCACCTCCTCTGCTTGTGCTGCTTCATCCAGTTCACGTGCTTTTTGCAAAATACGTTTTTGCATTATATTGTTGTAAACTGAATCAAAGATGATCATAACTACAATAACAATTCCTTTGATAACCAGCTGTGCTGCTGTAGGAAGATTGTATTTTAAAATTCCATTTTGCAGAACCGCCATAAAAATAGCACCGATAAATGTTCCGAAAATATCTCCACGGCCACCGGAGAATGCACAGCCACCGATAACAACCGCTGCGATGACTTCAAATTCCAGTCCGGTACCAAGATCTGTTGTAACACTACCGATTCTTCCGATTTCGAAAATAGCTGCAATACCACATAAAAATCCGGTAATGATAAATACAATCCATTTTACTTTTCCAGCATTAATACCTGAGAGTTCAGCTGACTTCTGGTTGGATCCGGTCGCATATATGTAAGTACCCAATTTTGTTTTTTTCAAAATGATCTGACCTACAATGGCAAGTACAACAAAAGCAATTGTTACCAGATAAATACCATCGATACTTCCACCCATAATCAACACACCGGGATCTGTTATTTTCTTATTAGTAATTACACCGCCTTCTCTGATTGCAAATGCAAATACCAGAGAACGGAATAAATACTGTGTGGATAATGTTGCAATAAAAGCGGGAACTCGAAGCCTTGTTACAACATATCCATTTAAGACACCGCAAAATGTACCAATTGCAATTGCGATAACAAAAATTAATGTAGCAGGCAGTTGATAGTAGTAAAGCAGATTTGCGCACATCATGCTGGTAAAACCTACAATAGCACCTGTTGACAGATCAATTCCTGCAGTGATTATGACAAACGCCACCCCAATTGCAATAATTCCGTTAATGGAACATTCACGCAAAATGCTCATCATATTATTCATAGAAAAGAAAGAGCTACTTGTCAGTCCAAAAACCATCATCATTAAAAACAGCGAAGCGACTGAAATAATACGCCGCATATTTTCCTGTCTCATATGTTTTCCTCCTAAAGGCTTCGATTTCTTATTATTTCTTCATGTTACTACTTTACCTATAGTCAAATACTGCGTTGAAGGAATCTCCCCCAACGCAGTGATTATCCTTTCAGTATTGACTTACCATCTCATGTCTTCTGTAATATCAGAAAGGTTATCTTTTGTTACAATAACAGGAGCCATTTTAACTACTGGTGTACTTGTTAAATTCTTTGCAGTAATGCCGGACTCGATTGCGAATACAGCCATCTGTGCACAAGAAGCGCCCTGGCTCTGGCAGTTTGTATAAATAGTACCGGTACAAAGACCTTCTTCAATATAGTCAAGCATCTTTGACTCGCCATCACAGCCCCAGATCTGAACCTGCTCTAAACGACCTGCTGCTTTAACTGCTTCAGCTGCTCCTTCTGCCATTGCATCATTGTGACACATAACTGCATCAATTTCAGGATACTTTGTTAAGAAGTCGTTCATTACGGTGTTAGCATTCTCAGTTAACCATTCACCGGACTGCTCATCTAAAATTTCAATGTTTGGATATTTCTCGCTAAGAACTGCTTTAAATCCTGCATCAATATTCTCGCCCTTTGTTGCTCCCGGTGTAGCAGAAATAATAACTACTTTACCTTCGCCGCCAAGACTTTCGCCAATGCTATTAGCCATTGCTTCACCAGCTTCTGTATCAACACCGGCTACGAGTGCAGTATGTGTTGTATCTGCATCCAGGTTACATGTAATAACCGGAATTCCTGCTGCCTCAGCTTTATCTACAGATGCTGCAAGACCGGCTGCATCTGTTGCCTGTAAAATAATAGCATCATATGACTGGTTAATAAGTTCATCCATGATCTGCACTTCTGTATCAACAGATGCTTCACCATCATATACATCAAATGTTACATTGCTGAATGTATCCAGGTAAGCCTTCATTCCATCTGCCCATGCAGCTGCACAAGAATCGCCGATTACGTTAGGTAAAAATGCAATTTTAATATCCTCTGTATAAAAATCTTTTCCTGCTGCAGCTTCAACTGCTTCAGCAGTTGAGTCGCTTGCAGAAGCAGCAACCTGGCTGTCTGTCTGAACAGCGCCGCATCCAGTCATCATTGTGACTGCCATAATTCCCATCATTGCCAATGCCAAAAACTTTTTCTTCATACCTTCTTCTCCCATCTTTTTTGATTGCTTGTTAGTAGTCTCCCTAATACATTGTCTTTTTCATGTGATACATTGCTTATGTATTTTAAATGTATGTGACATGTATTTCTGATGTATACAATATCAGTTGTTGTAAATATTGTCAATATATTCGATTTGTTTTTTATTATTTTGAGCATTTTGCACAATTTTGTTTGATGTTTTTTGTATCTTTTATTTTTAAGCTAAAAAAACGAACAAAAACAGACTCATAGAATATGTCGTATTTTAAATGTTTACATGACAGTCATCATACTTCCACAATCCCAGTGCAGGCGTTCTGACAAAATAAAATTCTTCACCCTGCTCTGTTTTATTCCAGCCATCTTTCATAGACTCCGGATCGTATTGTTGGATTACTTCATAATAGTTTTTCCAGTGATATCCTACCTGTTCTATAGCTTTCTGCGGCATTTTCTCAGGACAGGTTGCATACGTGACAGAAAATCTGCCATCCGTAGAACCCTGAATCAGATGTGCTGCACACATTGTTCTGTTTTCGAATACACCCTGCTCATATAGTCTCAGCACATTATCACGCCCTTTATACCCATATTCTCTGATCATGGCATCCATCTCTTCGTTCTCACCAAAAGCTCCTATCCCGGGAGCTATCAGCAACAATTCGCCGCCATCCGCTATTGCCATACGAGTTCTGTAAATTCCCTTATTACCCACCCAGGTTGTTTTTAGTTCCTGGGGATCAAGGTAAACCACCATTTTCTTTACCCGTCTGTCTAAATGCACAATGTTCAGCTCCTGGCTTAGTTTTGCAGCCAGTTCAAATGGTCTTCTTGATGTCCCGATATACAATCCATTCAAATTAAGGTTGTGTTCCTGCTTTGTAGTAACCGTCTGTATAAAAACAACCGGAATTTTTCCGTCAATAAAATGCTGTTGTCCATAGTCATACAACATTCTGGCCGGGCTATCCGTTACCCCTAATGCCCTTTCCATACCACATACGGCTGAAAGCATATGAGATTTATTGATCATAGAACGGCCACCCACACCCACGAACAGATTTTTAGAATAATTTGCCATTCCTACTACTTCATGCGGGACAACTTGTCCCACTGATATTATCAGATCATATTTTTCATCCAGTAACCGATGGTTGACCTCCACCTCAATTTCTTCCTTATATAAGCCCTGACTGATTTCACTTACCACCCGGGCCGGTATCGTTCCTATTTTGGTTGTATCCGTTTGCCAGTGATGCACTAAAATATCCTGTTCATCTACTGTATCCGAAAAAAATTTTACCTTTTCCTCCCCGCTCATTTCCATATGTGTTCCAAGCGCAGGCATAACATAAACTACCGTCTCTTCCTGTTTCAGCTTTTTGTATATTATCTGTGTGATTTCTCCCGCAAAAGAAAAGCATCTGGTATAATCCGGAGGTATAATCAAAACTTTTTTTAATGTTGGATATTGCTGTAGCATTTTTTCTATATCTGCAACAATCTCTTCCTGTTTAATTCCTGATCTGTCAGTACGGTATATTTCTTCCATGTTTGTCACTCATCCATCTTTACAACGACTTTCAAATAATTTCCGGGATTTTTTTCAATGTCCTTTATTGTTTCCGGTGTTTCCTCCATAGAAATTACTTTTGTTAGAATTTTCGTCATATCTACTTTTTTTGTATTGATCAACTCTAAAGCCTCTTCAAATTCTCCCGCACTGGTTCTCGCCCCCCGGATATCAATTTCCTTCTTGGTAATCATATCCGTTGGCAAAGAAGTTTCTTTTTTAGGCCAGCCGGTCAAAGTAATCCTTCCGGCATGACAAACCAAATCCAACGTCATACGGACTGCCTGATTTGCTCCACTGCATTCCATAACTTGTTGTGCCATAGCACCCTCTGTTATCTTCTTTACAGCTTCTATTGGATCTTCGATACTGGAATTAACGATATACTCAATTCCAAGTTGTTTTGCAAAATCCAATCTTTCCTGTACCAGATCAATCAAAATAGCATGTGCACCATAGACCTGCGCAACCATTCCTGCCACCAGTCCAATAGGGCCTGCTCCAATAATGGCACAATATTCACCCGCTTTTAACCCGCCTCTATGAATACCATGTAATGAAATCGTCAGCGGTTCCGCCATCGCTGCCTGTTCCCAGGTCATCCCCTCCGGTATTTTGATAAGCATATCTGCCGGATGCGTAAAATACTCTGCCATGCCTCCGTCTATATGTACGCCCAATACCTTCAGATCATTACAGCAATTTGTTCTTCCAATACTGCATGGATAACATTTTCCACAATACAAATATGGATTAACAACTACTTTATCTCCTACTTTCAAGTTCTTTTTATTGTCTTCCGGAATAGAAATGATCTCTCCTGCTATTTCATGACCTATAATCCTTGGATATGTTACCAATCCATTTGTCCCTCTGAATGCACCAATATCACTTCCACATATACCGGCTGCTTTTACACGAAGCAACGCTTCTCCCGCTTTCGGTATCGGTGCATCCATTTCTATACAATCAACACTCCATGGTTTTTCCAATTTGATAGCTTTCATTTTTCCTCCTTATGTCGTACGACGTATGACGTCCTATGTGTTTAGTAAATAATACCACCCATTTTCGTATTTCGTCAATATCTTTTATCCATTTTTTATAATAGTCTTTTATTTACTTTTTATAATCTTTTACAAAATACCCAAAATACAACCTAATCTTGCGCAAAAAAATTTACTCTGCTAGAATAAGGAGAAAATAAAAATGATTTTTTGGAGACATCGTGGACATAAATTTATTAGACAACGTAAAAGAATCCGGACAACCTTTGGCCGGACAAGTTGCTGAACGCATATCCCAGTTGATTATCGATCAGCATTTAACAGTAAATGATAAACTCCCCAACGAATTTGAACTGGCAAAACAGTTAAATGTTGGAAGAGGAACCATACGTGAGGCGATCAAACAATTAGCTGCCAAAAACGTTGTGGTAATAAAAAGAGGTCTGGGCACTTTTGTAACCAAGGAACCTGGTGTAGTCAAAGATCCTTTTGGATTTGCATTTATTTCCGATTCTAACAAACTTGCTTCCGACCTACTGGAAACCCGACTTTTAATTGAACCCTGGGCCGCCGGCCTGGCTGCTGAATATGCAACAGATCAGGATATTCTTCGGTTGCGAAAAGCAAATTCTATTATCAATGAAAAAATAAGAAAAAAAGAAGATTATGGAGAAGCTGATGAACAGTTTCATGTCATCATTTCCTCTTGTACACAGAATCTGGTTTTACCTAAAATAATACCTGTTATTGTTTTCAGCATTCACCAATTAATGCCCATTAATTCTTCTTTGGAAAGTTTTAACCTAATTCAGAAAAACACCATGGAAACTCATAGGGAAATTGTAGAAGCTATTGCAGCACATGATTCTCAAGCAGCAAAAGAAGCAATGTATCGTCACTTGTCTATAAATTTAGACGGAGTGCACAAAAAAAGTGATTTGTCATAAATATGGCAAATCACTTTTTTGATACTGCAAATTCTGCTTTTATTTAATTTATAACTTTAATTCCTTTTACGCATCGCACTCGCAGGACTGTACCACCACACTCTTGATTTTCTGATCATGTAGGTATCCGCATTCCCTTAAGCCGGCCTGAATCACTGAACGCCAGTTGCCTGCTGATAAATGATACACTGTATTATCATTTAACTCCACTGTACATGCATTTTCCTTTTCACACCCGTTTTCACAACCCTCATCACAGGCAATTTTATACATATTCTTTCGACTGATTGCTCCAATGCTCTCTAAAGTGTTGATCATACGGTAAACAGTTGCTGCACCAATATTTCGATCCAACTTAGAAGCTTTGTAATAAATTTCTTTACAGCAGGAACAATCTTCTTCAAGAATGATATCGAGTAACATACGACGCTGCTTGGTAATCCTGCAACCCTGATCTTTCAATTTCTGCAGGATGATTTCCTTTTGCATCTGCGTCCGGTGATATTTTCTGGTATCGTGTACCGTTTTAGTTGCTTTCAATGATTTCTCCAGCACACCAATGCCTCCTTCTTAGTGGTTTTGCCACTAAAAGTGGCAATGACACATTTAGTGACAATGGCCTCCGCAATGCTTGCAATCTGCACCACACTGCAGGGACTTTCCTGCTTTTTTATCCTTTATCATGCTTCGAATCACCAAAACAACTATTCCAAGTACGATTATGCCTGTAATTAATGTTCCCATATGTCACTCTCCATTCTGTCCTGCAAAAACAGCTTTTATTTTGCTGCTTTTGCCAGGGTCTTCATATTTACCTTTAATGTATTGCTTTCCTGATAAGGTCTGAATAGCAGATACAGGAAACCAATAATACAAACTGCTGCAACTAATGTTCCGATGCCAAATACTCCGGTAGTGATCAGCATACCAATCTGGTATACACAAAGAGATACTACATAAGCCAGAACTGTCTGATATCCAATTGCAAACCAGAACCATCTGATATTATTCATTTCTCTCTTAATAGCGCCCATTGCTGCGAAGCAAGGTGCACATAAAAGGTTAAATACCAGGAAGGAATATGCCGCAACAGCTGTTAGGCTGCCTGCCAGCTGTCCCCAGATCTCTGCGCCATCTTCTGCGACTTCTGCAAAACCAAAGAGGATACCGAATGTACCAACAACGTTTTCTTTTGCAATCAAACCGGTAACAGCCGCAACAGCCATCTTCCAGTCTCCCCAGCCAAGTGGTGCAAAGATTGGAGCGATAATATTACCAATAGATGCTAAGATACTTTCATTTAACTGTTCTGCCTCTAACATTCCGAAGCTTCCGTCAACCCAGCCAAAACTCATCATAAACCAGAGAACGATGGTAGATAACAGGATGATGGTTCCTGCCTTTTTGATAAAGGACCAGCCTCTCTCCCACATACTTCTCAGGACATTAGATACAGTTGGCATATGATATGCCGGTAATTCCATAACGAATGGTGCCGGATCTCCTGCAAACATTTTCGTTTTCTTTAACATAATACCGGAACAGATAATCGCTGCAATACCTACAAAATAAGCACTTGGAGCAACCCACCATGCACCGTTAAATAAAGCACCTGCAATTAAAGCAATGATAGGAAGCTTTGCACCACATGGTATAAAAGTGGTAGTCATAATAGTCATCTTACGATCTCTGTCATTTTCAATGGTTCTGGAAGCCATAATACCGGGAACACCACAGCCGGTACCGATCAGCATCGGAATAAAGGATTTTCCCGAAAGACCAAACTTGCGGAAGATTCTATCCATGATGAATGCAACTCTGGCCATGTAACCACAAGCCTCTAAGAATGCCAGGAAAATAAATAATACAAGCATCTGTGGTACGAAACCAAGCACTGCACCAACACCGGCTACGATACCATCTAAGATCAGACCCTGTAACCAGTCAGCGCAGCCGATAGCAGACAGTAAACCTTCTACCAAGGCAGGAACACCAGGTACAAATGCGGATTCGATTCCGAATAAATGCCAGCCTTCTCCAAACACGCCATCATTTGCCCAGTCAGTTGCCCAGGTTCCTACGGTTGTTACGGAAACATAATATACCAGGAACATTACGACTGCGAAAATCGGCAGTGCCAGCCATCTGTTGGTCACAATATGATCAATCTTATCTGAGGTTGTCAGCTTCTGTTTCTTTGATTTGGTAATACAGCCTTCAATAATGGAAGAAATATATACATAACGTTCATTGGTAATGATACTCTCTGTATCATCATCCATTACTTTTTCCAGTTCAGCAATTTCAGCAGATACATCCGGTACCTGTTTCATCTGCTCTACGATCTTGTCATCTTTTTCCAATAATTTAATAGCAAAGAATCTCTTCTGTTCTGTCGGAACTTCCGCACCTAATTTATCTTCTACCTTACGAATAACAGCTTCCACTTCACCCGCAAATTCATGAACTGCCGGTGTCATATTTCTGGATTTTGCCAGTGCTACTGCTTTTTCAGCCGCTTTCTGAATGCCGGTTCCCTTTAATGCAGAGATTTCAACTACTTCACAGCCCAGCTTTTTGCTTAACTGTTCCATATGTATTTTATCGCCGGTCTTCTCCAGGATATCGATCATGTTGACTGCCATGACAACCGGAATACCCAGCTCCATAATCTGTGTAGATAAATACAGATTTCTTTCCATGTTGGTACCATCAACGATGTTCAGGATCACGTCCGGTCTGTCATTGATCAAATAATTTCTGGCAACGACTTCTTCTAATGTATAAGGAGATAAAGAGTAAATACCCGGAAGATCCATGATGATAACATCTTTATGTCCTTTTAACTTTCCTTCTTTTTTCTCAACGGTTACACCCGGCCAGTTTCCAACGAACTGATTGGATCCGGTTAACGCATTGAACAATGTTGTTTTACCGCAGTTAGGATTACCTGCTAATGCAATTTTGATTTCCATGTTACGCTCCTCTATTCTTTGTTAGTTTTATCTAACCATTGTGTAAAAAAATAATAATTCTCTAACGGATCTGCATCCGGAAAATTATTCTACCTCAATCATCTCAGCATCTGCTTTACGAAGTGATAATTCATAGCCTCGTACAGTAACCTCAACAGGATCTCCAAATGGGGCAACCTTTCTCACATATACATCAACACCTTTTGTAATACCCATATCCATGATACGTCTTTTTACCGGACCTTCACCGGTCAGCTTTGTAACCTTTACGGATTGGCCGCAGGCTACTTCTTTTAAAGTCTTCATTTTCTGCTCCTCTTTTTGCCTTGAATTTTTATTTCTGTTTTGGCATTTCTATATGATATTTTTATTTAATATTTTTATCAAAAATAAGATTTAAACCATGATCTTATTTGCCATATCTTTTCCTATGGCAACTCTGGAATCCTTTACATTGACGATCATATTTCCGCCAATCTGAGACACAACAGTTACAATACCGCCGGAAACAAAACCGAGATTTTCCAGAAACCTGCGAGTTTCATCTTTACCGCCAACTTTAATAATTGTGCTTGGTTCGCCTTCTTTTACCATTGATAGTGGCATCATCTCATCCTCTTTCTTTCCTAAATGATAACGATTTTCATTTGCTTTTGCATTAGTTAGTATATTCTAACATTCATTAGGTGTCAAGAACTTAATTGATAAATTTTATCATTTCAGTAAAATAAAAGAGCAATCAAAGTGTTTTCCATAATAACAAAACTCTTCGACTGCCCTTTATTATTTTATATTAGAAATTCCCAACCTATCTGGCTCTTACTAATTCTATCGCTTCTTTACCGGTCAGATGTTCAATATCGAATTCCATCATACATAGTGGCTTCCACTCCCGGTTGATCGCATCCTCACGGCCTTGCACGCTGTCCGTCGGATGATATTTTTTTGCAAGTGCCACAACAGCTTTTCGCATTTCATCTTCATCTTCCATGATGCGGATCTTTCCAAATGCAATGACACTTCTAAAATAAGTTGTATATTCTTCCGGAATAATCTGATCCTGATCAATCACACAAAAAGAGGCTTTCTCATACTTACGGATGGCATCGATTTTATGTCCGTTTTTGGCACCATGAAAATATAATTTTGAATCATAATAAACATAGCTGATGGGTACCGCATACGGATAATCATCATCGCCAAGCAGTGCCAGGACACCGGATTTCCCTTTTTTCAATATTGCAATAGCTTCCTCTTCCGCCAAAAGTTGTTTGTTTCTACGCATTTCTCTAAACATAATTTATATTCTCCTCCTATTCAAAAACATGTATCAGTGCTCTTTTCTCATGAATCTGAAACGCCAGCATAACTAACAAGCTCACGCCTAACATCAGATAAAAACTGATTCCCCTTGTAACATACAGCCCCGGCATCAGATACGCTCCCGTAAAAACAGTTTGGAAAACAGTCCGATACATCAATTCCGTAATACCCTGGGCACCCGGTATGGGTAACATGTCAACAGCAATATAAATAGATGTCTGCAGGCATAATATGGTTAAAAAACTGCTTCCCTCCAATGAAAATCCCTGATATACGATAAATGGGAGACCAAAAACACAAATTCTCTGAAAAAAAGTAAAAAGAATCGCACCAAAGACCTTCAGCAAATGACTTTTCAGAAAAAGCACAGCTTCCTGATAGCCACCAATGAAGTGATCAATTCGAAGTCTTCTGTCTGAGGATGGCTTCAAAATATGCAGCTTTACCAGTAGATAATCAATAGCAAACAGGATATGTCTGATTAAAACAGGTGCCAGCATGGCACCTAATAAAACCAGAACCAAAGAAGTATTCAACACCATTCCTATTAAAAATAATCCATAATATCCTCTTAAATACCCGCGAAGAGGCTGTCTCCAAAACAGTAAAATCCCTATCCCCATACAAACCAATACAAATTTATATAATAACGCCACCGTCATTAGCACCACAGAGCTCTCAGACAGGCGATTCCCATCCCTTTTCATATATAACAGCTGCATGGGCTGTCCGCCACTGGCAGATGGAGTGATGCCGGAATAAAAAAATCCTACAAAGGCATAACCGATGCATTTGATCAGTCCACTGTTGCCATGCATGGAACGAAGCAACGACCAGATAATGACACCTTCTGCTCCCACAAAGAAAAGAGCAACCATCACTGCACAGAATAAATAGGGCAATGTAATCTCCCGAAGCGACGTTGCTATTTCATCCAGGTTTTGTCCATGAAGCACTGCATATATTGTTAATCCCATAATAATCAGGAAAAAGATGACATTTCCAAATCGTTTCAATTGTTGTTTTAGCATCGTAAGTGTCATGTCCTTTGTTTTCATGTGAAATTCAATTGATCGCTTACGCAGAGGTTATTTATCTGCACAAAAAATGTACCATCAACTATTCTATGGTGGTACATTCTTGGGAAAACGTCAACTTAATAATTTGTTAAGCTTCTACTAATCGCTGAATCATTTCGTCGGTTATCTGAGAATCTGCTGTTCTTATATCTGCTTCACTTTCCTTTTCTGCCTCTCCTGCTGTAACTTCTTCTGTCGTAGTTTCTACTGTCGCAGTATCCTTTGCACTTTCTCCGGCCTCTCCGATACTATTGGTATCGTCATCAATTTCTTTTTGCATCTGTTGTATTTTGGCATCCTGTGCCATAGCACGCAGGATCAGATTAACATCCTCCGGGGAAAACATCCCGATCGCACCTGCCAGATCTCCTAGATTATCTGTATTAACCATTAAACTTCCACCACCTGAAAGTGGAATTCGCAGGCAATTCTTTGGATTGCTCACATCTCCCAACGTAAGTCTGCGGTTTTCATTGTCACATTGAAATACTACGCCGTTATAAGTGACCATTCCGCTTTCATCCGCCAGATAGGAGTAGGGCGCTGATTTATCATTTTTATGATATATCATGCCTTTGTATCCTGGGGTATTCTCCGTTTCTGCTGTTACCGAGGATACTATACTACCCCCGGTTCTGTCATTTTTAGCGATGCTTTCTGTATTACCTGCAGTCGCATTTTCTTCTGTATTTTCTTCCGTATCTTTTTCTGCGTTCTTCTCAGTATCCTCAACCCCTGCCAGTTCCAGCCAATTTTGTCTCTGACTGATAAATTCTGCCAAAGTATCTGCCAAAGCATCTTTGTTTTCCGATCCTACCTGTGCTGTTTCTATCTGCTCCTGTTCTTTCGCTTCCTGTTTTAATTTTTCGATTCTTTCTTCCAGTTCTTCTTTTATTTCATCCAAGTTACCATCTATTTTCTCCAGTAGCCTATCCCAGTCTTTTACAGAAAAAGCATTTCCTCCAGTCAGAATTTCAGGTGGTCCATTTTTTATCCTGTCCTCTATAAACTCATAAAATTGCAGCAACGCCTGTTCCGTCGTAAGTTCTTCGTCTGCATTTTCTGTTGTTTCATTTTTCTTATTCCACGCCTGCAAAGCGGCCTGTTCAATAGGATCTTCCGTGTCCTGTGAAATTCGGGACAAATCTATCCGGTAATGGTTTACTGTTCCGTCTTCGTTTTTTTGTTCCACATACACCTTGGAACCATCTTCACTTAAAACCTTGGCCTTTAACGAATATCTCTTCAATATATTAACATTGCTATAATCTGCATCTGTTAATTCTTCGCTTTGTGTATTTTGAAGATCTCCAGTCTTTTTAGCATTGGACAACCGTTCCAGAAGAGTGTTTCCCAGAACGTTTTCCTCAAGAACAGTTCTCGTCCGTGTACTGCCTTCTATCCCATTACTTTGTACACTTTCTGAATCTGTTTCCATTTCTCTATGTAAATGATCTGCCAGACTGTTGTCAAAAGAACTGTCACCCTTTTTTTCAGTCTGCTTTGCCTTAATTGCCTGCTCCAGAAAATTCTGACTTCCAATTCCTTTTATTGTCATAAAATCCTGCTCCTTTCCTGATTTTATTTCTATCATATAGTCTGTTGATTTTCTTTTTCTGTTACGGCAGAAGCTTTGATCGTAATGCCTCTCTGCCTCTTTTCAGATTTGTTTTCACTGTATTTTCAGGCAATACTAAAATTGCAGCAATTTCTTTTATGGAATAATCCTCATAATAAAAGAAATACAACTCATTTCGATATTTCTCGGGAAGTTCCAGCACTGCCCATAATGTTTCATCCTCTTTTTGATATGGTAATCGGAAATGAGCCTTTTCCTGTTCCGGTACCTTATCTATCCCCACCGTGGCTTTCTGCCATTTGCTCTTTAAGAAATCCCTGCACAGATTAATCGTCGTCCGTATCAGCCACGCCTTTTCATGCTCCTCTGATGTAAATACCGGCTGATAGAACAATAGACGGAGAAAGGTTTCCTGTACCATATCTTCCGCATCCGACTTTGTCTTAACCTGTGTAAAAGCAACACGATAGCAAAGAGAATAATATATTCTGAAATAATTCTCCAGCTTATCCTTTGTCATCTTCTATCCCTCATATAAGTAATACGAATCAGCTTTGTAAAAAGTTTCAAATAATAAAAAAGGACAGAAAACTTTTTAGTTCGCTGTCCTTAGCTCTTTTACCGAGTTATATCCTATACCATATGTGTGGCAGTCTTCCCTGACTTCCATTTTTAGTATTCATTCTATATCACTGCATCAGTAACAGCACCCGTATCACTGCTTACTGCCTCGATGCTTTCCCCTGATTCTGTACTTCCTCCGGCATCTCCACTGTCATTTTCTGACTCCAGATCTCTTGCTTTCTTTTGGATTTCTTCATCCTCTGTTTCTTCCTCAAACATGGAATCATAATCCTTATGTTTCTTCCTTGCATTCACAATCGCCGCTGATTTAGCCATCTGATACATTTCTTTCAGACTGTCTTCATTTTCCACAGGCATAGTTTCCAGTTTTTCTTTAGTCTGTTCCGCTATATTCTCCGTCTGACCATTTTGCTGCATCAATTTCTTTCCAGCTTCAGAAATTGTCAGGCTCACTCCATCTATTACATTTTCATCCTTTGTCTGCTCAGTTGTTTTTACAGTCTGTTCCTTGTGATAAGCTATGGCATCCTGCCTGTTTTCTACATCCCTCATATTTACTGTCAGCATATTTCTTCCTCCATGAATCAAATCCGCTGCAATTTTGTTCTTTCTATAAATAAAAAGAACCGATACCTCACGACAATAGATCTCTGTTAATAAAGTATCGACTAAAAATCATTTTTCTTTAGATAAAGTATCCCAATATTTACCGTCATCTTTACCGTCAACCGATATCTTTCTAAAACTCTGTCAATCCTTCAAATGACTTCTTCGATACAATTCCCAATCCTCCCGAAAGCACTGCTGCCACAAAGAAAATAAAATACACCTTTTCTGATAATATCTGAAACAGCCAGCCGTAAATAGCCTGCCCCAGAGGACTTGCACACATGCAAAGACACATGGCAATAGACATAATCTTGCCTACCAGATCCGCCGGTGTAACTGCCTGTGCATAAGCCATCATTTCTATTGAAAAAAAAGTGGATGCAATTATCATCAGGAAACAGCAAATAACAATAATCAAATAGGAAACTATCTCCGGAATTGGTAAAACAAGTACCGCTCCTATTGGTATCATCAAAAAAGAACAAGCAAAAATCAGCATATGCCCATTTCTGATACTGATTTTCTTTGCTAATACACCGGAAAGCAAGCCGCCTAACAGCCCGCCTGTTGCCATTGCTCCTTCACAATATCCATAGAGACGATTGCCCAGACTTTCACCAAATCCCAGTTTCTGGGTAATCACTACCGGAAGTCCAATGATTAATAATGCAGAAAAGACCATATTAACCGCAGCAATCAATAGAGGAACTTTAGCCAGAATAGTTTTTTCATTTCTGACAAACTGAATTCCCTCTCTCATATCAGTTTTCACTATTTGAAAAATATTACCTGTTGCTTTTCCCCTCTTATAAGGGATATGAATAAATATTTCCATAACTGCCGAGGCCAGAAAACAAAGCATACTGATAAATAAAACCGGTAGAATACCATAAAATCCATAAACTGCACCACCAATTACGGGGCCAATCAACCCTGCAAGCGAATTGACTAATGTTACTACTGCATTGGCAGGCATCAGTTCATCTCTCCCCACCAGTGCCGGAATACTTGCCTGAATAGAAGGAGAATAAGCCCCCTGGATCCCATACAAACAGATCAAAACCACCAGAATCAATATGACCAGATTCACCCTGCCAAGTAAACTCATGCACAAGAAAGTCAGTATCGCCGTTGCAAAGTCTAAGATTACCATTACATTTCGTTTATTTACTCAATCCGCTACAATACCTCCTATCGGTGGCAACATGATCATTGGGATAAAGGAACAAGCCGAAACCATACCAAACAAAGCTGCCGAATGAGTCTGATTCAGCAAATACAACGGTAACGCAAAACGTAACACTGCATTCTCAAATAAAGAAATAATCTGTCCTATGACCACCATTGTAAAATCCTTTTGAAATAATTTTTTGTAAACATCATGTCCTCCATCTTACATACCGACTGCCGGTATGTATATTTTGAAAAATAAGCTGCTCTCAGAAGCAAAGCTGCCAAGAGCAGTAGTTACCTGCTTATTATTACTATCTTCGTATTTTATGTCATTTTTCAATATTACTTATCATGATTTTGCTGAAATATCCTGCAATATCTCACATAAGTTTCCAACATTTCATCATCCAGTAAATCAATTCCAAAGTTCTTGAACAAAGCCTGCAAAAACCTTGCTTTTCCTCGCTGGCTTTCCTCATCACTCTGTAATATACAGGGATTCATCCAGATGTTCGTTATCAGTAAAAGTACTTCTGACAATTCTTTTGGATACTCCGTTTTGATAGAGCCATCCGCAATTCCCTCTTCCATAACCGGCTGAGTATAATGGGGAACCAGATCCTGGAAAATCTCGCGGATCTGCAATGCCAGCAGTTTCGGATTATCCAACAAACTGGGCGTTACCACAAATGCCAGATCCTGATTGGAGTCAGCCAGAGATATCCGGAACATTTTCTTCAGCTTTTCCAGTCCTGTCAGCTTCGAATCATGTAAAGTCTGCTGTAATTCTTCCAATATAGCAGCACTGTAACGATCTCCTACTGCATCAAAAATCTCTTCCTTTGACTTAAAGTGATGATAAACTGCACCCTTGGATAGTCCACCAAGACCATTGATAATATCCTGTATAGAGGTCGCATCATACCCCTTCTGTAAAAACAGTTTTTCTGAAACATCCAAAATCAGCTGAACTGTTTCTTCCGGATATTTGTTTCTTGCCATGGCTTTTCTCCTTTTACATACCGTTGGTATGTATTGTAATTTAGCACTCGCTTTTTCTTTTGTCAAGGGAATGTGTTAAAATATATTTAATTTCAACAACTGATAGCAGTATTTATTCTCCGTCAAGAAAGGATTAATAATTCTTTATGAAAAAACAAATTGAAGTCTTTGATTATGCCTCCACCATTCTAAAACAAATACCAGCCGGTGTCCTTCTAACCACAAAATTCGAAAACCGTATTAACACCATGACCATCGGCTGGGGAACACTTGGCATGGAGTGGAATCGAAATATTTTCATAGCATTTATCCGCGAAAACCGTTTTTCCAGAAGCTTGCTGGAACAAAACCCGGAATTTACCATTAATGTAGCATTAGGCGGTTATGACCATAATATCATCAGCCGGTGCGGTATAGAAAGCGGCAGAAATATTGATAAAATCAAAGAATTAAACTTAACTCTTGAGGAACCGCAACAAATTTCCGTACCCGGCATCAGGGAATTTCCGCTGACACTGGAATGTAAAGTACTCTATAAACAAATGCAGGAACCAGCTGCTATTCCAGAGACAATTCGAAAAGTCTCTTATCCACAGAATGTGGATAGTTCGTTTCATGGACCAAATAAGGATTATCATATGGCGTATTACGGGGAAATCGTGAGCGCCTACATTATAACCTAAACTGTAGATTAAATGGATTAAAGCAAACCGAAAGGGATGACTATACTCACTCTTCGAGACTCGCTTTCGCTACATGAAACTCGTAGCAGTACATAAGCTTGCAAAATACGCAAGCAAGTACTGACGAGTTTCAAGTGTCTCTCAGAGTGATATAGTCATCCCTTTCTTTATACTTTATTCCAATTTAATCTACAGTTAGTCCAGTCTGTAGCCAAGGCTAAACTATTGCAACTATTCACCTGCCGTAATTGAGGTCTTTGCGCCCCAGGGCACCACAAACTGTAGCTTAAAGAAAATAAATATTGCCGTAAAACGAGGTTCAGCCGTGTATCGTATGCGAACAAGCACTGTAAACGCGTCTGTACTTTGTCCGCGTTTTATGCGGACTTATGTACAGCTACGCGTTTACCGTAGTGAGAACGGGCTTGTGAGCATATGATACACGGCTGAACCGTCCCTTTGCATCAATCCTTATTCCTCGTATTATAAGTTTATAGACCTCAACCATAGAGGCTATAGACTTATTTTTATGATATAGGTATTCGATGAATTGTTGGTCATACCTACATAGTTAATAAGTTACTTTATAGTCATGGTCCCA
>JAQUUX010000017.1 GCA_028693705.1 Lachnospiraceae bacterium | reverse complement strand
ACTTTTCATACAAAAAAAATTATGATATGATACAGAAATGAATAAAAAAGAAGCAATTATCCAGTTTATCAAATTTGGCATGGTTGGTGCCTTAAATACCGTATTATCATATATCCTTAATAACTCGTTTTATTTTCTATTTGAGAAAACAGCAATTTTAGGGAATTCTGTTACAGTTATATCCCAGACGAGTAATTTTATCACATTTCTCATTACTGTGTTTATCAGTTATATCTTAAATGGAAAATACGTATTTGAGAAAAATAGTGATATACCGGCATGGAAATCATTATTGAAGGTTTATGCAAGCTATTCCGTAACAAGCCTATTCCTCAATGGAATACTAATTTTCATTGAAGTCAGTGTGCTTGGATTACCATATTATATTGCAACCTTTGTAAATCTGTTTTTTACCATTCCGATTAACTTCATATTGAATAAATTCTGGGCATACAAATAATAGATTATTTTCCAGAAATAAAAAACCTCTGCAAACAATCAAGTCTGCAGAGGTTTTCTTTTACTTATGATATTCAAACTATCTCTTAATAGTAATTACCACATGTCTGTAAGGTTCTTCACCTTCACTATGGGTTGTTACATATTTATCATTTTGTAAAGCTGAATGAATAATTCTTCTTTCATAAGGATTCATTGGTTCTAAAGAAGTTGCACGTTTACTTCTCTTAACCTTGAATGCGATATTCTTAGCAAGATTTTCAAGTGTTTCTTTTCTTCTTTCACGATAATTTTCTGTATCTACCTTAACTCTAATATAATCCTCTGTTTCCTTATTAACAACAAGAGAAACCAGATACTGGAGAGAATCCAGGGTTTGTCCTCTTTTACCGATAAGAACTCCCATATCATCACCACTTAAATTGATATCCATATTCTTTTCAGCTTCATCATATGTAGCTTCAATAGCGACAACCATATGCATCGCTGCAAATACTTCATCCAGGAAATCCTTTGCCTTATCTGTTAAAGAAGATCTTACTCTTGCTTTGATAACAGCAGGCTTGGAACCTAAACCGAGTAAACCGGTTTTACCTTCTTCTAATACTTCATAATCAAGCTTATCACTGGTTACTAAAAACTTTTGACAAGCTTCTGTTATTGCATCATCTACTGTTTTAGCAGTAATTTCAACATATTCCATATCAGGATACCCCTTCCTTATTTGTTACTTTCATTGTATTGCTTAACCATGTTTGCTTTTGCAGCAATACTATTAGGTTTTGCATTTTCGTAAGCAGATTTCTTTGCATTGATTGCTGCTTCTCTTTCAGCTTCACTCATATTAGAACGAGCTGCTGCGCGATCAGCATAAGTTGTTGATCTGGTACTCATGGTAGCATAGCTGTTAACTTTATCTGCCGTTACACTCTTCTTGTTTTTAGCTTTTTTAGCAGCTTTTTCAATATTTTTCTTTATCTCAGCATCAAGATCCATCTTATCAATGTGTCTGTTAATAATAATCTGCTGAATACTACGAATCACTGCACCGGCAATCCAGTAAATACCAAGACCTACAGGAAGCTGGAAACAGAAGAAAGCTGACATTAAAGGCATCATGACATTCATAGTCTTCATAGACTGCATCATCTGATCCTGTGTTGCATCACCTGTAGAAGCTGCCTGTGGCATCAGTTTTGTATTTAACCACTGAGTTAAAGCTGCAAGTAAAGGATATAATAATGCAAGAATAAGCATTCCATAAGCGCCTGCTTTAAAAGATTCCTGAATAATATACCATGGTGAATCAGCAATATTGATACCACCAAGGAAAGTATTATACTGTGAAAGTTTTGACATTGCATTAGAAACATCCTGTGAAAGAGAAGGATATTTATCTGCGATGCTTAACCAGTCAGCAGTTGATGCTTTATTTAATACATCAACATAGGTATTTTGAACATAAGTTGCAACACCACTGGTAAAAGATTCATTTGTAAACTGTTTTGCATACATATTGGCATTCGTAAATTTCTGAATAAATTCAGAACTTCCTGCCTGTGCAATCAGATTATCAACCAATGGGAAAAATGCTGCCTTAATAGATCCAACATAAGCAGGCATTTTGTAGATTACCTGATACAATGCGAATAAAATTGGCATCTGGATTAAAAGCTGAATACAGCTGCCGGATGGAGAAACACCATATTTTGCATAAATATTTTTGGTTTCTTCCTGCATTGCAAGCATGGAGTCATTATCTCTTTTACCCTTATACTTATCCTGTACCTTTTTCAGTTCAGGCTGCATTTTTGCAGAAAACTTGGAAAACTTCTGCTGTTTTACTGTAAGGGGCATTAAACAAAGATAGATGACAATTGTAAAAATTATGATTGATAAACCAACATTTGGAATACCAATCAAATTCAGTACATAGAAAATTCCTTCCATTAACAGTCCAAGAAGCTGACAAATCCAGCTAAATACTGGAGTGGAATTTTGTGTTAATAAAATACTGGACATATTTCCTCCTACATATTATGGAACAGGATCATATCCTCCCTTTGAAAACGGATTACATCTTAAAATCCGCCAAAGTGCTAAAAAACCACCCTTTAAAGCACCATATTTTTCAATAGCTTCCAAACCATACTGAGAACAGGTTGGAAAATAAGGACATTTGGTGCTCTTCATGGGAGAAATATATTTTTGATAGAATCTTATCAAGTAAATAAATATTTTTTTCATACCGAACTTTCTGGTTCTATTCATTCACGGGTTGACTTCATTATTTTATGAAGCTTTGAAAGATGTAAGAATGCGCTATCAATCTCTTCATAAGAAGCTCTAGCGGCACTCTGTCTTGCCAGGACTACTATATCTAAACCATTATTAAATATATCTTCGTGTAGTCTGTAGGTTTCGCGGATCAGTCTTGCAAAATGATGTCTTACAATACTATTTCCGACTTTTTTACTACAAGATATTCCAAGTCTGTTAATTTCCAGGTTATTTTCTATTACATACATAACCAGAAATTTATTCGCGTAGGACTTACCATTTTTATAAACATATTGGAAATCTTGATTTTTCTTTAAAGATTCAGAAAATTTCATATTTTTTCTCTCTGCTCAGTGGCATTTTCTAATAAAATAAATTATTTTAAAAGAGAAAAATAGGTCACATGACTGTGACCTATACTGTTAAACTCTTTCTTCCTTTTGCTCTTCTAGCGGCGATTACTTTTCTTCCACCTGGAGTACTCATTCTAGCTCTAAAACCATGTACCTTATATTTCTGTCTGTTATGTGGCTGAAATGTCATTTTCATTACGGATGCACCTCCTTTGCTAACACCTTTTCTATATAAAGGTTTACAATAATTGTCCTACTACGAAATTACCGTTGTATTATATAGGATTTAACCAAGTGCGTCAAGTAAAAATACTTTATTTTTTATAAATCAAGAAAATTTAAAAAAGTCCGCAAATACTGAAAAAAAGGCGAAATTTTTTTAATCAATATATAGCAGATAAATATCAATATTGACCACTAAATGTAGTTTGACTTAAATAAATGGTTTCTTATAAATAATTTACATAACATTATCCACAATTTGTGGATAACTTGTGGATAACATTTTAAAAACTCAATAAAAAATATCATATTAACTAATTTTTATCGAAAAATTGGGTATTTGAGTTATTTATAAAAATATCAACTTTTCCACATATACTGTGAATAATTATAAAATATGTTAACTATTTGTATTTTTTTATTTACATAATGTGGATAAGTCATCTTCCATTGAAATTTTAGCCAATTTATATTAGTATAAAGGTATCGGTGTTTTCTGAAAAACACTCTGGAGGTAAAGATGCTCTCTATTAAAGAAGAATGGGAAAATATCAAACAAACAGTAAGAAAAGAATACGGCTTATCAGATATTTCCTATAATACATGGGTAGCCCCATTAAAATATTATAATGATGAAAATAATATTGTTACTATATTAATTCCCTCTGATCAGGGACATGCATTAAATTATATATCTAATAAGTACAAAAGCTTTTTCCAGGTTACCATTTCTGAGAAAATGGAACATACCTATGACATTTCCTTCCTATTAGAAAAGGATGTTGAAAATGAACAGAATAAAAACCAGGAAAATAAGCAGGCACACTATGCCACCTATAATATCAATTATGAAAATGCAAACTTAAATCCAAAATATAAATTTGATACTTTTGTAGTTGGTAATAATAATAAGTTCGCACACTCAGCTTCACTGGCTGTAGCCGAATCACCGGGACAGGCCTACAATCCACTATACCTTTATGGTGGTGCCGGACTTGGCAAAACACATTTGATGCATTCCATCGGTCACTTTATATTAGAAGAAAATCCTAATAAAAAAGTTCTCTATGTTACTTCTGAGGAATTTACCAATGAAGTAATCGAGTCTATTCGTTCCGGTAATGCTTCTGTTATGAATAAGCTGCGTGACAAATATAGAAATGTAGATGTACTCATGGTCGATGATGTACAGTTTATAATAGGAAAAGAAAGTACACAGGAAGAATTTTTCCATACTTTTAATGCCTTACATTCTGCCGGTAAACAAATTGTTCTATCTTCTGATAAGCCACCAAAAGAAATGGAAACATTAGAAGAAAGATTCCGTTCCCGTTTCGAATGGGGACTTATTTCAGATATTCAACCACCTGACTACGAAACCAGAATGGCAATTTTGCGTAAAAATGCAGAAAACTATGACAAAGTTGTAGATGATACCATTATTCAGTACATTGCTACGAATATTAAATCAAATATCCGTGAACTGGAAGGTGCTTTTAACAAAATCATTGCATTCTCTAAATTAAATAATGTAGAAATTACGCTCCCAATGGCTGAAGAAGCCTTGAAAGATATTATTTCACCTGATCAGCCAAAGAAAGTAACCTTGGAACTTATCTTAAATACCATCTGTGAACACTTTAACGTAAAAGCTGACGATATTAAATCCAAAAAGAGAAATGCAGAAATTGTTATGCCAAGACAGATCTTTATGTATTTAAGCAGAGAACTCACAGATGACTCTCTTACTTCCATTGCTTTATTCATCAACAGGGATCATACAACAGCCATGCATGGTGTGGACAAAGTGGAAAAGAAATTAGCAACTGATGATAACTTGGTTAATAACATAGAAATCATCAAAAAGAAAATTAATCCATCTTAAAGTTAATTGTGAATAAGTACCAAGTTATTCATAAGTAATTAAAAGTTTTTCACAGGGTTTTACCTTTTGTTTTTGTCAGAAAAATAGTATAATAAATAAGGTTATACACTTTTAAACATCTATTATTATTAAAACTAAGATATTCTTTATATATTAATTTATTTTAAAGCGCATCTGAATGATTTCAAAATTGGAAGGGAGTTATACACATATGAAAATTGTTTGTTCCAAATCGAATCTCTTAAATGGAGTTCAGATTGTATCAAAAGCTGTTCCCAGTAAAACAACTATGTCTATTCTGGAATGTATTCTTATTGATGCAACAAAGGGAAAGATTACTTTAACAGCTAATGATATGGAATTAGGAATCGAAACAACTATTGAAGGTGAGATTGCAGAAAGAGGAATTATAGCATTAGATGCAAAGATCCTGTTAGACATTGTAAGAAAGCTTCCTGATAATGATATTACCATTACTACAGATGCATCCTGTAAAACTTTGATAACTTGTGAAAAGGCTGTCTTTACTATTATTGGAAAATCAGGTGAAGATTTTTCTTATCTTCCTGAAATTGAAAGAATTGATTCTATTATGTTATCACAGTTTACTTTAAAGGATGTGATCCGTCAGACCATTTTCTCTATTGCTGACAATGATAATAATAAATTAATGACCGGTGAATTATTTGAGATTACCGGACATGTATTAAAAGTTGTTTCTTTGGATGGTCATAGAATTTCTATTCGTAAAATCGAATTGAAAAATACATATCCTAACAAAAAAGTTGTTGTACCAGGAAAAACTTTAAATGAAATCAGCAAGATTTTACCCGGCGACGCAGATAAGGATGTTAGTATTTTCTTTACCGGAAAACATGTTTTATTCGAGTTTGATGAAACTGTAGTAATTTCCCGTCTGATTGAAGGAGAATATTTTAAAATTGATCAGATGTTATCTTCTGATTATGAAACAAAGGTTAAGATTAATAAGAGAGAATTTTTAGATTGTATTGATCGTGCTACTCTTCTGGTAAAAGAAGGAGATAAAAAACCTATTATTATCAATATCAATGATACTGCCATGGAACTGAAAATGAATTCTACTATGGGAAGTATGAATGAAGAAATTGATATTACGAAGCAGGGCAAAGATCTTATGATCGGATTTAATCCAAAATTCCTGATCGACGCATTGAAAGTAATTGATGATGATGAAATTGAAATTTATCTGGTAAATCCAAAGGCTCCATGTTTTATAAAAGATGCCAGCGAAAATTATATCTATTTAATTTTGCCTGTTAATTTTGTAACAGTTGCATAAAAAAAGTTAAGATTGGAAAAAAATGGATAAAATATATATCAAAGATGATTATATTAAACTTGGTCAGGCCATGAAATTAGCCGGTATGGTAGATAGTGGTGTAGATGCCAAGTTTGAAATTCAGGATGGAAATGTAAAAGTAAATAATGCTGTGGAAACACAGCGTGGAAAAAAGCTGGTTGCAGGGGATGTTATTTCATTTCAGGGACAGACAGTAACAGTTGTTTCCAGGACTGTATAACGATAACCGGACGGTGTAATTTATGATAATAAAATCTTTAGAGCTTGCTAATTTTAGAAATTACGAGACTCTGAATATACAATTAGACAAAGGTACCAATATTCTTTATGGAGATAACGCTCAGGGAAAAACAAATATTCTTGAGGCTATCTATATTTCTTCAACCACGAAATCTCATAAAGGTGCCAAAGATCAGGATATTATTCAATTTCAAAAAGAAGAAGCACATATTAGAACCTATCTTGAAAAAAACAACGCTGAAGTAAAAGTAGACATGCATCTTAGAAAAAGTAAATCCAAGGGAATCGCCATTGATGGACAGAAGATAAAAAAGGCAGCAGATTTACTTGGATTATTAAATGTTGTTTTCTTTTCGCCGGAAGATTTGAATATTATCAAAAATGGTCCGGCCGAAAGACGTCGATTTGTGGATATGGAGCTTTGTCAGCTGGATAGTTTTTATTTGTATAATCTTAATCATTACAATAAAATCGTAAATCAGAGAAACAAGCTGTTGAAGGATATTTATTTTAATCCTTCTCTGAAGGATACCTTGAATATATGGGATTCTCAGCTGGTTTCTTTTGGCAGTAAAATAATTGAGAGAAGAAAAGCCTTTGTACAGCAGTTGAATGACATTATATATGGAATTCATAAAAAACTTTCCGGTGATAGAGAAGAATTGGTTATCCAATATGAACCAAATGTTGAAATTGAAGATTTGGAACGAAAACTGCAATTAAATCAGGAACGAGATGTAAAATTGAAGATGACATCAGTTGGTCCGCATAGAGATGATTTTTGCTTCAATGTGGGTAATATTGATATTCGTAAATTCGGTTCACAGGGACAGCAAAGAACTGCTGCTCTCTCATTAAAATTATCAGAAATAGAGCTGGTAAAAAAATTAACAAAAGATACTCCTGTGCTTTTATTAGATGATGTCTTATCGGAACTGGATTCTAACAGGCAAAATTATTTGTTGAATAGCATAGGTGATATACAGACTATCATCACCTGTACCGGTTTAGATGATTTTGTAAATAATCGTTTTGAAATCAATAAAGTATTCAAAATTGTAAATGGTGCTGTTGAAGAATAATACGTCAATTTTTTATAGACGCTTGCCGCTTCGCGGCAGAATGAGAGGAAGATATGGCTAATAAATATGATGCTGATCAAATACAGATTTTAGAAGGACTTGAAGCAGTCCGCAAAAGACCCGGTATGTACATCGGTTCTACATCTACCAGAGGATTACATCATCTGGTGTATGAAATTGTGGATAATGCCGTTGATGAAGCATTAGCCGGCTATTGCAAAAATATTGATGTTGCAATTAATCCGGATAATTCTATTACTGTTATAGATGATGGTCGTGGTATTCCAGTTGGAATTAATCATAAATCCGGTCTTTCTGCTGTAGAAGTCGTATTTACTATTTTACATGCCGGTGGAAAATTCGGCGGTGGAGGATATAAAGTTTCCGGTGGTCTGCATGGTGTAGGTGCTTCTGTTGTTAATGCCCTTTCCGACTGGCTGGAAGTTGAAGTCAGAAGAGAAGGAAAAACCTATATACAGAAATTCGAAAAAGGTAAGGTTATGGGACCTTTGGAAGAATCAGGTACCTGTGGTCCGGATCAGACAGGAACCAAGGTTACCTTTAAACCGGATGAAACTATTTTTGAAGAAACAGTTTATGATTATAATATTCTAAAAACCCGTTTAAGAGAAACAGCTTTCCTGACAAAAGGACTTAAAATTATTCTTCATGATGAGCGTGAGGATAAAAAACAGGTTAGTACCTTCCACTATGAAGGCGGCATCAAAGAATTTGTTCAGTATTTGAATAAAGCAAAAACACCATCATACCCGGATATTATGTATTTTGAGGGAACAAAAAACGGGGTTTATGTAGAAGTTGCTTTACAGCATAATGATTCCTACAATGAAAGTGTATACAGCTTTGTTAATAATATAACAACTCCTGAAGGTGGTACTCATCTGGAAGGATTTAAAGTAGCACTTACTAAGACTTTTAATGATTATGCAAGAAGTCATAAGTTATTAAAAGAAAGTGAGCAAAATCTTACCGGTGATGATATCCGTGAAGGTTTAACTTCTATTATTTCCATTAAAATTGAAGATCCGCAGTTTGAAGGACAGACTAAACAGAAACTGGGAAATTCAGAAGCGAGAGGTGCTGTAAACAGTATTGTAGCAGAACAGCTTACTTATTATCTGGAACAAAATCCAGCTATTGCAAAGAATATTTGCGATAAGTCCATTATGGCGCAGCGTGCAAGAGAAGCTGCCAGAAAAGCAAGAGATCTTACCAGAAGAAAAACTGCTTTGGAAGGAACATCACTTCCTGGTAAATTAGCAGATTGTTCCGATAAGAATCCTGAAAATTGTGAAATTTATATCGTCGAAGGAGATTCCGCCGGCGGTTCTGCAAAAACTGCAAGAAGTCGTGCAACCCAGGCAATTTTACCACTTCGTGGAAAAATCCTGAATGTAGAAAAAGCAAGACTTGACCGTATATACGGAAATGAAGAAATTAAAGCTATGATTACCGCATTTGGTACCGGAATCCATGAAGATTTTGATATCAGCAAGCTTCGTTATAATAAGATTATCATTATGACTGATGCTGATGTGGATGGTGCTCATATTGCAACTTTGATGTTAACTTTCATATACCGGTTTATGCCGGAACTGATTAGACAGGGACATGTGTATCTGGCACAGCCACCGCTTTATAAGCTGGAAAAGAATAAACAAACCTGGTATGCCTACAGTGATGATGAATTAGATAAGATTCTGGCAGAAGTTGGCCGTGATCAGAATAATAAGATTCAGCGATACAAAGGTCTGGGTGAAATGGATGCAGAACAGCTTTGGGATACTACAATGGATCCGGAAAAGAGAATCTTGTTAAGAGTATCCATGACAGATGATGATGAGTCGGAAGTTGATTTAACCTTTAATACCTTGATGGGTGATCAGGTTGAACCACGTCGTGTTTTCATTGAAGAAAATGCAAAATACGTGAAGAATCTGGATGTTTAAAGGAAGACAACACGTGAAAGATACTTCTTTCCAGAAAGGTAAGATTAACAATGGATGATCAGATTTTTGATAAAGTAAAAGAAGTCGATTTAAAGAAAACAATGGAGAATTCCTATATCGATTATGCCATGAGTGTTATCGTATCCAGAGCACTCCCGGATGTAAGGGATGGTTTAAAACCGGTACAGCGTAGAGTTCTCTATTCCATGATTGAGTTAAATAATGGTCCCGACAAACCGCATCGTAAAAGTGCACGTATCGTCGGTGACACAATGGGTAAGTTCCATCCCCATGGTGATAGTTCTATCTATGGGGCATTGGTTAATATGGCACAGGAATGGTCTACCAGATATCCTTTGGTAGACGGTCACGGAAACTTTGGTTCTGTAGATGGTGACGGCGCTGCCGCCATGCGATACACAGAAGCCAGACTTTCCAAAATATCCATGGAATTGCTGGCAGATATCAATAAAGATACTGTAAATTTTGTACCTAACTTTGATGATACAGAGAGAGAACCGGAAGTATTACCAAGCCGTTATCCAAATCTGTTAGTAAATGGTACTTCAGGTATTGCTGTTGGTATGGCTACCAATATCCCGCCTCACAATCTTCGTGAAGTGATAAGTGCGGTAATCAAAATTATTGATAATCATGTACAGGAAAACAGAGATACTGATATTGAAGAAGTATTGGAACTGGTAAAAGCTCCTGATTTCCCAACCGGCGGTATTATCTTAGGTACCAGAGGTGCTGAAGAAGCATATCGAACCGGACGCGGTAAGATCAGAGTTCGCGCAGTTACAGAAATTGAAACCATGTCCAATGGTAAATCCCAGATTATCGTAACGGAATTACCATATATGGTAAATAAGGCAAATCTGATTCTGAAAATTGCAGAATTAGTAAAATTAAAGAAAATAGACGGTATTACAGATCTTCGAGATGAATCTAACCGTGAAGGTATGCGAATTGTCATCGAGCTTCGAAGAGATGCCAATGCCAACGTTATTTTAAATCAGTTATATAAGCATACACAGTTACAGGATTCTTTTGGTGTTATCATGCTGGCATTGGTAGATAATGAACCTAAGGTTTTGAATCTGCTGGACATGTTAAAATGTTATTTAAAACACCAGGAAGAAGTTGTTACCAGAAGAACCAAGTATGATCTGAATAAAGCAGAAGAAAGAGATCATATTTTACAGGGCTTACTGATTGCACTTGATAATATTGATGAAGTGATTCATATTATTCGTGCCAGTGCAAATACTCAGGAAGCAAAAGAAAATCTGATCAGCAGATTTGGTTTAACTGATGCACAGGCTCAGGCTATCGTAGATATGCGTCTGCGTGCTCTGACAGGTCTGGAACGTGAAAAGCTGGAAAATGAACATCAGGAGTTAATTAAGAAAATCGCAGAATTAAAAGCAATTTTAGGAAATAAGAATATTCTGTTAGGTGTTATCCGTGAGGAAATCAGTATTACGGCTGAAAAATATGGAGATGACAGAAGAAGTAAAATTGGTATTGATGTTTATGATATCGACAATGAAGATTTGATTCCAAGAAGTAATATGATCATTGCCATGACCAATTTAGGTTATGTAAAGAGAATGACTATGGACAACTTCCGCGCTCAGAATCGTGGTGGAAAAGGAATCAAGGGTATGCAGACCATAGAAGAAGACTTTATGGAAGATATTATGGTAGCAAATACCCATGATTATCTTATGTTCTTCACCAACTTTGGTCGAGTATATCGAATTAAGGCATATGAAATTCCGGAAGCAAGTCGTACAGCCAGAGGAACTGCTATAGTAAATATCCTGCAGCTGCAGCCGGGTGAAAAGATTTCTGCTATCATTACCATGCATGATTACGATGCAACCAGCAATTTACTGATGGTTACCAAGAATGGTATCGTAAAGAAAACCTCTATTATGGAATATAATAATGTTCGTAAAAACGGTTTGATTGCCATTGGTATGCGTGAAGATGATGAATTGATAGAAGTTAAGATAACCAATAATGATTCTAATATTTTCCTGGTAACTAAACAGGGTATGTGTATCCGTTTCAAGGAAACAGATGTAAGAGCAACCGGCAGGTCTTCTATCGGTGTTATTGGTATGAATCTGAATAAGGGCGATGAAGTTGTCGGAATGCAGATCGATGAACAGGGAGAAGCATTACTGTTTGTATCAGAAAACGGTTATGGAAAACGTACTTATCTGAAAGAATTTGCTGTTCAGAAGAGAGGCGGTAAAGGTGTAAAATGTTATAAACTCATGGACAAGACCGGAGAAGTCATTGCTGTTAAAGCAGTAAATGAATCAGATCAGATCATGATGATTACAACTGAAGGTATTCTGATCCAGTTAAGAGTCGATGATATTAATGTTTTAAGCAGAATTACCTCCGGTGTAAAATTAATTCAGCTTGCTGATGGTGTAAAGGTAGCCAAGATTACTAAGGTGAAAGAAGACGAGATTCCGGATGAACTGGAAGGTTCTGAAGATGAATCAGAAGATTCTGAAACTGTGATAGATGTAGAAGATACAGAAATAACACCGGAAGAATCATAAAAGTTTGTTTATAATTACACTTTAAAAATGTTTTTAAAGTAGTACAATGCAATAATGAGTTCTAATGATAAATGCATTTCCAATCTGCGTAGGTTGGAGGTGCATTTATATGGGATGAAAAGAGGAGAAAATATGGAAACTTATAGTATTTGCAGAGATTTGGCAATCATTATTATCGCCGCTAAGTTTTGTGCTATTGTAGCGAGAAAATGTAAAGCACCGCAGGTTGTAGGACAAATTATTGCCGGTTTGTTGATTGGTCCCAGTGTACTTGGTCTGGTAACCATAGGTGATACAGCTGCGGGTGCTGTAGATCCATTAAGTGTTATTGCAGAAATCGGTGTTATTCTACTGATGTTTTCAGCAGGTCTGGAAACTGATATGAAGGAGCTTATCAAAACCGGTCCGGTTGCAACTTTAATAGCATGTGCCGGTGTAGCAATTCCATTAGTAGGTGGCACGGTATTGTATGAATGTTTTTACGGATTTTCACCGATCGGTTCAGAAGAATTTTTGTCAGCCGTATTCATAGGAACAATTATGACCGCAACTTCTGTTAGTATTACAGTGCAATCTTTAAGAGAACTTGGACACTTAAAGGGAAAAGTTGGAACTACTATATTAAGTGCGGCAATTATTGATGATGTAATAGGCATTATTGTTCTGACAATTGTAGTTGGATTTAAAGATCCGGCTAATAATCCGGCTCGTGTGCTGATTAGTACAGTTCTGTTTTTTGTATTTGCAATTATTGTTGGTATTGTTACTTACAAGATTATCAAATGGATGGATAGCAGATATCCACGAACCAGGAGAATTCCAATTATCGGATTGGCATTATGTTTTTCCATGGCATTTATAGCTGAAAAATATTTTGGCATTGCTGACATTACAGGTGCCTATGTTGCGGGTATTATATTATGTAATTTAAATGATTCTGAATATATTGAGACAAAAGTGGATATTAATTCCTATATGATCTTTGGTCCTGTATTTTTTGCAAGTATCGGATTAAAAACTTCATTAAATTCAGTTAGTTGGGGAATTCTTGCTTTTTCAATAATGTTTGTTGTTGTAGCTCTTGTATGTAAAATTATTGGATGTGGTCTGATGGCACGCTTATGTCATTTCAACTGGCCGGATTCTTTGAAAATTGGTGTGGGCATGATGACAAGGGGTGAGGTTGCCTTAATCGTAGCTCAAAAAGGGTTAGCAGTGGGAATGATTTCTTCTGTTTATTTTACCGCAGTAATTTTATTAATTATGTTCTCTTCCATTCTGACACCTATTATTTTGAAGGTATTATATGCAAAGGATCCTATAGAAGTATAATTTTATAAAATAAAGTGATATTGAAAGAGTTAAAAAAAGTAAAATAATGTAACAAAAAGGGCAGCCATGAGAGCTGCCCTTTTTGTTCGTACATAAAATTTCAAGGTTAGGAGTATATAGTATATATGGAAACCGCAAATATAAAATATCAGCGGAGTGTTGTTAGGCGAAGCCATTTAGGAACCGGCTATACTCACAGCTCTTCGTGGCCTCTATCATGTTTGCATCATTTGTTTTTTGTGATACATCATTTATTTGATGATTTAATGATACCGAGAAAATGTGACAAAACCGTGTACAATTCATTAAGTAAAGATAAAGAAAAAAGAAAGAAAAAGAAAGGAAAAAAGAAAGTATTTGGAATTGCGGCATCTCCATAGAAATGCTAGTATAAAGGAGATCAAAGTATTGCTTATTGTGGTTATGAAGCAAAATACCCTACAGAAAGAACGACGAGAAGAAGGTTTTCAACATATGGAAAAGAACACAGGAAGAACATTTTTAGAAAATGCACAGATACCGGAGGATTTCGGAGCATTCATGGAATATGGTAAAGAATTTGAAGCTCTCATTATGAGGTATAAATGTGCAATCAGAGAAGTACAGACTAAATTAGAAGTCTTAAATGATGAATTATCCGTAAAAACCAATCGTAACCCTATTAGCGGAATTAAGTCCAGAATCAAGAAACCTGTTAGTATTTTGGAAAAATTAAAAAGACAAAATTGTGAAATATCTATAGAATCCATATATGAGAATTTAAATGATGTTGCCGGTATAAGGGTAATCTGTTCTTTTATTGACGATATCTATGCAGTAGCAAATATGTTGGCAGTACAGGATGATATCAAGGTGATACGTGTAAAGGACTATATAAAAAATCCGAAGCCGGGTGGATATCGAAGCTATCATATGATTGTAGAAATTCCTGTTTTTTTCTCTGACGGAAAACAGGATATTCGGGTAGAAGTACAGATCCGAACGATAGCTATGGATTTTTGGGCATCCCTGGAACATCAGCTCCGTTATAAAAAGGATGTACAGAACAATGAAGAAATTGCATATCGATTGAAAGAATGTGCTGATAATATATCCAGTGTGGATCAGGAAATGCAGGAAATCAGAAAGATCATGTATCCTAATGGAGATGTAGACAGATAAAAAAAGGAAGGAAAACAAATTATGTTTTCCTTCCTTTTTTGAGGATTAAAATTTTAATCAAACAATGTATCAAATCTCTTCATGGCTTCTCTGGTATTCTCATGGTTATTGAAAGAAGTCAAACGGAAGAAATGTGTTCCATTTTTACCAAATCCGGTACCCGGAGTACCAACAACCTGAATTTTGTTTAACATCAGATCAAAGAATTCCCAGGATTCCATACCATTTGGGCATTCAAACCAGATATATGGAGAATTTACACCACCAAAGTAACGAATATTTCTCTTATCTAATGCTTCAGAAATGATTTTTTCATTTTCTCTGTAATAATTGATATTTTCCATGCATTGCTTATGTCCGGCTTCAGTAAATGCAGCGGAAGCACCATTCTGAACAATAAATGAGGTACCGTTAAATTTAGTAGTCTGACGACGTAACCACATAGCATTTAAGGACATTTCGGTTCCATTGGAGGCTGTAAACTTCAGATCCTTTGGAACAATTGTATATGCACAGCGAGTACCGGTAAATCCTGCTGTTTTAGAAAGAGAACAGAATTCAATAGCACACTTTCTTGCTCCTTCGATAGCAAAGATACTTCTTGGAAGCGTTTCATCAGAAATAAAAGCTTCATAAGCAGAATCATAAATAATTACTGCTTCATTTGCGAGTGCATAATCAACCCAAACTTTTAACTGCTCTTTGTTATAAGCAGCACCGGTTGGATTATTAGGAGAACAAATATAAATTACATCTGCATGAACTTTTGGGTCTGGAAGTGGGAGAAAATTATTTTCTGCATTAGCATCAATGTAAATGATCTCTCTTCCATCCATAGTATTGGTGTCAACATAAACCGGATAAACCGGATCAGGAACCATGACAATATTATCTTTTGCAAATAAATCAGTAATGTTACCGGTATCACTTTTTGCACCATCGGAAACAAATACTTCATCAGCAGCAATAGTAACACCATTTCTCTTATAATAATCTACAATTCCATTTCTCAGAAAATCATAACCCTGCTCTGGACCATAACCTTTAAAGGTTTCAGAACTTGCCATTGCATCTACACCTTCGTGTAATTTTGCAATCATTTCAGAACCGATTGGCAGGGTAACATCACCAATACCCATACGAATTACATTTTTGTCAGGATTGGCAGCAGTATAAGCTGCTACACGATGAGCGATTTCAGAAAATAAGTAGCTTGCTTTCACATTTAAATAATTTTCATTTAATTTTGGCATTTTTTCTCTCCTCCTAGCATAATATAATACTGTGTGGCGAAATCATCACCACACAGTATTTGGTTAAATTCTTGCAATAAAATCTTCTACCAGTTTTGCAGAATGCTCTGCAGCGTGTTTTTCAAAAGTTGGATAATCCGTTTCTGCACTGTCATCTGCTTTATCAGAAATAGCACGAATGATAACAAATGGAATATTATTTAAATAAGAGGCATGAGCAATTGCACAGCCCTCCATTTCGCAGCAGGAACCACCAAAATTTTCAATAATACGATTTTTTACGGCTTTATCTGCTACAAACTGATCACCACTGGTGATACGTCCGGTATAAACGGAAATCTCCGGGCATACTCTTTTACAGGAAGCTACAGCTTCCTCAATCATATGGGAATCAGCAACAAATTCACGAACACCCATCTGTGGAACTTCACCGAGAGGATATCCAAAGGATGTTGCATCCATATCATGATAAATAGCATCTGTAGAAACAACAATGTCACCGATATTGATCTCTGCTTTTAAAGAACCGGCTACGCCGGTGTTGATAATATGAGTTACTTCAAATACATCTGCCAGGATCTGCGTACACATACCAGCGTTTACTTTACCAATGCCGCTACGAACGATAACAACAGAAATTCCGTTTAAAGTGCCTTCTTCAAATGTCATGGAAGCCTTTGTAACAGTACGGGTAATGGTCATTTTACTTTTCAGTGTTTCCACTTCCAGTTCCATGGCGCCAATAATACCGATTTTTTTCATTTGAACCTCCATTCTTATTCTTCTGTTTTTTCAGGATAGATTAAATGAGCTTCATCGATATTGTATAAAGTACGTTCCAGATATTTACCAGCCCAATATTTTGCCATTGGAAGATTATGATCCAGATAGTTACCACAGTCGATAGCATGAGTACCAGGAACTTCGCCTTCAAAATCGCGGCAGAACTCAAAACATCTTGTCATCAGATCGACGATATCTTTTGATTCATAGTCGCCGGCAATTAACAGATAAAAACCGGTACGGCATCCCATAGGTCCAAAATAAATAATTCTGTCTTTCCATTCAGCATCATTTCTTAAGAAAGTTGCTGCAATATGCTCGAAAGTATGAACCTCTGCAGTACACATACAAGGTTCTTCATTTGGAGAGGTAACCCTCAGATCAAAAGTAGTTACTGTTTCTGCTCCAATATGATCTTTTCTGGAAACATAGATTCCAGGTTGTAATTTAATGTGATCAATACAAAAACTTGCGATTTTTTCCATATTTAATTCCCTTTCTGTTTATACATAATTCTTTTTACATACTATTTTAATGATAACCGCAGAATGGGTATTTTTCAATGAAAATTTACTTTAATGGATAGGGTTTATTAATATCAGTACGATTAATGAGAAAGTCCACGCTGGTACCATGAAAATCAGCCAGCCTGGACAAAATTTCGATAGGAATAGACCGCTCATCATTTTCATAGCGGGAATAAGTTCTTTGGGAGATATGCAGATAATCTGCTACCTGTGTTTGTGTCAGGTCTTTATCCTCTCGGAGATTTCGGATACGTACATATACCATATTTTCACCTCTGAAAATAGTATATGTAAGACCAATTTGGTCTATTGATGTTTAGACTATTTTGGTCTAAACTAAAAAAAAGAGATTCTTGTAAAGGATGGCATCATGAGTAAAACAACTGACTGCACAAAGGCAGTAGGTTATACAAAAGAGAATATTTCAGAAGCAGATTTTCTGGCAAGACTCAGTCATGAATTTAGAACACCACTAAATGGAATACTGGGTTTGGCAGAGCTTGCATTGGATGAAGAAAATCCAGAAATAATGAAAGAATATCTTGCACAGATCGTCACATCCGGAAAATATATGCAGACTCTCTTTAGTGATATATCTGATATGAGTAAAATCGAAAGCAGAGAAATCAAACTATTGCCTGATGTCTACCATTATGATGAATTTATAGAAAGTATTATGAATATTGTTGAGCCTTTGTGTGCAGAAAAGCATATTCAACTGATTCAAAACATAGAAGCAGAACACGTTTCTATATTGGTGGATAAAGAAAGATTTAATCAAATATTTCTAAATTTGTTTACAAATGCAATTAAATTTACACCGGAAAATGGAAGGATTACTTATACATACCATAATAAAAAGGTTAATAATTGCCTGCAAGCGGAATTTATAATCCAGGATACCGGTTCCGGTATCAGTGAAGAATTCCAAAAGCATATGTATGAACCTTTTACTCAGGAAAGCAATGAAGTAATTGCACCATTACAAGGAACAGGCATTGGTCTGCCTATTGTAAAAGCACTTGTGGAATTAATGGGCGGGAATCTCCAGATAGAGAGCTGTCCAGGAAAAGGTACCACAGCTACGGTTCATTTATGTCTCCCCATTGCAGCATGTAGGGAAATAAAATATGCAGAAAAAAGTCTGGATCAAAAGACAGTTTTAATCGTAGAAGATCATCCATTAAACCGTATGATTGTCACAAGACTATTGGAGAAAAAAGGAATTAGGGTAATAGAGGCAGAAAATGGCGCAGAAGCTGTGTCTCTATTTCAAAAAGAAAAAGAAGGATGCATTGACTGTATCTTAATGGATGTGAGAATGCCTTATATGGATGGATTAGAAGCCACCAGAATAATACGTGGGTTATCAAGAACAGATGCAATAAGCGTTCCCATTATTGCCATGACAGCCAATGTTTACGATGAAGACAGAGAGAAAACCCAGGAATGCGGTATGAATGATTATCTGGAAAAACCTGTTTGTGCTAAAGTGCTGTATAAGATCCTTGAACGGTATTGTGGATAGCCTAAACAATCAAAAAGGATGCATGAAACTTTCTCATGCATCCTTTTCCATATATTATATCTTAAAGGGGAATACGTGTAACCTATTTAAAGAATCTGTTGTAAAGACCTTCGAATGCGGAAGCGTTCGTGATTTACTTAAAGTATCTGTTATATAAGCCTTCGAACGCTTTGCCATGCCGTGCTTCATCTCTAGCCATTTCATGTACTGTATCATGAATAGCATCCAGATCAGCAGCCTTTGCACGTTTCGCAAGATCAACTTTACCTGCAGATGCACCATTTTCAGCTTCGATTCTCATTTCCAGGTTTTTCTTGGTAGAATCTGTAACAACTTCACCTAATAATTCTGCAAATTTTGCAGCATGTTCTGCTTCTTCGTAAGCAGCTTTCTCATAGTACATACCAACTTCAGGATAACCTTCTCTGTGAGCAACTCTTGCCATAGCCAGATACATACCAACTTCAGAGCATTCACCTTCAAAGTTTGCTCTCAGATCAGCGATGATATCTTCACTAACGCCCTGTGCAACACCAACTACATGTTCTGCAGCCCAGCTTCTGTCTCCGGACTGTGCGATAAACTTAGATGCAGGAACTCCACATACTGGACATTTCTCCGGTGCCTGATCTCCTTCGTGAACATAACCACATACTGAACATACAAATTTCATAATTATAATCTCCTTTTTATTTTATTATTTTTAATTTTTATATTTAAATGCCCGTATTTTGTTACTATATAATGGTTGGCATTTATAACAATGTAAATTGAATAATTGCAAACTAACTTGTTTTGTGTTCCAGACAGTGCTCACATGTGCCATAAAAATAAGTAACATGTCCTTCAATCTGTCCCTCAAAATTCTTGATAGTCGGAAGCGTAGACTCATCAAAATCAAAAATATCTTGTACGCAACCGCATTTCTTACATATAAAATGAAAATGTTTACTGGTGTTGGCATCGAAATGATCCACACCATCTCCTAGCTTTAACCGGTCAATTTCACCGATATCTGCTAAAACAGTTAAATTCCGGTAAACAGTTCCTAAGCTGATATTTGGATTTGTTTTTCTGACTTTTTCAAAAACTACATCAGCAGTGGGATGATCCGTCCGTGTCATTAGGAA
This sequence comes from Lachnospiraceae bacterium, assembly GCA_028693705.1. Classification (GTDB taxonomy): domain Bacteria; phylum Bacillota; class Clostridia; order Lachnospirales; family Lachnospiraceae; genus JAQUUX01. Next base: position 24,047 of record JAQUUX010000017.1, on the reverse strand, counting down.
TTCCTTGATCATGGTACGTTGTTTCGTGTTCCGGATATTCATGCGCACCTCCTTTTTAAAAGTAGTAACCATTACTGATAATATTAATATATAGGAATAATTCCTAATTGTCAACACTTATTTTAAAAAAATTTCATAATAGTATTTTACAAATTTAATTATATCCAAAAACCAATATGATATAATCATATAAAGATACTGTTTCTTTAATGGAAGGCTTTTATGAAAAGATGAGGATATCATTTTGAAACTACGAACCAGACTGCTTGTTACTTTTCTGACCATTATTATTTTGCCCCTTTTATTAATAATCATTTCCTTTATGTCCATTGGTGTTCATATGATGAAAACCCAGGAGGAATATGGAATATCAAATCCGGGGATTATGAGCATTTATAAAACGGTAGATACCTGTATAGCAAATGCAAATGAAATTTATGATGCTTTATTAACGGAAGTAGAAGAAAATGAAATGCAGTTTGAAGATAAAGAGTTTCTGGCAACTATTAATGACCAGATCGGCGGTGCATCTTCTTATTTAATTGTCAGAAAAAATGATGAAATGTATTATGCCGGAAATGAAATCGCAGCTGCAAATATTTTTCATAAGCTTCCGGAGTATGATGTAGAAGCAGAAACAGAAGAACAAGCCAGCTATTATTACACAGATATGAATAAGCTGGTAAAACAGATTGACTTTATTTTTTCAGATGGTTCAGAGGGAAGTATCTTTATCATAACTCGAATGAACAGCTTGCTTTCAAAGACATTTCTGTTAGATATGCTGATCGCAATTGCAGTTATTATGATATTCACCAGTATCATGTTAACAAAATGGATTGAACGGGGTATTTTTATTCCGATAACAGAATTAAATATTGCCATGAAAAATATTGCCCGGGGAAATCTGGAATATACATTGAACACGGATGGAAAAGGTGAGGTTGGTGATCTGTATCGTAATTATGAAAACATGAGAATGCAGTTGAAGGAAAATGCAGAGGAAAAGCTGGAGCATGAAAAGCAAAACAGGGAACTGGTGAGTAACATATCTCATGATTTGAAGACACCTATTACCGCTATAAAAGGTTATGTGGAAGGTATTATGGATGGTGTGGCAGACACACCGGAGAAAATTAATAAATATATCAGGACGATTTATAATAAAGCAAATGATATGGACAGACTTATTAATGAATTAACCTTATATTCGGGAATTGATAATAATAAGATACCCTATCATTTTCACAGGCTGAACGTTTCTGAATATTTTAAAGATTGCGTGGAAGAGGTTGGACTGGATCTGGAATCCAAGAATATCAAACTGGATTATTCCAATCTGGTTGACCCTGAAACAGTTATCATTGCAGATCCGGAGCAATTAAAGAGGGTCATCAACAATATTATCAGTAACAGTGTAAAATATATGGATAATACACAGGGAATTATTGATATTCGTATTTTAGATGAAGTAGATTCTATAAGGATAGAACTGGAGGATAATGGAAAAGGAATCGCGGCAAAGGATCTGTCTAATATATTTGAGCGATTTTATCGGACAGATGCTTCCAGAAATTCAGCAACCGGAGGCAGCGGTATCGGATTATCCATAGTGAAAAAAATCATAGAAGATCATGGCGGTTATATCTGGGCAACCAGTAAAGAAGGAGAAGGCACCTGTATGCATTTCGTCCTTCGTAAATATAAAGATAAAAAAGAAGAAAAAGAAGCTATTAATTAAGTTGCGAAAATGGACTTGCCGTATAAATGGCAGAATGTGAGGAAGTATGAGTAGAATATTAATCGTTGAAGATGAAGAATCTATTGCAGATCTGGAAAAGGATTACCTGGAGCTTAGCGGATTTGAAGTAGAAACCAGAAATAACGGAAGAGATGGTTTGCAGGCAGCACTGGAAAAGGAATTCGATCTGGTAATTTTAGATCTGATGTTGCCGGAGATTGACGGTTTTGACGTGTGTAAGCAGATTCGTGGTAAGAAGAACATACCGATTATCATGGTATCAGCTAAAAAAGATGATATCGATAAGATCCATGGTCTGGGTCTGGGTGCAGATGATTACATGACCAAGCCATTCAGCCCCAGTGAATTGGTGGCAAGAGTCAAGGCCCATATGGCGAGATATGACAGACTGGTAGGAAGCAATCCATCTAAAAATAATGATATTGTGGAGATCCGTGGTATAAAAATTGATAAAACAGCCAGGAGAGTTTATATAGATGGGGTAGAAAAAAATTTTACTACCAAAGAATTTGATTTGTTGACATTCCTGGCAGAAAATCCGAATCACGTATATACCAAGGATGAACTGTTTCGTCAGATCTGGGATATGGAATCTATAGGAGACATTGCAACAGTTACTGTGCATATCAAAAAAATCCGAGAGAAAATCGAGTATGATACAGCAAACCCACAATATATTGAAACCATTTGGGGTGTCGGTTATCGCTTCAAGGTGTGACTGTAAATTTAACGATTAAAATATATTAGACAAGCAGGAAAATAAGTGAACATACAATATGAAGATGAAGATCTGATCGTGGTCTATAAACCGGCAGGTCTGGCAACACAGACCGGCAGAATCGGACAGGCTGATATGGTCAGTGAATTAAAAAATTATATTGCAAAGAGCAAACCTGGAAAAGCCCCTTATCTGGCTATGATCCACAGATTGGATCAGCCGGTAGAAGGTCTTTTGGTATTTGGTAAGACGCCCCAGGCGGCTAAAGAGTTAAATTATCAGCTTCAGACAAGAGGATTAGGAAAGCACTATTATGCTGTAATTACCCAGGTAATAAATAATACAGGTGAGACAGAAGTTTTGCATAGGGGGAAAAAAGGTGATCTGTTGAATTATCTGGTAAAGGATGCCAAGACAAATTCTTCTTTTGTAGTATCCGGAAAACAGGAAAATCCGAATGCAAAAGAGGCAAAGCTTCATTATGAGATCATTCAGGAGCATGCTTTAGAGGATGGTACCAAAATATATCTGGCAGATGTTACCATAGAGACAGGCAGGCATCATCAGATACGCGTTCAAATGGCAAATGCCGGTATGCCTTTACTGGGAGATCATAAATATGCCGGAAGTGAAGCAAATCAGCTGAGCACGCGGCTGGGAATTAAAAATGTCGCCCTTTGTGCTTATGAAATGCAGTTTGGGCATCCAAAAACCCGCAAGAAAATGGAATTTACGATTATTCCGGATATCAATGTGCCTCACAGCGCATTTATTCCTTTTTTTACCAAATAAAAATAAGAAAAAATCGAAAAAAATTAAAAAAAAACTCCATACTAAACTGTAAAAGGCAGGGATAAGAATATGGAGTTTGCAGAAAAGTTTAGAATTTGGAAAATAATAAGTGCACTGATGATCTTGGTATTATCAGTGTATTTTTTTCTGCAATTTTTGTTGCCTTTGGTGACACCTTTTATTATTTGCAGCATACTGAGTCTTTTTGGCTGGAATCTGTTTTGTATTGTGAAGAGTATCACCAGCAATTTGGAAGAAGTGGATAAACAGCTTAGGGGAAGCTGCCACGGCTGTATTCAATTTCTGCAAAGCAGATTTGGGATGGATATGGCTATACAGGAACAGTATCTGAATGAACAGATGGATAGAATGTTTATTTACATGAAAACAGAGCTTCCCACGGTTTTCTTAAAAGGTGTACTGGGACAGATCAGAAATGTAGCAGGAGCACTGGGCTTTGTGTTTATGGTTCTCGTTGTGGTATTTTTACTGGCAAAGGATCAGAAAAAAATCAAAGCGCAGCTTATGCAATATCCGGAAATTCGAAAAATCAGTTTTGTGACAGGAAATATTTTTCGATATACCTTAATATATGCCAGAGCTCAATTATTGATCATGAGTATTATCAGTATCGTCTGTATGACGGGATTCTGGTTACTTGGAATGAGGGAGCAGCTGACAGGGGGATTATTGGCGGGTATTCTGGATGCTTTACCTTTTATCGGAACAGGTATTGTATTGATTCCAACCGGTATGTATCAATTATTACACGGAGAAACGGGAAGAGCCATAGGGTGCATATTGATCTATGGTATTTGTGTAGTTGTACGTGAATTTCTGGAACCTAAGCTGATTGGCCAGAAAATGGGTATTTATCCCGTGGTTGTTCTACTGTCTGTTTATGTGGGAATTCAATTATTTGGTATTAGTGGTATGATAAAAGGACCAATTGGACTAATGTTAATCAGAGAAGGATGTCATCATATACTTCATAAAAATGAAAATACAAGGTATAATCATGGGATGGAGAACTAACATATGCTGCAAAGAAAACTATCAAAATTAAATTATGCTTTTATGTTGCTGTTACTGGTAGGATTATTCCTGGTGGTGCCTCTATATTTCACAGATGGTTATGCACAGATTGGGGAAGACAAATATAACTGTTTTCGAGCAGTTGTACTTTCTGTTTTAGCTGTCTGGCTCCCATTTTTACTGGCTTGGGGAGTGGTATCACTTGTAAACAGCAAAAACCGAAAAAAAATAGCAACAACCTGGCATCAGATTTCCGAAACCGACTGCTTTGTATTTCTATTTTTGTTACTGAATGTAATCAATTTTACATTATCTGATGATAAACAAACCTTGTGGCGGGGGGAAGAAGGATGGTACATGGGACTTGCCATGCAACTGATTCTTACGGCTTTTTATATCCTGGTTTCGCGGTTTTGGAACAAAGGAATCAGAAGCATCTGGATGCTTTACCTTCTCATGATAATATCTGCAGGAATATTTTTACTGGGTACATTGAACCGGTTTTCTATTCGCCCTGTTGAAATGACAGGAGCATCCTGGGGATACATATCGACTTTAGGTAATATTAACTGGTACTGTGGATTTTGGACCGTGGTTTTTCCGATAGGATTGTATTTCTTTTTTACAGAAGAGAACAGAAAAAAAAGCATCATTTGGTATGGATATATTATCATTGGATTACTGGCAGGTATTACACAGGGTAGTCAAAGCGGTATTCTGGCATTTGTGGGAATGTTCCTAATGCTTTTCTTTTTATCATTTGAGAATAAGAAAAAGATGGAACGTTTCTGGATTGTGATGACTACTTTTTTTGGATGCTGTCAGGTGGTAAGAGTGATCAGAAATGTGTTCCCGGATACCTATAATTTAGATGACCCTACCTATTATAATATATTTCATGGCAGACTTACTTTGACAGCTTTTCTAATATCTGTGGTTATACTGATTATATTTCATCTTTTGGTTATGAGAAAAAATGGGCCATACCAGAGTTTTAAGCCGGATAAATGGAAATGGCTGCGAAATATTATTGTGGGAATGACTTTGTTATTACTGGCAGCAGGATTTCTGATCTTATTGATTAGGGTGGATCATCCGGAGATATTATCCTTTTTAAATGGAAAAGAGGGTACCGTGCTGGATGACAACTGGGGTTCCGGCAGAGGCAGCATATGGAGAGAGACCATTACCATGTTTCATGAAATGTCCTTTCGAAACAGAATCATCGGTGTGGGACCGGATGGTTATGCCGGCTATATGTATGGACATTATGCCGGCGTTGGCACGATCATAAACCGGTTTGGGGATCTGCGTCTGACAAATGCACATTGCGAGATATTAACAGTATTGATCAATCAGGGATTATTAGGATTGTTTTTTTATATAGGAATATGGGTTTCTTCTATTATAAGGGCACTGCAGGTCATAAAGGAAAATACCGAGAAGACAACTTTTATGGCAGGCATAGCCATACTTAGTATGGTAGCTTATTTTGCTAATAATCTGGTAAGCTTTGCACAGGTACTTAACATACCTTATCTGTTTATTTTGCTGGGAATTGCAGAAGCATACATACGAAGAAGCAAAAATAAACTTGCAAAGCCGGAAAACCCATGATAGTATAAAAATCGTTCCAATGATTTTTAGGAATAAAAAGAGAATGGTAAAATATTCTCCTATATTACAAAGCGTTGAAGAGGATTAGTACGAAGGGTAAGCAGTGCAGAGAGGTGACCGTCAGGTGAAAGGTCATTATGTGGAGCTTCGGAACCTACCTTGGAGTTCTGTATGAAAATACAGCGTAAGCCGGCGTTATCGGTAGTCAAGAGAATAAATCCATAAGGGTTTATTAATTAGGGTGGCACCGCCGGTTTCCGGTCCCTTTGCGGATCAGAAACAGGCGGTTTTTTTGTGTAGAAAAGAAAAGGAGAAAACAAAATGGCAGATAATAAGAAAATGGTAGCCGCAATTACTTCCATGGATGAAGATTTTGCACAATGGTACACTGACATTGTAAAAAAAGCAGAGTTAATCGATTATACCAGCGTAAAAGGCTGTATGGTAATCAAACCGGAAGGCTATGCAATCTGGGAATTGATTCAAAAACAGCTGGATGACAGATTTAAAGAAACAGGGGTAAAAAATGTATATTTACCAATGTTCATTCCGGAAAGTCTGTTACAGAAGGAAAAGGATCATGTAGAAGGTTTTGCACCTGAGGTTGCCTGGGTAACTTACGGTGGCGGACAGGAACTGCAGGAAAGACTTTGTGTCAGACCTACTTCCGAAACTTTATTCTGTGATTATTATAAAAATGTGGTTCAGTCCTATCGTGATCTGCCACAGGTATGTAATCAGTGGTGCTCTGTTGTCCGCTGGGAAAAAGAAACCAGACCATTCCTTCGTTCCAGAGAGTTTTTATGGCAGGAAGGTCATACTGCACATGCAACAGCTGAGGATGCAGAGAATAGAACCATTCAGATGTTAAACGTATATGCTGACTTTGCAGAAAACGTGCTGGCTATCCCGGTTATCAAGGGACAGAAAACAGAAAAAGAAAAATTTGCCGGTGCAGTAGCAACCTATACCATCGAAGCTCTGATGCATGATGGAAAGGCGTTACAGTCAGGTACCAGCCATAACTTTGGGGATGGTTTCGCTAAAGCATTTGGTATACAGTATACAGATAAAGATAATACTTTAAAATATGTACATCAGACTTCCTGGGGTATGACAACCCGTTTGATCGGTGCAGTTATTATGGTACATGGCGATAATGAAGGATTGGTATTGCCTCCAAGAATCGCTCCTACCCAGATTGACATCATCCCGATTCAGCAGAAGAAGGAAGGCGTTCTGGATAAGGCATTTGAATTAAAGGATCGCCTCAGCAACTTCCGTGTAAAGGTAGACGATACAGACAAATCCCCTGGATTTAAATTCGCAGAACAGGAAATGCGTGGTATTCCGATTCGTATCGAAATCGGACCAAAGGATCTGGAAGCTAATAAGTGTGTAATCTGTCGTCGTGATACCAGAGAAAAAATTGAAGTTTCCCTGGATGAAGTAGAAGTAAAGGCAGGCGAGATTCTGGAAACTATGCAGAAGGAAATGCTGGAACGCGCCAGAACTCATAGAGAAAATCATACCTATGTTGCTCATGATATGGATGAATTCAGAGGAATTTTTGCAGAGAAGACAGGTTTCGTAAAAGCAATGTGGTGCGGCTGTCAGGAATGTGAAGACAAGATTAAAGAAGAATTGGCTGTTACCAGCCGTTGTATGCCTTTTGAACAGGAAGAAATTTCCGATAAATGTGTATGCTGCGGAAAGCCTGCTAAGAAGATGGTATACTGGGGTAAAGCATATTAATTTGCCACACTTCAGATAGTGGAGCAGACAAGAATTAAGAGAAAATGAAAATTCAGAGAAACTCATTCAGCGAGACAGACTCCTGAATGAGTTTCTCTGTTTTGTTGGAAAACAATATGCTAAAATGAACAATATAAAAAGTAAGGAAGTGATACAGTCATGAGAATAGAAATGCCGGAAAAAGTAAAATATATTTTGTCGGTTATCCAGGCTGCAGGATTTGAATCCTATGCTGTGGGTGGCTGTGTCAGGGATAGTCTGCTAGGAAGAGAACCAAACGACTGGGATATTACCACCTCGGCAAAACCGGAACAGGTAAAGGAATTATTTCGCCGCACCATTGATACCGGGATTCAGCATGGAACAGTGACAGTTATGCTGGAAAGGGAGGGATTTGAAGTAACGACCTATCGAATAGATGGTGAATATGAGGACAGTCGTCATCCCAAGGAGGTAATCTTCACTGCCAGCCTGGAGGAAGATTTAAAGCGGCGGGATTTTACCATAAATGCCATGGCCTATAACGAAGAAGAAGGTCTGATCGATATTTTTGGTGGAATGGATGATATACAGAAAAAAATCATCCGCTGTGTAGGAAACGCAAAGGAACGTTTTAGCGAGGACGCACTTCGTATGCTTCGGGCAGTGCGATTTGCAGCACAGTTAGGATATACCATTGAGGATAATACAAAAACAGCTATTACAGAATTGGCACCGACTCTGCAGAAAATCAGTGCAGAAAGGATACAGGTTGAACTGGTAAAACTCGTTATTTCGGATCATCCGGATATGTTGCGAGTGGCTTATGAGACGGGAATAACCGCAGTAATTTTACCGGAATTTGATCGCTGTATGGAAACGAAGCAGCATAATCCACATCATTGTTACAGTGTGGGTGAGCATACTCTTCATAGCATGCTGGAAACAAAGCCGGATAAGATATTGCGGCTTGCCATGCTGTTTCATGATATGGGTAAGCCACTTACGATTTCTACGGATGCAGAGGGAATCGATCACTTTAAGGGGCATGCAAAAAAAAGTGAAGAGATATGTCATACCGTTTTGCGCCGTTTAAAATTTGATAATGATACATTATATACTGTTTCAAAGCTGGTATTTTATCACGACTACTTTATACAGGAAACAGAGAAAAGTATGCGCCGCGCCATGTACAAAATCGGTACAGAACTGATGGAATCACTGTTTGCAGTGAAGCGTGCCGATTTTATGGCGCAAAGTGATTTTCAGAGGCAGGAAAAGGAGCAAAATCTGGAAATGCTCCGGGATATATTTCACCAGGTACTGGATAAAAATCAATGTGTTTCTCTAAAAGAACTGGCAGTGACAGGAAAAGATCTGATGGCAGCAGGTATGCAGCCCGGAAAGACCTTAGGATCTGTATTACAGGAAATGCTACAGGATGTATTAGAGATACCGGAACATAATAAGAAAGAATATTTGTTGCAAAACTTGTCGAAATATATAGAAAGGGCAGATTTGAAGTAATACTTTAAGGTCTCCTCTCATATGATAGTTTATGACTTGAACTGGGAGGTTTGCCGCGTGAATGATAGAGCAGTAAGTATATTGGAGCAGTATGAGCTGGAGGTGCTTCGAACCTGGAAAGGTCGGGGCGCCATTCTATGTGAGACGAACCTTGGAACCTGTATTTTAAAAGAATACAGTGGCAGAAAAGAAAAAGCCGTTTCTCAGGATGCTATTCTTAAAAATCTGAAGGCTGCCGGTATCGGACAGGTGGAACAGATTATCCTGAACAAAGAAGGGGATCCCGTCACTTTTAAGGAACAGGATGGGATTTTCTATATGGTTAAGACATATTTTACCGGAAATGAATGTAACATATGGGATGTAGAAGATTGTAAAAAGGCGGCTGGTCTTTTAGGGAGAATCCATGGACAGATAGTAAATAAAGAGCTGGAATTACCGGTTTTTCATTTACTTGAGGAATATGACAGACATAATAAAGAAATTAAGAGAGTCAAAAAATTCTTAAAGCAAAAAGGACAGAAATCTGTCTTTGAAAGATTTTTATTACAGCAGATAGATACATTTTATGAACAGGCACTTGCTGTGACAGAACAGCTTCGTATCCTGGAAAAACAAAATTCGGAACAGGATATTTTATCAAAAGGATTTATCTGTCATGGAGATTATCAATATCATAATATCCTCGTTACAGAAGAAGGAATGGCGGCTATTAATTTTGAACGACTGATCAGAGATTATCCGATAAGAGATCTTTACTTATTTTTACGAAAGTTTCTGGAGAAAAACAACTGGTCGGATGATATGGGACGGAACATTATTGCCGCCTATCAGACTGAGCAGCCACTTAGCGAACAGGATATGAAACAGCTTTATATACGTTTTGCCTATCCGGAGAAATTCTGGAAAATTGTAAATTTTTATGATAACAGCAGGAAAGTGTGGATTCCGGAAAAGAATATGGAGAAATTGAGCAGATTGCTTGATCAGGATCAGGAAAAGCGATTGTTCCTGAAACAGGTATTTGGAAGGGCACCCGTTTCCTTTTAAAAGAGTGTATGGTATCATGAAAACAGGTTATACACCGTGATAAAGAGGTAAAAACGTGACAGAATGCAGAAAAGATAAGAAAAATAAAATACGGAGACTGGTGGCTGTGGCAGGGGCGGCAATTCTGCTAACCGGCTGTGCAGGACCGGGGGATCTGGTACAGAATGCCAGGGACAGAGTAATGGATTTGATTGGCATGGAAAATAATAGTGCAGTAGATGCGAAAACTGATCCTGCAGAAGCTACAGAGTACACAGAAGGAGATTTTGTAGCCTATGCACCGGGAGATTATGATTCAGCAGATACAGCTGTTCTGGTAGAATTGGATGAAGCAGAAAGCATTATAACTTTCCAGAATATTAACAGCGGACGTAATTACACCCTAAGCTATAATGGAACAACGAAATGTTTTGATAAATACGAAAAAGGAATTTCGTTATCACAATTATCCCAAGGAGATATTGTATATATTACTTTTTTAAAGACCAAGAAGTTTTGTAACAGTATCATGATCACTCCGGATGCCTGGAGTTATTCAGAAGTAAACAGATATACCATTGATAAACCTACTAAGAAATTTACCATAGGAGACACTATTTATAATTATACCGAAGATTTGCTGGTGGTATCCCAAAATAAACAGGCTGAAATCATGGATATCAATTCAGCGGATACATTAACAATAAAAGGTATCGGTCATACAATTTACAGTGTGACAGTGGATAAAGGGCATGGATATTTGCGACTTAGTAATGATGAATATTTTGTAGGCGGATGGATCGAGGTAGGACAGGAGCTGATCCAGCCTATTACCGAAGGAATGCTTCTGGTGGTGCCGGAAGGATCTTATTCTGTGCAGATATCCAATCAGGGTTCCGGCGGGACGAAGGAAGTCACTATCGGAAGAGATGAGGAAGTAAATCTGGATATCGGGGATCTTGAGATCGCAGAGAAGAAACAGGGAAGTATCCTTTTCTCAGTAACGCCAACCAGTGCCAAAATGGTGGTGGATGGAACAGAAGTGGATCTTAGCAGACCGGTGGAACTGGATTATGGAATTCATCAGATGGTAGTAAGTGCGGATGGTTATGATACTATTACCCAATATATCAAAGTCGGCAGTGATGCTGCTAATATCAATGTAGCCCTGGAACAGACAGCTTCCGGAGAAAATACGGTATCGGCAAACGGAACTGAAAACGAGTCAGGGAATGGAACAGGTACAACAGCAACCGGTTCTGCCAGTACAAATACAGCAACCGGTACAAACAGTAAATATAAGGTTTATCTGGAGTCGCCGGAAGGTGCAGAGGTTTATGTGGATGGAAGCTATATCGGAATCTTACCGGTTAATTTCCCAAAGGTTACGGGAAGCCATGTAGTCACGTTGAGAAGAGAAGGCTATGATACCAGAAGCTATACCATACAGGTAGATGGAGAAGAAAAGGATATTAACTATTCCTTTGCAGATCTGGTAAAAACAGGAGAATAACAAATGATACCAATTAAAAAAGGACCTTATTCCTTTAACGATTTTCTAGAGATTATGAGAGATTTGCGAAGTGAAAACGGCTGTGCCTGGGACAAGGTACAAACGCTGGAAAGTCTGCGTCCCTGTATGATGGAGGAAGCAGCAGAATATCTGGATTCCTATCGAATCTATCAGGAAACAGGAGATCCGGAGAATATGAAAGAGGAACTGGGGGATCTTCTCCTCCAGGTAGTCATGAACAGCCAGATTGCAGAAGCAGAAAACCTGTTTACTTTTGAAGATGTGGTGGAGGAGGTCAGTGAAAAAATGATTCGCAGGCATCCCCATGTCTTTGAAGAAGAACAGGGACAGACAGATACTCCGGAAAAAGTATTAGCCACCTGGGAAGATATTAAAAAGAAGGAAAAAGAAGGAAAGAATTGGGTGGATACCCCATTGCGCGAAATACCCAGAACTTTGCCATCTCTTACCAGAGCAACAAAGGTATTAAAGAAAAAAGACAAGTTGTACGAGCAGGGAAGAAGCTTGCGCAGCAATATTGCGATTATGGAAGAATTGCTGACTCAAATGAAAATGCTGGCAGCAGATATGGAAATGAATCAGGATTCTATGAAAAGGGATCGGGCAGATACGACAGGAACTGACACAGATTTTCTGGAGAATATGGTAGGAGAGATGTTAATGTGTCTGGCTGATATCGGGCGAGAATGTCGTTTATCGGAGGAACAGATACTGACAGATAAAATAGATACTCTGATCGCGACCTTTGAACCGCGTAAAAATGCGTAAATATAGGCGTGAACGCCAAATTTACCTTGACAAAAGCCGCAAACTTGTCTATAAATTATATATAGGTGCTCACGAAAGTGGGCATAATATAAATATGGAAAACTCATAATGGAGGAGGAGTTCGGAATGAACAAAACAGAATTAGTAGCAGCTATGGCTGATGCAGCAGGATTATCTAAGAAAGACGCAGAAGCAGCATTAAAGGCTTTTACAACTGTAGTAGCAGACGAATTAAAGAAGGGTGAAAAAGTTCAGTTAGTTGGATTTGGTACTTTCGAAGTAGCTGAAAGAGCAGCAAGAGAAGGTAGAAACCCTCAGAGTGGTGCTGTTATGAAAATCGCAGCTTCTAAGGCTCCTAAATTCAAAGCTGGTAAAGCTCTGAAAGACGAAGTTAACGCATAGTCGTTACTTTAAATGAAGAATGAATAAATAAGGTAGGAACCAACATTTGTTGGTTCCTATTTTTCATCTATAAGAGAAACGCAGTGTAATGAAATGGAGATTAAGATGAGATTAGATAAGTATTTAAAAGTATCCCGCCTGATTAAAAGAAGAACCGTTGCGAATGATGCCTGTGACAGTGGAAGGGTGTTGATCAATGATAAACCGACAAAGGCGTCTACCAATGTAAAGGTTGGTGATACGATTACGATTCAGTTTGGAACAAAAGATGTAAAAGTAGAAGTATTGGATATACAGGAAAGTGTTCATAAGGAAGATGCCAAGGATATGTTCCGCTATCTTTAAAGAAAATATAGTACTAGAAACAGCTCTGATTTCATATATTTAAAAAAGAATGAAATCGGGGGGATATCTGGATGGAAGAATTAAATATCAATCATCAGAAAAGTCATAAACTGAATATGACGGATCGAAAAAATTGTTTGATCAGCGGTGTTCAGGATGTATTATCCTTTGATGTGAATGAGATTTTATTGGAAACCGAGCAGGGAATGCTCATGGTCAAGGGAAAAGAACTGCATGTCAGCCGACTGACCTTGGAAAAGGGAGAAGTGGATATTACGGGTATGGTGGATAGCCTGACCTATTCTGAGGCCGGCAATCAAGGTATAAAGAGAGAATCCCTGATTTCCAGATTGTTTAAGTAGGCGCCTATGAGTCATACCATTCTGGACGACACCAATTTTCTGCTGGTGTCCATCAGTCTTTCTGATGCTGTACCGGGAGAACAATGGTGAGATCAGATGGTTTGCAATTGCGGGAATCGGAATAGGAATGCTGGTGTACTGGAAAACAGTGAGCAGGCCATATGTAAATATTATGATGGCAGTATATCGCTCTATTCACAAATTATGTCTGAAAAGAAAGAGTTTCAGCGATGCCTATATAGGAAAAATATGTCGCAGAGTGAAAAGCCCTTTAGGAAAAGCACAGCGTAAAATGAAAGGTAGTATCTACCGCTATGGAACAAGGATAAAGAGACATTGCAGAATACTGAAAAAGAAGTTGACGCAGTTTCGGAAACTGTTTAGAATAGTATTATGTAAACGATGAAAATGTTATATATTATATAGCAGAATTGAGGCAATATGGCAAAAAGAAAAGTTGCTTACCGTAAACGGAGACAAAATGGCTTCGGTATGTTCCTGGTAACACTGGTTCTTGTCATGCTGTTGGCAGTGGTATGTATCAGCGGAAATGATCTCAGACGCAAGAGAGACATCTACGCAACCAAAGAAGCGGCATTAGCATCCCAGATTGAAGAAGAACAGGTACGGTCAGAAGAAATAAAAGAATATGAAAAATATACAAAGACAAAGAAGTATGTGGAAGAAGTCGCAAAAGAAAAATTAGGACTTGTCTACCCGGGAGAAATTGTTTTTGTACCGGAGAAATAAAGCAGACGATTGCATTTTTTATGCAAAACGGCTGCTTTTTTTGTGAGCTTCAGTAAAGTGACAAAATAATCGCGCATAGACTTTTATAATGGTTCTACTATTACAAAATATGTAATGTGGCAAAAAGAAGTGGCAGAAAGGCGTGATTGTTGTATGAGAATGCAGAGAGAAGAAAAAGAGGAGAATAGAAAAAGGCTGCTGGTACCGGAGATGGGAAGGAAAAAATTATTGGCTTATGCAGAGTCTTTCAGAGATCTGGCAGATACCTTTTCAGATATGGTTTTGGAAGAGAATGAAGAAGAAACAGCTGATAATAGAGAAGAAATAGAAAAAGGTGAAAAGTTTTTATTAGAAAAAGAGAGTCTGATCTGGCAAAAACGTTTGTCAGAAAACAGGGCTATGGTTTCAAGCCATTTAAAAGAAGCTGCAGATATTTTGACAGAAGTGACAGAAGAGACCTATCACTGTCTGGATATGAATGAAAAATCTTATAAAAAACTGTATCGAATGCTGAAAGAAGCAAATGTGCTTCTGGATCAGATCACACTCTATAGAAATGAAAAAGGATTTATAGAGATTACCATGAGTCTGCAGCAATATAAAAATTCAGGATTTACAGCCAATGATGTAGCGAATGCACTGTCGGTTGTCATGGACAAAAGAATGGTATGTGGGAAAGATTGTCCGTTTTTTCCAACAAATGAAAAAAAGGAATTTCATTTTGTGGAAGAACCCAGATTTCATTATCTTGCGGGTGTAGCAAAAGCAGTAAAAGAAAATGAAAAAATATCCGGAGATACCTATTCCATTGAAGAATTGGACACGGGTATTCTCACGGTAATTTTATCTGATGGTATGGGATCCGGAGAAAAAGCATGTTCGGACAGTGAAAATGTAATTGAACTATTGGAGAAATTCCTGGGAACAGGATATAGTCTGGATACAGCAGTGAAAATGATAAATGGTTCCCTGATCACTGGCAGAAATGAGCAAAACATGTCTACGCTGGATTTGTGTCAGTTGAACCTTTATACAGGGAAGCTGGAATGCATGAAAGTTGGCGCAGCTCCGTCCTTTTTGAAAAGAGATTATCTGGTGGAGCAGATTACAGCCAGAACTTTGCCTCTGGGTATTTTCTACGACATCAGACCGGAGATCATGGAGCGTACTTTTCAGGATGGAGATCTGATTATTTTACTGTCAGATGGAATTCAGGATGGATTTTCTTAGGGGATTGGAGAAGAAGCATTGCTGGAAAAGTGCGGGATGATATGACAGTAGTGGTAATTGGAGTATGGGAGAATGGTTTTGTTTGACTAGTGGCAGGAATTTGGATATATTGATGGTATGAAACCATCCCGAGAAAATATCCTGTTAGAAAAAGTTAGGAATTATGCAAAACAATATCATATGCTGGAAGCGGATGAAACCGTGGTAATTGGGTTATCAGGAGGGGCAGATTCTGTCTGCCTTCTTTTCATGCTTCTGGAATTACAGAAGGAAATACCTTTTCATATAGCAGCCCTTCATGTAAACCATGGGGTACGTATGGATGCCGCACAGGATGCCTGTTATGCAGAGCTCCTTTGCAGAGAAAACGGGGTTCCATTTACCTTGGTGGAGGAAGATGTACCCGCAGTAGCAGAAATACTTGGAATTTCAACTGAAGAGGCGGGCAGACAGATCCGCTATCACTGTTTTGGTGAATTGCTTAAGTATAATGGAAATTATGGCAAAATAGCAGTTGCACATCATAGAAATGACAGGGCAGAAACTATTTTGTTCCACTTATTCAGGGGGACGGGGCTGGCTGGAGCGGCCGGAATACGTCCGGTGAGAGATCGGATCATTCGTCCGCTGCTGTGTCTTACCAGAGAAGAAATAGAGGAATATCTGGCAGAACGGGAAATTACTTATTGTATAGATTCCACTAATGAAGAGGATACTTATACCAGAAATAAGATCCGCCACTTTATGATTCCTTTTGCAGAACGGGAAATCAGCGAGCAAAGCATCGCGCATTTATGCAGCGCAGGGGAAATGTTTGGAGAAGCAGATGATTATATCAGACGGCAGGCCGGAAAGGTATTCGCAGAATGTGTGACTTGCGCATCAGGAGAAAAAACAGATGGGACGGAGGCTGTTTCCATGTTACAGATCCGGGTCAACGCATTCTTGAAAGCCGATGAATTTCTGCAAAAATATGTAATTCTACAAACCTTAGAAAAATTAACGGAAAGTCGAAAAGACATTTCTTCTGTACATGTCATGCAGATTATGGCACTTTTCCAAAAAGAAAGCGGAAAACAGGTTTTACTGCCATATGGATTACGGGCTGTACGGGAATTTGATGTTGTGAAATTTTATAAACAGGAACAAGACCAGAGGCAGGAAAAAAAATGGAAAACACAGCAGAAACCAGTTCCTGTTAAAATTGAGGGAAAGCCGGAAGGCAAATTTGGGTTTGACGGGAAAAAATCCTTTATTATGCGGGTTTTTCCGAGGAATAAAAGCCAACGAATTCCCGAAAAAAGATATACGAAATGGTTTGACTATGATAAAATAGTTGAATGTCTGATTATTCGAAATCGTGAAATAGGCGATTATCTAACCATTAATGATACCTTCGGTAAAAAATCCATTAAGGAATATATGATACAGGAAAAGATCCCACAGACAAAAAGGGATAAGCTTCCTTTAATTGCAGAAGGAAATCATATTTTATGGGTCGTAGGACATCGTATCAGTACGTACTACAGGGTAACCGATACAACAAAACAGATTTTGGAGATTACTCTGGAAGATCAGGAAAATAATGAATAATCTGATCAGAAGTATATAGAACCAAGGAGAAAGGAGCCTGTGTTAAATGGCAGAACATGTTGAGGTATTACTGACGGAAGAAGAAGTAGATGCGAAGATCAAACAGATCGGTGAACAGATCAGTAAAGATTATGCTGGAAAAGAAGTACATCTGGTGTGTGTACTGAAGGGCGGCAGTTTTTTTATGTGTGAATTGGCAAAGCGTATTACAGTGCCGGTATCATTAGATTTTATGTCTGTTTCCAGTTATGGAAGTGCAACAAAATCCAGTGGTGTTGTGAAGATCGTAAAAGATTTGGATGAGCCGTTAAAGGATAAGAATGTAATTGTTGTGGAGGATATTGTAGATTCAGGCAGAACACTGAGTTATCTGCTGGAGGTACTAAGAGGCCGCGGACCGGAAAGCGTAAAGCTTTGTACTCTGTTAGACAAACCGGAACGTCGTGTAACAGATGTCCAGGTGGATTACACCGGTTTTGAGATACCGGATGAATTTGTAGTTGGTTATGGACTGGATTATGACCAGCATTACAGAAATCTTCCATACATTGGAATTGTAAAGTTTGATTGAGAAAATAAAAGAAATAGGTAAAGAAAAAACTTTACCTGGGAGGTTAAGGTGAATAAGGGCGGTAAGAATTTAAATTTTTATTTCATGCTGATTATTGCTCTGTTACTTCTGACCGTCTGGATAGGAACCATTAAGACAACGGATGATTCCTACACCTATGGACAAATGACACAGGATCTGGAGGATGGTGACATCGTAGATGTGGTATTACAGCCGAACGCTGAAACACCAACCGGTGCTGTGGAGATCACATTAAAGGATGGAACAGATAAGGTTCTGTATGTAACAGATATCGAGGAAATAAAAAAAGTAGTAAAAGACGCTGGTTTTGATCCGGTAGTAAAGGATGTTCCAAGAGAAAGCTGGTTTTTATCAGACGTACTGCCAATGCTGATTATACTGGTAGTAGTGGTTTTCTTCTTTGTGATCATGAATGCACAGAACTCCGGTGGTGGTGCTAATTCCAAAATGATGAATTTTGGAAAGAGCCGTGCAAAACTCTCTATGGGAGACGGAAAAGTTACATTTAAGGAAGTAGCCGGTTTAAAAGAAGAAAAAGAGGATCTGGAAGAAATAGTGGATTTCTTAAAGGATCCTGCTAAATATACCAAGGTAGGTGCCAGAATACCAAAGGGCGTCCTCTTAGAGGGTTCTCCCGGTACCGGTAAAACATTGCTGGCAAAGGCAATTGCAGGCGAAGCAAATGTACCATTCTTCAGTATTTCCGGTTCGGATTTTGTGGAAATGTTTGTTGGTGTCGGTGCTTCCCGTGTAAGAGATTTATTTGCGGAAGCAAAAAAACATAATCCATGTATCATCTTTATCGATGAGATCGATGCGGTAGCTCGTAAAAGAGGTACCGGCATGGGTGGCGGACATGATGAAAGAGAACAGACTCTGAATCAGCTGCTGGTAGAAATGGATGGTTTTGGTATTAACGAAGGTATTATTGTTATGGCAGCAACCAACCGTGTGGACATTCTGGATCCGGCTATTTTGCGACCAGGTCGTTTTGACCGTAAGATTACAGTGAGCAGACCTGATGTGGGCGGCAGAGAAGAGATTCTGCAGGTGCATGCCAAGAATAAACCGCTGGGTGATGATGTGGACTTAAAACAGATTGCACAGACAACAGCTGGATTTACAGGAGCTGATCTGGAAAACCTGTTAAATGAGGCAGCGATTAATTCTGCAAAGGATAATCGGGTTTTTATTTCACAAAGTGATATTCAAAAGGCATTTATTAAAATCGGTATTGGTTCTGAGAAACGAAGCCGTATCATTTCTGATAAAGAGAAGAAGATTACAGCATACCATGAAGCGGGACATGCAATACTATTCCATGTACTGCCTGAGGTTGGTCCTGTTTATACAGTTTCCATTATTCCTACAGGTGTTGGCGCAGCAGGTTATACCATGCCACTTCCTGAAAAGGATGAGATGTTCATGACCAGGGGCAGAATGCTCCAGGATATCATGGTCTCTCTGGGCGGACGAATCGCCGAGGAATTGATCTTTGATGATATTACCACAGGTGCTTCCAGTGATATTAAAAAAGCCACCAAGGAAGCTAGAAAAATGGTTACCCGTTATGGTATGTCTACTAATATCGGTGTGGTAAATTATGATGACGATGATGAAGAGGTATTCATTGGCAGAGACATGGCTCATCCAAGAAGTCATTCGGAAGCAATTGCCGGTGACATCGATAGAGAAGTAAAAAATATTGTGGATGATTGTTATGGTAAGGCAAAAGCCATTATCGAAGAGCATATGCAGGTATTACATGACTGTGCAGCGCTCCTGTTAGAGAAAGAAAAGATCAATCAGGCAGAATTTGAAGCATTATTTGAAAAAGAAGCCTAGTACTCTGGTCCTAGAGCCTAATAGAATATGAAAAGACTAAATTGGTAAATGTGTACACTTATTTTTGTGCATGTTTACCAATTTTTCACGAAAGTAATTGTAATATTTGTGAATCCTAAATCTAGACGCGAAAAAGGTCGAATGCTAATATAATACTTGTAACCCCCCAATACATTATATAGTTTTTTGCTATACCCCATAAGAAAGAAATACCTTCTCTAAAAAAGACAGTCAATTCCTAGGCTGTCTTTTTTACTGCCCAAAAGCAGAAATTGAGGAAGATGTTCTTGTAAGTAAACTGTATTATTTTAGGGGAAAGAGGGAATGCTTGAAAGAAAATTGTAGATAGAGTAGAATTATTACATGGATGCTAAAAACATAAATTTAGAGCAACTGAATAAAGTAGAAAGTAATCAAAGATATATTGCAGGGATGACTCCAATTTTGAAAAAGGAAGCTCTGTTTAGTGATACATCAGAAAATTATGTAATACCGGCGGAGCCAAGTGCTTATGATCCTGTTACCATTAAGTTTCGTGCCGGAAAGAACAATATAGATCGGGTTTTTCTTGTGACAGAAGGTCAGAAGCATCTGATGGTAAAGAATTATTCAGATGAAAATTTTGACTATTACCTGACAACTCTACAGTTAGAAAATGAAAGACTAATTTATTATTTTGAGGTGATTTCCGGAAGAATCACCTGTATTTATGATATCCGTGGTTTTGCAAGGGAAGCAGATGAAGCTCATCGATTTACCATTATTCCGGGATTTCGTACGCCTGACTGGGCAAAAGGTGCAGTTATGTACCAGATTTTAGTGGATCGTTTTTACAATGGGGATACATCCAATGATGTATTAACCGGTGAATATTCTTATATCAATGAACAGACCAGAAAAGTAGAGGACTGGAACCGGTACCCGGCACAGATGGACGTTAGAGAGTTCTATGGTGGAGATCTGCAGGGTGTATTGGATAAAATGGATTATCTGGAGGACTTGGGAATAGAAGTGATCTATTTTAATCCGCTGTTTGTTTCTCCATCTAACCACAAATACGATATCCAGGATTATGATTATATTGATCCTCACATTGGTAAGATTGTAAAAGATGAGGGAGAGCTTCTTCCGGAAGGAGAAGTGGATAATACAAAGGCCAGCCGATATATTACCAGAGTAACAGATCCTGTGAATTTGGAGGCTAGTAATGAACTGTTTGCCAAGGTGGTAAAGGAAGCTCATAAACGTGGTATCAGAGTGATTCTGGATGGTGTATTCAATCATTGTGGATCTTTTAATAAATGGCTGGACAGAGAAAAGATATATAATAAGCAAAATGGCTATAAACCGGGTGCTTTTGTAGACTATGAAAGTCCATACCATGATTTTTTCCAGTGGCATGATGGGAATCAGGGAAGATGGCCATATAACACAACCTATGATGGCTGGTGGGGGCATGATACGCTTCCTAAACTAAACTTTGAAGCCTCCAGAAAACTGCAGGAGTATATATTATATATTGGTAAAAAATGGGTATCACCACCGTTTAATGCTGACGGATGGCGTCTGGATGTAGCAGCAGATCTGGGGCATAGTCCGGAATTCAATCATTATTTCTGGCAGGAGTTTCGCCGTGCTGTAAAGCAGGCAAACCCGGATGCAATTGTATTGGCGGAACACTACGGATCACCAAAAGAATGGCTGTTCAATAGAGAATGGGATACAGTCATGAACTATGATGCTTTTATGGAACCGGTTTCCTGGTTCCTTACGGGCATGCAAAAACATAGTGATGATTATCGTGCAGATTTACTGGGTAATGCAGCAGCCTTTTTTGCAGCTATGCGAATGCATGGCGCGGATATGCCGGCACCATCGTTGTTTACTGCAATGAACGAATTATCGAATCACGATCATTCCCGTTTCCTGACACGTACAAACCGTAAGGTAGGTAGGGCTAATTCATTGGGGTCAGAGGCTGCTAACGAAGGAATAAATAAAGCAGTTATGAGAGAGGCAGTTGTACTTCAGCTCACATGGCCGGGTGCACCTACGATTTATTATGGTGACGAAGCGGGTGTCTGTGGTTTTACAGATCCGGATAATCGTAGAAGCTATCCATGGGGACAGGAAGATCAGGAGCTGATCAAATTCCATAAAGAAATGATCCGTATCCATAAGGAAAACAAATGTCTGAAGCGTGGTTCCATGATGGAACTGATAGCAGAATATAATGTAATCGGTTATGGTCGTTTCCAGCCTGAGGACCAGGTGGTGGTATTACTCAATAATGGGGAAGAAGAGATTACCAGAGATATTGCTGTATGGCGAATCGGTGTGCCAAAAGAAGGTGTAATGCAGCGCCTGATGCTGTCAACAGAGCAGGGATTTACCACAGAAAAAAAAGAGTATCCTATTATAGGTGGAAAAGTTACGATTACCCTGCCGAAAACTTCTGCTATTGTTTTGCAATACAGCAAAACGAAAAAGAAAAATTTCTTGCATTTCATGTAGGAGAATGTTATAATTTCTGACGTAATTGGCGTTGCCAAATGGATGGATTCCCGAGTGGCCAAAGGGGACAGACTGTAAATCTGCTGCAAATTGCTTCGGTGGTTCGAATCCACCTCCATCCATCTGCCGCAGTGGCGGAACTGGCAGACGCACAGGACTTAAAATCCTGCGGGACTTATACTCCCGTGCCGGTTCGATTCCGGCCTGCGGCATAAAAAAAGCATCATGCGAAAGCGTGGTGCTTTTTTTATGCCATAGAACAGTGTCAACCAGACATGGTAAGGAAAGTTTCGCGCAAGGCTTCGCCTTGCCGCGGGAGTTATACGCTTGTCCCTCTACAGGGGGACAAGATCCGTGCCGGTTCGGTTCCGGCCTGCGGCTACCCAATAAAGGTATGATAGTTTACATTTATCTCATCAAGCAGTAAAATAAATAAAATTTCAATCCAAGAAAGGCATTCCAAAGATGAACATCAAAATCAGAAAATACACCGATGCAGACACCGAATCAGCGATCCAAATATGGAATCAGGTAGTAGAAGACGGTGTGGCATTCCCACAAATAGATGAGCTCACAGCTGAAACCGGAAGAGAGTTTTTCCAAAGCCAGTCCTATACCGGTATTGCCTATGATGAAGAAACAGAAAAAATCGTTGGTCTCTACATTTTACATCCAAACAACGTAGGAAGATGCGGACATATCTGTAATGCCAGCTATGCTGTGGCAAAAGATATTCGTGGTCAGCATATCGGAGAGAAGTTGGTAACACATTGTATCAAGACAGCAAAAGAATTAAAGTACAGAGTACTGCAATTTAATGCAGTAGTTAGCACCAATGCACCGGCATTGGCTCTTTACAAAAAACTGGGATTTGTCCAGTTGGGTGTGATCCCGAAGGGATTCTTAATGAAGGATGGACATTATGAGGATATTATTCCTCATTATTATTCTTTATAGAGAACAGGCCAAAACATTATCTACTTGTTTTGGCCTGTTCGTTTTCACATAAGAAATGTGATATTTAAATGTTTGCAATAATAGCATCTCTTAAAAATTGTGCACAGCCGGAAACCTTGCTGTCATAATACGCGGTGAATCTTTCGTCTGCGATATACATTTCTGCAAGTCCTCTGTGAATCTCAGCAGAATACTGCGGCATGGAAATACTAAGCCACGCTTTATGAAGTTCTGCGATTTCTTTGCCTTCTGATCCTTTGGGATTAGCTCCTGATGATACAGCAGACTGCAGCTTTTCATTTATTTTAACTCTCAGATTTTCCAGATTCTGATATTCTTCTTCTGACAAATTCATCATTTTAGCATTGCCTGCATTCACGGTCTCATCTCCATATTTGTGGCGGATTTCTTCTCCATAATTTCTTTCATTTTCCTGTATCATGGCTTCTTTGAAGCCTTTGAATTTTTCCTGATCACTCATTTCATATTCTCCTTCTTCTTTTTGAATGGTTTTGGTTACGGTATCAATCAAGAGGTCCAGACGTTTGCGTTTTTTTTGCAGCTCTGTCAGATGACTTTTAAGTGCGGTTATCTGCTCAAAAGATTCTGCGTCCAAAATCTTTTTTATGGCAGACAGTTCCAATCCCATTTCCCGGTAAAACAGGATCTGCTGAAGTCGATCCACTTCTGATTCGCCATAGATTCGATATTCTGATCCTTCTATTCGTTTGGGAGTCAGTAATTGAATCTCATCGTAGTAGCGTAGTGTTCTGGTACTGATTCCGGCAAGTACTGCCAGTTTTTTAATCGTGTATGTCATTTTATTTCTTACCTCCTGATAATCTTATGATAAGGCTTAACGTAACGTGAAGGTCAATGTGATTTTTATATTTTATCATGTTATTTTTAAATATAATTAAATGAAAAATGGAAATTTTTAC
>JAQUUX010000098.1 GCA_028693705.1 Lachnospiraceae bacterium | reverse complement strand
GCATAACTGATAAATAACAGAAGCCACTATGTGGCTTATTAAGAGACGGATAATTTATGAACGTCTGCTTAATAAACGATATTTGAAAGCAGGCAAGCGCACAATATACACTTCTTTCGAAGAGAACCATACACTTTGTGCGACTTGCTATGATTAATCCGTGAGTTTCACGGATTCAGGTAATATTATAAACTTTTTGAAAAGTTTAACAATAAAAAAGAATAATAAAACACTGTATTTCAACGCGGGGATGACAATATGAAAGCAATCGAGTATACTAACAAAAGCATTAACATGGAGTTTTTGAGACAGGAATGTGTTCAACATAAAAGTAAAGGCATTTTTGGGTGAAAAACAGATAAGAAGGTATAGAGAGAGTATATGATTAAAGTAGAAAAGTTATCCTACGGATATCCGCAGAAAGATTTATATGAAAAAGTATCATTTACAATAGAAAATAAAGCCCATTGTGCATTGATCGGAACCAATGGTACGGGTAAAAGTACTTTAATAGATATTCTCATGCATCAGGAGGATTATCTGTATGATGGTAAAATAGAAATGGAAGGTGTGAACCGGATCGGATACGTGAGCCAGTTTTCACAGCATGACCCTAAAGGTGAAATGACAGTTTTTCAGTATGTGAGCCAGGAGTTTGTAAGGCAGGAAAAGCTGATTGCTGATCTTTGCAAGAAGATGGAAACAGCAGAGGATCTGGAGGATATCTTTGCAGAATATCAGGAAGCGTTGGATGAGTTTAGTGCAATAGACGGGGATGCTTATGAAAGTAATATTAAGAAACAGCTAAAAATTGCCAATCTGCAAAAGCTGGAAGAGCAGAACATTAACCGCCTTAGTGCAGGAGAATTTAAGCTGGTTCAGATCATTAAGGAAATGGTGCAGCTCCCCGGCCTTTTGATTATGGATGAACCGGATGTGTTTTTGGATTTTGAACATTTGAATGCACTTAGGAATTTGATAAATGCCCACAAGGGAACCATTCTTGTGATTACTCACAACAGATATTTATTAAATCATTGCTTTAATAAAATTCTACAGTTGGAGAATACGGATATTCAGGAATTCGACGGAACCCATATTGAATACAATTTTGAATTATTGGCTACAAAGATTGATTTAAAGGAAGCTGAAGCAAAGGATCAGGAAGAAATCGACAGACAAAGTGCGATATTGACTAAAGCCAGAGCCAAAGCTACCATGTTTGATAATGCTTCCCTTGGACGTGCCGTTCATGCCAGACAGACTTTGGTAGATCGTTTGAAAGCAAGAAAGATTAAAGCTCCTTTTGTGGAAATCAAACAGCCGGATATACATTTTACACTTGGAGAAATGCAGGAAGAAGGCGATATTCTATCCTTAACTGACTATAGTGTAGCGTTTGATGAGCAACTTTTAGAGCATGTTAATTTTGAAATGAAGCCTACAGATCATGTGGCAATTGTAGGAAATAACGGAACCGGAAAAACAACACTTTTAAATGATATATTTGAAAATAAAAATAACACGATTAAGATTAGTGAAACAGTAGAAGTACAGATGTTCTCCACACTTACGGAAGCACGGTATGTGGAAAAGACTGTAATGGAAGTCCTGGAAACAAAAGGTTTTGTGAAAAAGCAGGACGCTCTGGCATATTTAGTAAAATATGGCTTTGAAGAGGATATATTGGAACAGAAGATAAATGAACTTTCCGGAGGAGAAAGGGATTTATTCCAGTTGGCAGTGCTTTCCCTGGAAAAGGCAAATTTATTACTGTTGGATGAGCCTACAGGACATCTGGATATCTATGCCCAGATTGCACTGGAAGAAGCTGTTTCTGAATATCAGGGAGCGGTTTTGATGGTGTCTCATGATTTTTATACGGTAGCAAACTGTGTGGATTATGTTCTGTTTGTAGAGAACAATACAGTACGAAAAATGAGTACCAGAAAGTTCCGTCAGATGATCTATGCCAATTATTTTGACAAGGATTATCTGCTGTTAGAACAGGACAAGAAGGAACTGGAACTCAGAATCCAGAAAATGATTCAAAAGAATGATTTTGATCAGGCCAGGGCTCTGATGGAAGCCCTGGAAGAGATCATTAAAAAAATGAAGAACGTGGGAACGTTATAAATTTTATATTTTGCCGTGTGCCTGATAAATACGCGCACAGACTGCTAGTTTAAACTATTTTGCAGTTCATTTAATAACAGTTCGGCAGCAGGGGTAAATATTTGATACTTTTTCCAGATAATATACATTTTAGTTTCCAACCTGGGATATAACGGGCGAAAAACCAATTCACTCTGGGAACTGGTGTCCACAAGATTTTGAAAAGTAAGGGTCACACCAACCCCTTCTCTGGCAAAAACAGCGGCGTTATTGGAAAGATTAAAGCTGGCAAGGAAATTGAGCTTGTCAGCTTTTTCTCCGCACCAACGTGGAAAATCATTGTTAAATGCCTGCTTGGAGGCAAAAACGGGATAGGGAATTAAGTCATCAAGTGTAATTTTTTCTTTGCCTGCTAATGGATGGTCATAGCGCATAACAGTTCCCCATACGTCACTTCCGGGAATTTCCAGGTAGTTATAATGGGATAGATCCGGCGGCTCCACGATGACAGCAAAATCGAATAGTCCTTTATCCAGCTTTTCAGCTACCTGGGCGGTATCGCCGCTGGTAATATGATAGCGTATAAGAGGAGGAGATTTATATAATTTTTTTACTGCTTTTGCCAGATATTTAATCAGATGGGATTCGGCGCATCCAATGAAGATTTCTCCACCTGCCATTTGATCAAGGGAGTGAAATTCTTCTTCAATTTTATCAGCCATATCTAACAAATCTTCTGCTCGTTTTCTGAGCAACATTCCTTCATCTGTCAAGTGAATACTATAATTGCTTCTATAAAATAATTTTTCCCAAGCTCTGTTTCCAACTCTTTCATTTGTCGGGACAGTGAAGGCTGGGAAACGTGAAGACGTTCAGTGGCCTTTGTCATGTTTTCTTCTCTTGCAATTTCCAGAAAATATCGTAAAACTCGGATTTCCATTTGTTTACCTCCATGAAGGTTGACTTTTCAATCAGAATCGCCTGTATTTTAGAAGTTATTTATTTTATGTTTGAGTATATTTTTTCATAATTATAGCATAAGCAAAAGTTATTTATCACATAAATAACTTGCGATAGAAAACAGATATTGGAGAATTTCTTTTACAGCAATTACAATGAAAATATGCAGGGGGAACTGATATGGCAAATGCGAATAATAAAAAAGAAATTCTGCAACAAAATCTGTTGGATGCCGGATGCAGTGAGGAGCAGGTAAGAGACTGTATGGCTCTTGCTGAGAACGGTAATATTTTGAGAATGATAGAGTTGTTGGGAAAATATAAGGAAGATATGCTGGCAACAGTTCACAGGAAAGAGAAGTGTATTGACTGTCTGGATTTTCTAATTTACAGACTCAAAAAAGAATGTAAATAGGAGGCCAATTCATGAAAAAAGTTATTGTGAAAGCGGCAACATTATCTTTGTTGCTTCTGTTGTTGTTTTCTTTGTCAGCGTGTTCAGCTGAACAGGATGAAGTGATGGCAAATGAAAATAAAGAGGAAAAAAGTATGCATACAAATACAAGTAAAGATATTAAGGTAGTGGTAAATGATAGGGAATTTACTGCGACACTAAAAGATTCCAAGGCGGCAGGAGAATTTTATGATATGTTACCTCTGTCTATTGAAATGACAGAGATGAATGGCAATGAAAAATACTATGTGCTGCCGCAGGCATTATCTGATGAAGATGAGGCTGTGGGGACAATAGCAAATGGCGACATTATGTTATATGCAGGAGATTATCTGGTTCTTTTCTATGAGGATTTCAAAACACCTTATTCCTATACTCGAATAGGAAAGATAGATGATCCTGTCGGTTTAAAAGAGGCTGTGGGAAATGGAAATGTGACGGTCGATTTTACTGTGGCGGATTAACATGACCAGGACTCAGTTAAACTGCAGTTTAAAGGAATAAAGATTGATGTAAAGTGACGGTTCAGCCGTGTATCATATGCTCACAAGCCCGTTCTCACTACGGTAAACACGTAGCTGTACATAAGTTCGCACAAGACGCGAACTAAGTACAGACGCGTTTACAGTGCTTGTTCGCATACGATACACGGCTGAACCTCGTTTTACGGCAATGGAAGGATACACACCCACACCATTGTCGTCTCATTATAAACATTATTTTTTTTTAGTTGCTAACCTACAGTTTAAACTTTGTTGACAACTGTAACTAAAACTGTTACAGTTAAAACACATAAAACAATGAATTGCTGTAAATATTGTAACTGGCGGTATACACATGGAGGATTATATATGAGCAAACGAGGATTAGCAATTTTAGGCATTGGCCTTACCGTTGTGCTATTGGCGGGCTGTGGCAGTATGTCAAATCATACAAAGGAAGATTCATCCGGAATGAATCAAAGTGAAACAAAGACAGAATCTGAAGTGCAAAACGAGGAAATGAAAACGGGAGAGAAGGAATTGGAAGAAAGTATGGAAAATCAAGGATCAAATCTTCTTACACCTGAGAAAGCTTATGAGAGAATGGAAAGTGGAGATCCAATTACTATCGTGGATGTGAGAACTGAAGAGGAATATAATGCAGGGCATATTGAAAATGCAATTTTGATTCCAAACGAAGAGATTACAGACACCAAACCGGAATTACTGCCGGTTATGGATGCGGAGATTTTGGTTTATTGCAGGAGCGGCAACAGAAGTGGACAGGCAACTGCAAAATTAGAAGAAATGGGATATACCAATGTCAAAGATTTTGGCGGTATCATGGATTGGCCATATGAAACAGTGAATACGCCATGGGAGGATAAACAGGGGGATTTGAGTTCTTTTCGTAGTGTGACGTTGGATGGACAGGCTTTGGATGAAATTTTTTTTGCACAGGCAGATCTGACAATGGTCAATGTATGGGCAACATTTTGCGGACCTTGTTTGAGTGAGATGCCGGAGCTGGGAGAACTAAGTGCAGAATATGCAGATCAGAAAGTACAGATAGCCGGGGTAGTGCTCGACACACTTGATTCAGATGGTACGATCAGCCAAGAGCAGATTCTGGAAGCCAGAAGTCTGGTAGAGCAGACAGGAGCAAATTATACCCATATGCTTCCAACGACAGATTTGCTCAATTCAGGACTTGATACAATCTATACTGTACCAACCACTTTTTTCGTAGACAGTAATGGCAGTATTGTGGGAGAATCTTATTTGGGATCCCGAAGCAAGGCAGAGTGGGCTCAGATTATTGAAGAATTGAAGTAGGTGAAAAATGACAGCAGAATATTCACTAGCAGTTCATGCACTTGTATTTTTATTGCACAAAAATTGCATTGTTACCAGTGAAGAACTGGCAAAAAATATTTGTACGAACCCGGCCAGGGTGAGAAAGGTTATGTCTAAGTTAAGACATGGGGGACTTGTCAGCTCATCAGAGGGAATGGGAAGCGGCTACATGGCGATACCGCAGTCGGAATGTATTACGTTACGGCAGGTTTTGGAAACGCTGCAGGAGAAAGCTGTCGCAGCTTCCTGGCACTCCGGCAGCGTGGATATGGATTGTATGATTGCATCCGGTATGAGTACAATTATGGATGAAATTTATGGTAAGATGAATGAACAATGTGATGCGTATCTCGGACAGATAACCATTGGAGATATTCAGAATAAAATATTTTCAACAAATAATAATGGTAATAGATAATATAATGAACATTAGTGAGCAGGGAATCGTGATATAATATTGAAATAAGACAACTAAGGTGTTAACGGATTCCAATGACGCGAGAAGCGATGGAGGTAGCAGAATGAAGTTTTATATTTGTAAGCATTGTGGAAATATTATTGAGTACGTAAAGGAAAGTGGTGTTCAGGTCATGTGCTGTGGAGAAGCAATGACAGAACTGGTACCGGGAACTTCTGATGGAGCATTTGAAAAGCATGTGCCTGTTATTAAACAGGAAGGTAACAAAGTAACGGTTACGGTTGGTGCTGTAGATCATCCCATGATGGAGGCTCATTTCATTCAGTGGATTGTATTGGAAACGAAGTTTGGAAGTCAAAAAAGAGTGTTAAGTTTCACAGATGCTCCGAAAGCGGAATTCGTATTGGCAGATGGAGATCAGGTGGTTTCTGCTTATGAATATTGTAATTTACATGGTCTTTGGAAGGCCGAATAATACATAAGCCGGAATGGGCTTAAACTGTAAGAAATGGTAATAAAGGGGAGAAAGAAATGCTTCAGGCAAAAGATTATGCGCTGATTGATTTGCATCTGCATTTGGATGGATCAATATCTTTAAATTCGGTTAAGGAGCTGGCAGAGTTGCAGGGAATCAAACTGTCGTTAATTGATGAGGAACTGTTGGAACGCCTCCAGGTCGGTGAAGAATGCAAAGATCTAAATGAGTATCTGGATAAATTCCATTTTATAAACCTGTTGCTGCAGACCAAAGAAGCAATTAGTACAGCTGTATATAATCTTGAGGAAGAATTGAAAGAGCAGGGATTGATTTATGCCGAGATTCGTTTTGCGCCCCAGCTGCATACGAAAGAAGGTCTTTCTCAGGCCGACGTGGTTGAAGCGGCTATTGCCGGGATGGGCAGAAGTGATTTCCATGCAAATCTTATTTTGTGCTGCATGCGCGGTGAGGATAATCATAAAGAAAATCTGGAAACTGTGCATGTGGCAAAGAAGTATCTGGGAACCGGAGTATGCGCCATTGATCTTGCAGGTGCAGAGGCACTTTATCCCACCGAAGATTTTAAGGATCTTTTTGAACTGGCAACGGAGCTTGAGGTGCCGTATACAATACACGCAGGAGAGGCGGCGGGCCCCGAAAGTGTATACGAGGCTGTGGCACTTGGCACAAAGCGTATAGGGCATGGTGTACGTTCTTTAGAGGACAGTCAGCTTACCAGAGAGCTGGCAGAAACAGGGGTAACTCTGGAACTTTGTCCTACCAGTAATCTAAATACCAATATTTTTGAAAGTATGGAAAAATATCCGATTCGTAAGTTAATGAATGAGGGTATTAAAATTACAATCAACACGGATAATATGACGGTTTCAGGGGTCACCTTACAGTCAGAGCTTCAGAAACTGATGGAAACATTTTCTTTGTCAGAAGAGGAATTGCAAATGTTAGTAAGAAATAGTGTGGATGCTGCTTTTGCCGACGAAAGCACAAAGAAATGGATTTATAGTGTTATGGGATTTATATTACCGATGTGAGTGTGGTAATATAAAAGATAATAAAATTAAACATATGATAAAAAGTGACGGAATCTTTCAACGTAACAGATGATTTCAGTATGCGAACCCGGCAGGCACAGGCAGAATCGTGATCAAATAATTGCAGGGACAGACTAAAAAAATTATAAAAATAAGGACGAAAAGTGATGCAACAGGAAAATAAGATACTTAAGAAGTTTTCAGGAATGTTAAAAAAGGGAACCGCAGGTTTCTTGGCTCTGCTTTTGTGTACCGGTATGATCGGTGGTGTAAAGCTTCCGGTACAGGCAGCAGGGGTTGATCGGAATACTACATTTACTTCGATGGCAGATGTACAGGAAAAGCTTGGAGTGACGGATGGAAAAACATGGTCGCCGGTTTACATTACCGAGGTGGAAAGTTATTATTGGAACTTTGCTGACAGTAGTGAGCTGGGGGGCAGTGCGATTTCTCTGAATTTGGCAAAAAATGCCTATCGGAACCTGGAAATGCTGTTGGATAACGGTTATACCATGGACTATAATACGTTGGCTGCTTATTGTGCAGAATACCTGGGTAAGAAGGCAGGCGTTCCGGATTCTTTTTATAATGTAATGGCAGACTGTCTGAATAATCCATATCTGTTAAACAGACCGGCGGCTACTGTTACAGCGACTACCTACAATGGCAGGGATTATTCCAGGGTATTTGATGCAACATATTATTATAATAATAATCCGGATTTGCAGAGCTCTATCGGAAATAATCCGGCAGAACTGCTTCGACAGTTTGTGGAGCAGGGAATTAATGAAGGCAGACGTGGAAATGCTTCATTTGATATCCTGGCATATGTAAAACAGGTAGATGCGGAAGTCCTGGCATCAGAGAAAATATCCAGTGCCTATACTTCTCTGAAAACACCGGTTCAGGAACCGCTTGGCAGATATAGTTACAGCTATGCTAATTATTATGGTAAATATCTGAATCATTACACGGCAGCAGATTTGGCAGAATCTACTACAACAGCAGAATCCACCAGAGTAACTACAGGTATTTATCATGAAAACAGTGCAAAGAGTGTTTATACGAATGAAGCAACAACAGCTGATAAAGCAAATTTACGCCCTCTGGCAGTTATGATGCCAACAGATCTGGAGGCTCAGCCCTCTTATGGAATTGGTCAGGCAGAAGTTTTGTATGAGATCATGGAGGAAGGCAATATTTCCAGACAGATGGCGATTATTCCCGGCTGGACAAATTTATCCAGAATCGGAAATCTGCGAAGCTGCAGACTGTATTATATTCCGATTGCAAAAGAATGGGATCCAATTTTGATCCACTTTGGCGGGGTTGCCTATATGAAGGGAACCATTGATGGACCGGATGTAAACAATATTTCCGGTACTTATGAATATGGAACTGGTGGAAAAGCGCCGGGCGCAGGTTTCTTCTTCCGATCTACTGACAGAACCGCACCGCATAATGCCTATATTTCTGCGGACGGGGTGAAGAAGGCCTGTACCAGACTGGGATATCAGACAAGCCTTCGGGATGCCTATTATAATGCCAAACATTTTACTTTTGCGGAGAGAACCAATACTCTTTCACAGTATGGTGCAGATGCCATGAGCGCTACAAAAATAGATCTGTCTAAGGTATTTTCCTATACCAAGAGTACATTGACTTATAATGCTGCAGATGGTCTGTATTACAAAAATCTCCATGGCAAGGCCCAGGTAGATGCCAGAACCGGTAAGCAGCTGACCTTTGCAAATGTGGTGGTACAAAATACTACCTGGAGTCAGTTGGATAAAAAAGGATATTTGAGTTTCAATGTGCAGGATAATACTCAGGATGGTTATTATTTTACAAAAGGAAAATGCATTCATATTACCTGGCAAAAGGGAAGTGATTATTCACCTACAATTTATTATGATGATAATGGACAGGAAGTGGAGTTTAACACGGGTAAAACCTATATTGCAATTGCCCAGGATGGCAAGGATGTAATCTTCCAGTAGAAATGATTTCACAGAGATGAATAAAGACAGCAAAATAAAAGACCTGACGATGAATTTGGTTAAATTGATATGCCCCCTGTCAAGTAGACAGGTCAAATATCTAAAACAAAGTGCAGATGAACGATCACACAGATTTGTGTGGTCGTTTTTCTATGCACACCATTTTTCTTTATATTTCTTAATTCGTTTGT